>ONPM01000036.1 GCA_900319715.1 uncultured Prevotella sp.
TAAAAGAATTCTGAAACTCACTCGCGGTTACTTTGGTGCCCGCAAGAATGTTTGGACAGTAGCCAAGAACACTTGGGAGAAGGGTCTTACCTACGCTTACCGCGATCGTAAGAACAAGAAGCGTAACTTCCGCGCCCTGTGGATTCAGCGTATCAACGCTGCCGCTCGTCTGGAGGGTATGAGCTACTCAGTTCTGATGGGTAAACTCGCCAAGGCTGGTATCGAGATCAACCGCAAGGTGCTCGCCGACCTGGCTATGAACAACCCTGAGGCTTTCAAGGCTATCGTAGCCAAAGTTGCGGATAAGTAAGTGAAGAATCGAACGTGTTCGAATTCTTCCGAGCGAGAGCAAGTTCGAGCGAAGCTCAAAGTGAAGTAAGTCTCCGCATGGAATGAAAGAAAAAAGGTCGTGACTCCTTTGGAGTTGCGATTTTTTTTTGTTATCTTCGCACCATGAAACGTTTCCTGTTGGCTTGGATAATGGCGCTGGCGCTGCTGCCTGTCAGGGCGCAGTGGCTGCACGAGGGTGACACGATAGCTATCATATCGCCTTCGAGTGCTACGGATACTGCCACCATTAACGGGGGAATCCGTACCTTGGAACAATGGGGCTTCCACTGTGTGGTGAGTCGCCATGCGCTGAATGACTATCGGGGTTTTGCCGGTAGCATCCGTGAACGTCGCGACGACTTGCTGTGGGCACTGACCAATCCGCAGGTGAAGGCTGTCATGTGTTCAAGGGGAGGCGATGGTGCCGTCCATCTGCTGTGCGAACTGAAACCCGAAGTCTTCAGGAAATATCCCAAACTGCTCATCGGTTTCAGCGACATCACTGCCTTGCTCAGTGCCGAGGCCTGTGCCGGCAATGTGGGCATTCACGGTTCGATGTGTCATGCCCTTGGTACTTACGAGGGCAAGGATACCGTGAGTCAGGCCTTGCGCCACATGATGATGGGCGATATGCCTACCTACCATGTGGCTTCGCATCCGCTCAACCAGGTAGGCAAGGCACGTGGATTATTGGTGGGTGGCAATATGTCGGTGATGCACGGACTGGCAGGTTCTGACTACGACCCGCTGCTGTTGCCCGATATCATCCTCTTTGTCGAGGACACAGGCGAGAGTATGACAAAGGTTGACCGGATGTTGCACAATATTGAGGTGCGTGGACTCATGTCGCATGTGAAGGGCATCATCATCGGCCAGTTCTCAAGTTATAAGATTATTCCCAACACATTTCCCGACATGAACTATATGTTTCATGAGTATTTGCGGAAATATGCCATTCCCGTTTGCTATGATTTCCCGGTAGGTCACCGCCATATGCGCAACTTCCCCATGCTGGTAGGCAGCGAGGCAGAACTGGAAGTGACGGATGAGGGAGTGACGCTTAGCTTCTGTCCTTGAGGTCGTGGTCGGTCATGGCGCAGACACACGAATCGCTCCACACGTTAACGGCAGTCTCTACCATGTCGATGATGGTATAGATGGGCAGTATGATTCCCAAGACGGCAATAGGTGCGTTGATGCCCGACATCAGCGATAGGGTGAGGAAATAGCATCCCATGGGAACGCCCGCATTGCCGATGGCCGACACCACCGAGATGAGCAACCATGTCAGCATGGTGGGCCAAGTGAGTTCTATGCCTCCCTGTTGCATCACAAACAATGATGTCACCAATATGAAGGCTGCACAACCGTTCATGTTGATGGTGGTGCAGATAGGCAACACGAAGCGAGCCACCTTTGGCTGTATGCCCAACCGTTTCTCGGCTGTCTCCATCGTGACGGGCAGTGTTGCGGCACTGCTCTTGGTGAAGAGTGCCGTCAGGATGGCAGGTGTCATCTTCGACATCACGCGGATAGGGTTCAGGTGGCGAGTCAACAGGAAGAAGGGCAGCACCACGAAGAACTGCAATAGGTTGCCCCCTAAGACCACAGCCACATATTTCCCCAGTGAATCGGCAATGACACCGGCGCTGAGCTGGGCACTTAGCTGGGCGGCAAATGCCACGATACCTACAGGGAGAATGACTATCAAACCACGGATGAGCGTGAACAACACTTCCTGCACACCCTGCAGAAAGTTTACTACCGTTTTCTTCTGGGGCGTATCGGCAATCTGCGAGAGTGCAATACCGATGGCAGCTGCCAATATCAAAAGCGACAGGACATTGCCTTCGAGGAATATAGGCAGTTCGCTGTCTGCTACGGGCAGTTGCATGTTGCCTGGCGCGATAATGACATAGAGTAACAAGCCTACTGCTGCTGCCACAATGGTGGTGAGCAGCGTATAGCTGATGGTGTGGCGGAAGATGCGTCCGGCATCCGGTCCGCTTCCCAGTGTTGCCAGTGTTGTTGTGATAGCCAATACAATGGTTGGTACGGCCAGCAGTTGGAACAGCCGGACATAGACGGTGGCTATGAAATCCATCAAATCATTGATCCTGTCAAGTCCCAACAGTCCTAATATGGCACCCACGACGAGTGCTCCTATCCAAATTACTGTTTTTTTCATATTGCTTTATTTATTCGACTGCAAAGTTATAAAGAAAATCATATTGCGGAAATACCAACACTGTGGTATTTTTCCATCACATGGTTTCATAACTGGAAAGTTATATTCGCATAGAAGTTACGGCCTTTCTGGGGAATGTGGTTCCAGTCAGCATAGGTGGAATAGTGGCGGTCGAACAGATTCTCAACGCCTAAGTGTATGTCTGTTCCGAGTTTGCCTAGCTGGAAGTGTCCCCCGACGTTCAGGTGCCAGACGGCATAGCCCTCTGTGGGCGTCTCACCGTATTCTGTGCCGCAATGACTATTATGGGCGGCCATGCGCACCCCGCCCTCAGCCTCGAGGTTGTGCCATCGGAAACGCAGATTGCCCAAGTATGACCAAGGAGCTATCAGCGGCAGACGAGCTTCAGTGCTTTCCTTGCCATAGCTGTAAGTGAGGTGATTTTCCCATAGCAGCCAGCTGACTGGTTGGCAGTTGGACGTCAGCGCTACATTGACAATCCTGGCGTTCTTCAGGTTCTGATAGATTTTTACACCAGCAGCACCGATGGTCATAGGCGAGAGACGTGTGTCGGGTCTGCCGATGATGTAATCCTGAAAGAAGAATGCGTTGGTCTCAACCTTGAACGACAGGCTGGTGTTCTTCCATTCTACCGAAGTGTTGACCTCGACAGCTTTCTCGTTCTTCAGGTAGGGGTTGCCGATATAGTCGTACTTGTCGAAGGTGTTGTTCAGGAAGTAACCGTAACTCTCCGTAACCGTCGGGGCTCGCGTGCCGTAACCGGTACCAATGGCTAAAGTCCAACCGCTGTGCTTGTAGGCATAGCTGACAGCCAGTCGTCCGATAAAGCTGGAGTTGCCCTTATCCATGCCTGGGAAATAGATGTTCAGCGCCTGGTAGCCTTCGTCGCTGTTGATTTGCTGATGCTGCCATGCGCCTTTGACTGACAGGCGGAGGTGGTGGTGAAGGTCAAGCGTGATGTCGTCCGTCAGCGCCAGCCCCGTATTGAAAGTCCCGACGTCAGGCCAGGTGAGCATATACATGGGCTGTCCGCCTTCGGGATACATGGTCATGTCGGCAAATAGTTTGTTGTAATAGGCATCGTAGTTCAGCTGGAAGTAGTGCTTGCCCTTAGTGCCCTGTAGCAGACTGTAGAGGCCTGCCGTCTGACTCTTGCCAGGCATATCCATGTGAATTAGCACGTTGGGACGCTTCGTGTCATCCATGTTATGGGTGATGTGGTTGTAGTACACCTTAGTTTCCCAGCGATGAAACAACTTGCTCAGATGCTCGCGCCGATAAGCCAGTGAGGCAATGATGCCCTCAGCCTTCTTAACGTCCATTGCCAAAGCCGGATAACCGATATCTTTCGCAATGTCGTAGATGAAGGTGGCCTCTATGATGTGGTCGTCGGCATGCTGCCATCCGATGTTGGCAAAAGCATTGGTTTTCTGAAACTGCGAGAAGTCAACCGTCTTGCCTCCACCTGCCTTATAGTTGCCGGCGTGTCGGTAGAATACACCGAAGTTGGTATAGAAACGATGGGTTGAGAAGGCGGCGTCAGCTCCGTAAACTTGTACGTTTCCATTCGACTCGTAACCTACCGAGGCATTGTATTCGGAAGACTTGGCGTCAAAGCCCACGCGACGCAGTTTCAGGTCTATGCTGCCTCCGATGTTGCCTGTCGCCTGTGGATTGCCGTCCAAGCCTGAGTTCAGACTGATGCGCTGCAGGTTACTGCTCTCCACATAAGATGTCACAGGGTCCATTTTATCGGTACAGGCATAGAATATCTTCATACCGTCAATTGTCGTTGAGACGCGCTCGGTGGCCATGTTATTGACCACGGGCTCCCAGGCATAAGTGCCACGACGCACCATTTCAACTTTCGACAGTTTAGCCAGATGTTCATCGATACTGGCTATACGTCCTTTGCTGACTGCCTTTTTCCCTGAGCCTATTGTTGAAGAAACGACCACCTCGTCGATGGTCGTCTCCTTGTGAACTGTGTCTTGGGAACATAACATTCCGAGAGAAATTAACAATGAAATCATCTGTACCTGATATATAACAGAAATCTGAAAAATCAAATGGAAATAGTCCAATACAGGCCACTCAGTTCCTCACCGCCGGCTACCGTATTGCCCGCAGCATCCTTCACATGGAGATGGATGTCCCAGACGCCTGTCATCGTGAGGTTCAGCTGCCCCTTATAGCTACCGTCCTCCTGTCGGATGAGCGGTTCGTTATTGGGTGAGGTATGGTTGCCCATGTCAGGCATGGTGGGGTAGATGTCAATCGTGAATGTCTCAGATGCAGGGAGATAGGGTAGGGTTCCGTCGTCGCCCTTTTTCGAAATGTAGGCACGCAAGGGATTGACACCAGTCTTCAGATCCTGTGGCTGGGCAAGGGTGAGGTAGTAGGTTACGTCGTTCCATTTAAACGACTTGATCCATACCTGCTCGTTAGGCGTCGGCTCAATCGTAATGGTTCCTCCGGAGAATGTACCTTTGAGGTCCTTGATGCGATAGTTGAACGACAGCGTCCATTCGCCAGCCATCAGCGGAGCCACCCAAGTGTGATAGATGGGAAAGCTCTCTATCTGATCCAGTTTGTTGGCTATGGGGGTGCTGTGTTTCATCATCCCCATGTCCATCAAAGGTGACAGGTCGCTAACTGTAAAGTCTTTCACGTGGCGGCCACTGCCGGTCTTCTCAACCGTAAAGTAGATATCGTTGTAGCCTACCTGCAAAGTAGCTGTCCGTGCATAGACCTTTACAGTATAGTCTCCTGCGCTTTGTCTTGACAATCCTGTCACCTCATTGTATGCTGCAAGAATCTGAGAGATGAGTATTTCATCGTCTTGGGAGCAGCACACATCATTATCGCCCGTGGGGATGTTGATGGGTACGTTCTCGTCGTTTCCGCTTCCACTGCAAGCAGAAAACAACACCCCCAAAAAGAGCACAATTACAAATACTATTCGTTTATCTTTCATGTCCTTGCATAACTTTTGAAAGTTCTTTTACTTCTTATGAGTCTGGCGCCAGTTGTGAACATAGTCGACAACAGCACGCAGACGCTCGCTGGATGTAGAATCAGGTACTGTGCAGTTAGCACCGAGAATCAGATTCTGAGGTCCTTCTGTAAGTACAGTATCGACATGAGCCAATAGCTCTTCAAGTGTTCCGTTGATGAGTACTCCGCGATGATCGAGTCCTCCGAGGATGGGACGCTTGAATACCTCCTGAGCGTGACGAAGCTTCTTTACATCAAACTCCGGAAGGTTGATGATGGTACCAGGATAGTCTGCCCATGCATCAAGATCCTTATACTCGCCTCCGCATATATGCAGGATGTTCAGAGGGGCTACAGAATCAGCAACCTCAGAAATGTATTTGTCCCACTTGCGAAGATACTTCGTCCATACCTCAGAATCCTGACCGAAGAACTCTACATTACCGCCATGTGACGAGACATAGAATCCATCAGCACCACGTTCACGAGCTGCGCGGATGTAGGTGGCTATGCTCTTGGCCAGTTTCTCGAAGGCAGGCTCTGCAGCAGCAGGGTTTTGCTTGATAACCTCGTCCACCTCTTTGCCGGCTGCCTGATGCAGTATGAGCAGTGGTGAATATACCGTTGGTATAATCAAGGCTGAGTCTTTCTGCTGTTTGGCCAACTCTTCTATCACTTTTAGCTGTGGCTCGAAGTAGTCTTCTGTCAGCTCTTGTACCTTGGCAAAGTCCTCGGCAGTCTTAATCTCCCATTTTGGTGGCAGCGTCTCGTACTGCACCTTCAATATGTCGTTGTTGGTGGCTTTAAAGAAAGCAAAGTGCTCCTCTACTGCCTTCGGTCCGAATTTATCGGGGAAATGGTGGAAAAAGGCTGCAGGTATTACGTCTGGTGCTTTTGATTGGTCGAGTATGCGCTCAATGAGGTCTCTCTTGTTGGGCTGCTCGTCGGCTTGCTGTGTAGAACAAGCTGTGAGTGCGAGTGCAGCCAATGCAAAAACAGTTAGATTCTTTTTCATCATTGTATAGTTTTTTAAATTTATGATATGGTTTATTTTTCACTCTTTCTATAGTCCAATGCTGGTTTGCGGTGGTCCTTCGTGCCAATAGTTGTACCGTCAGCAGCTACGTTCTGCCAAGAGTGGCTTTACTTCTTGTGAGTCAGGCGCCAAGTGTGCGCATAATCAATGACGGCACGCAGTTTCTCCCAGTCGGTATCGCCAGGTACGGTGCAGTCGGCACCCAGAATGAAGTTGGGCGATGCATTCTCCAGCACCTTATCGACGGCTTTCTTGGCTTCCTCTACAGAACCTGTAGCGATGACGCCCAGGCGCTCCAAACCACCGAAGATAGGACGGCCAAAGCGCTGCTGCGCCTCCTTCAGATTAAGGGTAGAACCATCGGAGAAGTTCAAGGGCACGTTGATGATACTGGCAGGATAGTCGGCAAAGGCATAGAGTGCATCGGCATTCTTGAACGGTGTGCCGTAGTCGCAGATGTGCAGGATGTTGATTTCGCCAATCTCGTTGGCAACCTCAGAAACGTGCTTGTCCCACTTGCGTACTTGGTCCTGCCATATTTTCGGTGACAGTGAGTTGCCGTCGCCGCCCTGACTTGAAACATAGAATCCGTCGGCACCATGCTTGCGGGCTGAGCGCAGGTAGTTCTCGATAGAGAGTGAGAGGTTCTTGATGGCCTTACCGAAAGCCTCGGGATTCTCCTCAGCCAACTTCTTCAGGTCTTTGCCTCGACCCAACGTCTGGTGAGCCAGGGCGAGGGGAGAGTAAACGGTAGGCAGGATGAAAGCCTCTTTGCCGAACTCACGGGCAAGGTCTTCGATAACAGCCACCTGTGGGGCAAAGAAAGCCTCGCTATAGACGGGCACCTTCTCCCAGTCCTTGCCGCTCTTGATGTCTATCTGCGGAACACTGATTTCATAGAACACCTTTACGAAGTCCATGTTGGTGGCACGGTAGAAGTCCTTGTGGTCTTGAACCGCCTTGCGTCCGAGCTTATTCTCGAAATGGAGGAAGAAACCTGCAGGCACGTAAGTGTTAGGACGGCTCTGATCTAGCACCTGCAGGATGCGCTCACGACGATTTTTGGCTACTTGTTGCTGTGCAACGGCTATTTCACTGGTTAAGGTGGCAAGTGCAATGACTGCCAATGTGGTTTTTACAATCTGTTTCATAATCTTGTTTATTCATTTTTAATTATTTAATTCTCAATTCTCAATTATTCATATTCTGGTCCATAAGGGCCGTCGCCCGTTTCTCCGCTATAGCCCCAGTTCTGTTCCAGGCTCGGATTCAGAATCAGTTGTTCCAGAGGCAATGGCAACAGGTAGTTTTTCTTTGATACATTCTGTATCTTGGTTGTTTTGGTACCCAGTGTCTCTGCATCAGAAGGCGTATTAGCCTTGACATATTTCACGAGGATATGCCAACGGATGAGGTCAAACCAGCGTTGTCCCTCGAGTACGAACTCCAGACGGCGCTCTTCGCGCAGACGTTCGCGGAACTCAGCCTGTGAGAGGCCGGAGAGCTCGAGGGCAGAACCGTCGGAAGGGGTGTTCTGAACATTGTCATAAGGACTCCAGTAGGCACGACGGCGCACCTGATTGATGGCATCGTAGGCAGCTGCGGTCGGACCGTTTAGTTCATTCTCTGCCTCAGCCTTGATGAGCAGGATCTCTGCATAGCGGATGATGGCCGTGTTGATCGACTGACCTGCAGAGTTACCTGGAGATGCCGTATTGGCATAGTTCAGCGAATCGATGTACTTGCGGAAGCGGGGGATGGTGAAAACGAAGTCCTCGCCTGTGTTGGGGTTATAGAGTTTCTTGGCCCACGAACCGTCACGACGCTGGTCGCGTGGGTCGGTCTGTTCGTAATACTTGTCGCTGGTAGCCAGTAGCACGGGCTCGGCATTGTCCCAGTTGGTGGCAAAGGTGCAGTGGCCTGACACGTTGCCATTGATGGTGCGGTCGTGTTCAATGGTGAAGATGTGTTCAGGTCCGTGCTTCTTGTCGACCGACCAGTTGTCGATGAACTTGTCGAGGAGACTGTATTTGTTGGAGCTGATCACTTTGTCGGCATAGTTGATGGCCTTCTGGTAGAAGTCGTGCTGATTGGCTTTGCCTTTCTCAGTCAGCGTCTGTGCCCAGACCAGGTAAACCTTTGAGAGCAGTGCTGAGGCTGCAAGCGACGATGCCTTGCTGTCGAGAGTGGTATAGTTGGCAGGCAGTTGCTCGCCAGCCGTCAGGTCGGCTACAATCTGCTCATACACCTCGTCAATCGTGTTACGTGGGGCACCTTCGCCATCACCGTCGTGGAGCACAATGGGTACACCGCCGAAGTAACGCACCAGATTGAAATACATGAACCCACGCAGGAAACGGGCCTCGTTGATATAGTTCTGTTTCGACTGCTCGTCGAGGAACGAAGCATCCGTCACCTTGTCAATTACCACGTTGGCACGGTTGATAGCCGTGTAGTGCTCTTCCCAGGCATAACTTACGAAGACGTTGGTAGGCTGAACAGCAAAGTTGCTGAGTTCGCGGATGTGAGCAGAGTTGGTTTGCGCGCCGGCTTTCACATAGTCGGTCTGCAGGTCGTTGATATAGATGCTCTGGTTGTTGAACATGCCATAGAAACCGTCAACCGTAAACTCCTGATAGATGCCATTGATGGCTGTTTCGATATCGTCCTTGCTCTGATAGAAATTATCCTTATCAATGGAACTGATGGACGTCTGGTCGAGGTCGGCGCAGCTGCTGAACAGCAGGCCTGTAGCCAATATATAATTAAAATATCTCTTTTTCATAACGCTAATCTTTTATAATGTGATGTTGAATCCTACGAGTACGGTCTTGGCGGCAGGGTAGGCACCATAGTCTACACCCTGATAGAGGGCACTCGTCTCGTCGATGCCGTTGCGGTTGGCCTCGGGATCGTAGCCTGAATAATTGGTGATGGTGAAGAAGTTCTGCAGTGATACGTACAGGCGCAACTTGGCATCCTTAGTTATTTGTGGAACAGGCAGGGTATAACCCAGCTGGATATTGCGGAACTTCAGGTAGCTGGCATTCTCCACAAAGCGGTCGTCGGCATAGATGGAGGTGGCGCTGGTGGCCTTCTGGATGGTATTGCTGGGATGGGTTGGCGTCCATCGGTCAGCAACCTCAGCCAGTGGGTTATAGTAATATCCGTTGCCACGGTCCAGTCGGCAGGCAAGTGCATTGAAGAGCTTGTTGCCATAGCTGCCGCTGATGCTCACGAAGAGGTCCCAGTTCTTGTATGCCACCTTGGTGTTGAAACCATAGGTGAACTTGGGTTGGATGTTGCCGAGTACCACACGGTCCTGTTCGTTGACGACACCGTCGTTATTCACATCCTCGAACTTCGGATTGCCAGGCTCTACGGTTGAGATGGTCTGCGAAGGCAGCTGGGTGAGGTCTTCGTCCGACTGGATGATGCCTTTGAAGCGATAGCCGTAGAAGGTGCCGAGGGGTTCGCCTACTTTCACAATCAGTGGGTTGATATACTGCAGGGTACCTACTGATGCGAAGTCGGGAAGGAAATACTCTGAGTCGCCCAGACTGGTCACTTCGTTCTTGTTATGAGCGATATTGGCATTGACATTCCATTTCCATTTCTTGTTGTCAATCAGTATGCCGCCAACTTCTAACTCTATACCTTTGTTGGTAACTGAACCCACATTGCGAAGCACGGTGGAGAAACCAGTCACTTGTTCGATGGGCACGTCGAGAAGCAAGTCCTTCGTTTTCTTGTAATAAGCATCGAGGGTCACCGTGAGGCGGTTCTGGAAGAAACCGGTGCTCAGACCGATATTGTAAGATGTGGTAGTTTCCCACTTCAAATCGGCATTCGACTTATTCTCGATGATATAGCTGGTAGCCTTCTGGTTGTTGATAATCACCGTACGTGGCACCACATTGGCTGCAAACTGGTAGTCGCCAATCTCCTGATTACCCACCGTACCGACAGAGGCACGCAGTTGGATGAAGTCAACACTCTTGCCAAGATGGAGCCACTTTTCGCGGTCGATATTCCATGAGAGACCCAGCGAGGGGAACCATCCCCAGCGATGGTCTTTGGCAAAACGGCTCGAACCGTCGGCACGCAGGGTGAGCGAGGCATTGTAGCGTGAGTCGAAGCTATAGTTCACACGACCAATCCATGACTGCAGTGTAGAGATGTAGTGACTGCTGACTGATGGCAGGGTGGTGGCTGCAGCTCCCAGATTGTCATATCCGGTGGCATCGTTGCTGAAACCATAGGATGTGGTGGCAACACTGCTGCGGTCGGTATGCTGTGCGGTATAGCCCAACAGGGCGGTAAGAGAGTGGACGCGCTTGAAGACATTGCTATAGGTAGCAGTGTATTCCGTCTGCCATGTAGTGGTCTTTGTCTGACCTACTGAGGCATAGCCGTTGTTAGCCAGTCCGCCTGTGGTGTAGGAGGGGGCGTAGTAGTTCTGGCGGGTATTTGAGATGTCGGCACCTATGCTTGCTTTCAGTTTCAATTGCGGAATGACGGTAAACTCAGCGAATCCGGTACCGATGACACGGGTGTTTTCTGTCTCTGCCTTGGTGTTCTCCAAGTCGCTGATGGGGTTGCCCACACGTCCGTTATAGATATCGACGCTCGTTGGGGTAGGGGCATAGTTGTACGAACCGTCAGCATTGTAGATAGATGTATAGGGCGTGTGCGAGATGGCTGCCACCCAGGGGCTGGGTGAGAACATGCTGCCACTGTTGTCGGCAACACCTGTCACTTTGTTGAAGGCAGCATTGGCGTTGACACCCACAAGCAGGTTTTTCAGGATGTTTCGCTCGTAATTCACACGTCCGGCATAGCGGGTGAGTCCCGTACCTTTCAGGATACCGTTCTGATTCTTGTAGCTGGCGCTGATGCTATAGCGTGAGATTTCGTCACCACCCACGAACGACAGCTGGTGCTCCTGTTGGAAACCGGTGCGGAGTGCCTCGCTCTGCCAGTCGTAACTGCGAGTGGGATTGTCGAGATCGTAACCCAGTTCACCGTTCTGGTAGAGTTCGTGCCAGATGTCGGTCCACTGCTGTGCATTGAGGAAATTCAGCTTTTTGCCAATGGTGCTCCATCCGAAAGTGGCATTGTAGGTGATGTTGTTACGACCATGAGAGCCTTTCTTGGTGGTAATGATGATGACACCATTGGCACCGCGAGTACCATAGATAGCCGTTGCAGACACATCCTTCAACACCTCGATGCTCTCGATATCGGCAGGATTCAGGAACGCCAGGGGATCGAGTGTGGCATCACTTGTCTTGGCACCTGTACGGGTGGAGGCAGGATCGTTATAGACGATGAATCCGTCGATGACATAGAGTGGTTCGTTACCACCGGTGATGGAGTTACCGCCACGGATGCGGATGATGCTGGCAGCACCGGGCTGACCGCTGGTCTGGGTGACGTTAAGACCGGCTACTGCTCCCTGCAGGGCACTTTCTACCGAGTTGTTCTGCTGGCGTAATACGTCGCCGCCGACACTGGAGATAGCACTGGTGAGTTCGAGTCGCTTCTGCTCACCATAGCCGATAACGACTACCTCGTTCAGACGGCTGGCATTGTCGTTCAACTGGATATCGACAGGTTCTGAAGCATCGTAAACATCAACCTCCTGAGGGCGGTATCCGACGTATTGAACGCTCAGGGTGAGGGGCAGCTCTACGTTGGTTACCAAGGTGAAGTTACCGTCAATATCTGTTACGGCACCCAGTTCGTTGCTTGACTTGGGAACCACGGATGCTCCGATGAGTGATTCTCCGGTGCGGGCATCTGCAATGTGGCCCGTTATGGTGGTCTGTGCGGCTGACGGCACAACCGTAGCCAGCACTATTAGAAATAGTACTAATCTTGTTTTCATCTTTTTACCCTTTCTGTCTTACTGGTTATTTCTGTGCAAGGTCTTGCTGTTCAGCGCGGTGCAGCTGAGCGGTTAGTTCTTTCGGTGTGAGTTGCAGCAGTCCGTATTCATGGATATACTTGTTGCCATCAGTCAATATCCAGCGAACGAATGCGTTGAGCTGTGAGTCGTGATGGTCGTATTCCACACCAATCTTGCCTGTAGGAATCTCTGCAAAGTGCTCTTGTTCCAGCAACTGGATAACGTCGTCGAGACGTCCCTCTTCCAATATCTGCTTGCCGTGCTTGTCGATGTCAAGCGGTATGATGGCCAGATTCTGGCGCAGTTGACGGCTTTGCAAATCGAAGATGTTGGAGAGAGAATTGACGGCTACTCCCAGTGGATCGCGGCTGATGGCTGTGTTGATGAAACTGTCGTCGCCTGAAATCTTCTTACCTTTGTAATTACTTGTCTCCTGCTTGAAATTGTTGGCCCAAGTGCGTGAGGCCGACTGCTGACTGTTACCTGTGTAGATATGAAGTGCCTGCTCGGTCTTGCTTTCCTTCGTGTCGTCAAATTCGTCCTTGACGAAGAAAAGACTCTTCAGTTTCTTGGCATTCAGTCGCTTGCTGCCTAAGAGTTTGGCTGCCTCAGAATCCTTGACGGTGATAGGCAATACGGCATAGCGAGCGAAGAATACGGCTTCGGCGTCCTGTTCGGTAACAAATGATATCTGATGTTCTGTGTTGGTTGGTTTTCCTGAAACTATCTGGAAGGTGGTGTTATGGTTGGTTTTTTGATACTCGGCAACCCATTTCTCTACCAATGGACGTACGGCATTCTGTACGCGAAGGGTTACCTGCTCGTTCTGTGCTCCTACTGTTTGGCTAACTTGCAGCCCTAAGAGCAATGCTATTGTAAATATTGACTTCTTCATATTTCTTTCGTTCTTTATATATATTAATAATGTGTTGGTTACTCCTCTCCTCCTTGTCATTGTTCGACATCTGCATGCTGCTACAACAACAGCAACACATTCGCATTTGATTCATCATTGTTTTCATAACTCTTACTTTTTTTATTAATTTTACTACTTTGTTTTTTTATGTCCTTTCGACGATGCAAAGGTACGGCGAAATCTTCATTCCCACAATACCCTTTGCATGGCATTTTTATATACCATATATTCGGTATATGTTTAGAGATGCTGTTCCTTGTCAATCACCTCGCCATTCAGTATTTTAAAGGAGTTGAGGTGGATGCCCTCATGCAGCGAGAGAATGGCATAGCGGATGGTAGGGTCGTTGGCAAGGCGAAGATCCTCTTGCGAGGGGCGTGAGGGTGAGGCGGGATGGCTATGCCAGTTGGCAAGAATCCTCAGTCCTTTCGAGCGTGCATATTTTAAGGCAGCAAACTGATCTTTAGGTGCAAAGGAAAAATGCTCAGGGGAATGGTCGATATTTTCCATCCAGTAGTTTTCGGTGACCACATTATCTATACCTAACAGATAGCCACAGGTCTCATTGGGGGCATCCTTCTGAGCCTGTGCTATCAGTTCGTCTATCACATGTTGTTCTATCTTCATATCTTTTAGTGATTCTTGAGGTCGCAAGCGGCCTGTTCGTAGTCTATCAACTCCGTGATGGTAGGATGTTCGCCACAGATGTCGCACGAGGAACGTTGTTTAACGGGAATGGTGCGGAACTGCATGGTCTTGGCATCGAAGGTCAAAAGACGGTTGGTCAACAGTTCGCCAACGCCTGTGAAATATTTCAGAGTCTCAGCGGCCTGTATGGTACCAAGCATTCCAGCAATAGCACCTAAGACACCTGCTTGTGAGCAAGTAGGAACAACACCCGTAGGAGGCGGCTCCTTGAAGAAGCAACGATAGCAGGCAGAACCTGGCACATGTGTAAATGTTTGTCCGTTGAAGCGCAAGATGCCTCCGTGTGAGAAAGGCTTGCCAGCCATCACACAGGCGTCGTTGATGAGAAACTTTACGGGGAAATTGTCTGTGCCATCGACAACGAAGTCATACTCTTTGATGATGTCGAGCGCATTACCTGAATAGAGAAACTCGCGGAAGGTATCTACCTTTACATCAGGGTTGATGGCAAGAATCTTCTCCTTAGCGCTCTCCACCTTAGGAATTCCTACGTCCTTTGTAAAATGAATGATTTGTCGTTGTAAGTTGGAAAGGTCGACGACATCAGCATCGATAATGCCGATACGTCCGATACCAGCGGCTGCCAGATAGAGAGAGACGGGGGCACCCAGGCCTCCAGCTCCCACTACCAGCACCTTAGCGTTCAGGATTTTCTCTTGTCCCTCAACGCCGACGTCCTGCAGAAGGATGTGGCGTGAGTAACGTTTTATCTGCTCTTCAGTAAAATCGTACATAACACAAAACTATGAACTATGAACTCTAAACTATGAACTAAACACCCCCTCCTCCCATGAAGTACAAGAAGTCAACTGTATCGCCTTCCTTGATCTGAATACCGTCCCATTCGGAACGGTCAACGAAATCCTCGTTCACTTGCACGCTCACCATTTCTGGTTGTTGCACATCATTTTGTTTGATTAGCTCTGTCAGGGTGAGTGGAAGTTGTACCTCCTGTGCCTCACCGTTTACTATAATCTTTGCCATTTTACTCTTATACCTTTTATTATTTGCTATTTACGATTTTCCGTAGAGCGATGACGAGTTTGTCAACATCCTCACGTGTATTATAGAGCGCAAAGGTCGGTCGTACTGACATCTCATGACCCAATGCTCGAAGAGCAGGTTGAGCACAGTGATGACCAGCACGTACGGCAATACCTTCTTTGTCGAGCAACTGACCTGTCTCTGGAACTGGAATATCTTCCAAATAGAACGAGACAACGGATACACGATTCTTTGGGTTGCCAATGAGGTGCAAACCGGGAATCTGTGCCAATTGTTCTCGAGCATATTCTGTCAGTTGATGTTCGTGGTGCTCTATATTGCGAATACCGATACGACTCACGTAGTCGATGGCAGCACCCAGTCCGATGGCATCTGCCACATTAGGTGTACCAGCCTCATAACGTGCTGGTGCCTGATTGTACTCTGTATGCTCAATCGTCACGTCCTTTATCATGTTGCCGCCGCCCTGCCAGGGTTGTAGTTTATTGAGCCATTCCTGACTGATATAGACGGCACCGATGCCATTAGGACCATAGATTTTATGACCGGAGAATACAAAGAAATCGGCTCCCAGCGTTTGCACGTTGACAGGTGTATGGGCAATCGACTGGGCCCCATCGATGAGGACAGGTACATTGTGGGAGTGGGCGATATCGATGATGCGTTGCACATCATTGATAGTTCCGAATGTGTTGTTGACATGTCCTACAGAGACCACTCGTGTACGAGGGGTGATGAGACGCTCCAGTTCCGAGAGGATAAGGTCTCCGTTCTTATCGGTAGGTATAGCCAACAAGTCAGCACCCCGCTCTTGAGCTATACGCTGCCAAGGTACGATGTTGGCATGGTGGTCAAGCTCTGAGACGATGACGTTATCACCGGCTCCAAGGTATTGTCTGCCAAAGGTTTGTGCCACCAGGTTGATGCCCTCTGTGGTACCACGTACGAAGACGATATTATCTGACGACGGTGCATTGATGAAGTCGGCTATCTTTTGGCGTGCCTCCTCATAGGCATCAGTGGCTCGCGCCGCCAGCGTGTGAGCACCACGATGGATATTCGAATTATAGTTGCGGTAATAATCCGAAATCTTATCAATTACCACGTTTGGCTTTTGTGTCGTAGCACCATTATCAAGCCACACAAGATCATGTCCGTTCACCTTTTGTTGCAGAATGGGGAAGTCCTTCTTGATCTCATCGGTCGATAATGTGTCTGCCTCATCGTAGTTCAGCTCCTGCAGTTTCTGAGTCTCGGGAATGCCGATGCCAAAGCCTTCATCACCCGGTAGGGTATGAGATACGAGGGAATCATCTGGCGCAGAGACATCCTGTGGCTCGTCGTCGGCAAAATATTTGCTGACCACTGCACGCATCTCGTCCAAAAGACAGGTATCGGGCAATCCGAGATCTTGTTTGATGAGTTCTATCATTATTTCTCTACTTTATTACGATGCTGGTAGTCGTGGTAGTAGCCTACCTCCACATTCTCAAGGACAGCAATGGCATCGTCGGTCAATGCTGCAAGACTGAAATACTTGGTCAACAGATAGGAGGCGACACCAAATTTGTCGAGACCCATCAGGCGCGCACTGAGCGACGGAGCAATCTCACCAGGGATACCACTCTGGTGCAGACCTACTACACCCTGGTTCTTCTCACCAGTGCGAACGAGGATGATTTTCGTTGTTCCTACGCCACGACCAGTCAGGAATTGTCCTTCTACCTCTACCTTATCAGAGGGAATCAAGGGAACACCGCGCCATAGGATGACTTTCGTGCCGAAGAGGTCAGTGGTCACAGGTGGTACGCCACGCCATGTACACTCACGTTCAAAGGCGGCAATGGCACGTGGATGGGCAATGAAGAAAGCTGGTTCCTTCCAAACCAATGACAGCAATTCGTCAAGGTCGTCGGGTGTCGGTGCGCCATAGCGTGTAGTGATGCGATGGGCAGGACTGACAGAGGCAAGGAGTCCGAATTGGGTATTGTTGATAAGTTCCCATTCCTGACGCTCTTTGATGCTTTCAATGGAGAGACGCAATTGCTCTTCGAGTTGGTTGTAGGGATTATTATAAAGGTCACTTACTCGAGTGTGTACACGAACAACGGTCTGCAGGGTATTGAGACTGTATTCCGTGGGGTTTTCCTCATAATCGATATAAGTTTCCGGAATGATATTATCCTCCTCATGCCCACTGACCAAGTCGATGTGCTTCTCACCATGGTCATTGACGGTTGCCTTCAAGCGCAACTGCTTATCGACAGCCTTCTGGAATGTCTGACGGAAGTCGGGAACCTCCTTGATGAACTTCTCTAATTCAGAAAGTTTCAGCGAGAGGAATACTGAAGGTGTGACGGCGCGGACGCTCACTGTGGAGGCGGCATCGTTCAGGAGGTCTGCCTCACCGAAGAACTCACCGTCGCCCAACAAGGCGATACGCAGCTCTTCGCCATGAGGACCTTTGTTGATGACCTCAGCCTGACCACTGGCTACAATGAAGAACTTTTGCTTGTCCTTGCCTTCTTTGACGAAAAGGTTACCCAGGGATACCTCGACGGTTTCGAAGGAACTTGCCAGACGAGTCACAATCTCATCATCGAAAGCAGAGAACAGAGGAATCTGCTTCAGACTCTTAGCGGTAAATGAGGGAACCCCATTCAGATACTCGATATTCAGACGCTCGGTCTTCTTCAGTTCTACCTTGGTACGGTTGACGCGGAAGGTACCGCCACTGACCTGAACCCAAGGAAGGAGTTTCAGGAGAAGACGAGGAGTGATACTACCCATCTGAGGGGCAGTCTTGGTGGTGGTCGCCAGTTTTCTGGCTGTGACAGTGGTTACACTGCGCTGAAGATTTGAATCTGCCATAGTTAATTTGTTTTTTATGAGTTATTTCTTGATAATTACTTTATGTGTTGTTCCCTCTACATGCTCTACGGAGAGCACTTCATATCCCTGATCTACTGCATTGCGGGGCACGTTGTCCAGAGGTTCGCCCTCAGAGAGCAGCACCTCCAGGATGTCGCCTGTCTGCAATTTTGCCAATTCGATTTTGGTTTTGACGAAGGTCATCGGGCAATGTTCCTTCGTGATGTCTAATGTTTTTGTTGCCATATCTTTATATTTAAATAAATAATGTACGTCCTCCTTCTGATAGCTGCAGGAATGTTGCTACGCCCAGCACGTCCTTGACTTCGGGGATGAAGTCTTCTTTCTTCAGTCCCAACACGTGCATGGCCATCTCGCATGCATACAGGTTGACACCCAAGACCTTTGCCGCCTCTACCAGTTCCTCTAAGGTTGCCACGTTATTCTTACGCATCAGGTAGCGGAATATCTTGGGACCTGCTCCCAGGAAATTGAATCGGCTGGTGGGTGTTGTCTTTAGACCGCCCATCATGAATCCGAACAGTTTTGTCAACCAGTTAGCACCAAGGAACGCACGTCCCTGTTTCTTCTTAATAGCATCCAGTCCCCAGAAGGTGAAGAAGATGTTTACCTCGTATCCCACAGCAGCGGCACCTGTAGCGAGGGTGAATACTGCCGTCAGCTTGTCGAAATCTCCACTGAAGGCGATGAGGCTTAGTTTCTTAGTGTCGCTCATTGTTGTTCGAAATTATAAATAGGTGTACTTAAGTATCTTTCGCCTGTGTCGGGTAGGATGACTACGATATTCTTCTTCTCGTTTTCCGGACGTTTGGCAATGCGGATAGCGGCAGCGACGGCGGCAGCTGACGATACACCGGTCAGTACTCCGTCCGTACGGGCAAGTTGTCGCCCGCGATCGTATGCCTCATCGTCCTTGATACGGATGATCTCGTCATAGATGGTTGTATTCAGTACCTTGGGTACGAAACCAGCGCCAATGCCCTGCAGTTTGTGAGGACCTGGCTTGCCTCCGCTCAGCACGGGCGAACTGTCGGGCTCAACGGCAATGACCTGAATGTGGGGATTATACTTCTTCAATACTTCGCCAACACCAGTGATGGTGCCGCCCGTACCGATTCCTGCCACGAGGATGTCAACTTTCCCGTCGGTGTCGCGCCATATCTCCTCGGCAGTCGTCTTACGGTGAATCTCAGCGTTTGCCTTGTTTTCAAACTGCTGGGGGATGAAGGCATTGCCAATGCCTTGTGCCAGCTCTTGTGCCTTACGGATGGCACCAGCCATTCCTTCATAGGCTGGAGTCAGCACCAGTTCGGCGCCCAGTGCCCTTAGCAGTTTGCGGCGTTCCAGTGACATCGACTCCGGCATGGTCAGTATCAGGCGGTAGCCGCGTATGGCACTTACCAGCGCAAGACCGATACCGGTATTCCCGCTGGTGGGTTCGATAATCGTAGTATCTTTATTGATGACACCACGACGCTCGGCATCATCGAGCATTGCAAAGCCTACACGGTCTTTCACGCTTCGTGCAGGGTTGAACAATTCCAGTTTCACGATGATACGGGCTTTCAACTTTTCTTTTTTTTCTGTGCGACTCAGTTCCAGCAACGGGGTGTTGCCGAGCAAGTCAATGAGGTTGTGGGCGATGTTTGCCATATACTTAATGTTTTTGTGTAAATTTCTGTTTGCAAAGGTAGCGGGTTTCAGTGTGCCTCACAATCACACTCTTGTGGCATTTTATATACCAAACGTTTGGTATTTGGCATTTTTTTCGTAGCCCCTTTTCGCCTTGTAGGGGAGGGGGCGTGATTTTTGTTGAGGCGATGGGCAGGAAGTTTCGACCTATTTAAGTATAAAACCCCACACGGTATCATTCATCGTGTGGGGTTTTTGGTTGATGTCGGTATCGTCAATCTGACCCGTCCCTTGACATCTGAAACAACAACAAAAAAGAGCCCTCATTAATTCGTGTGAGAGCCCTTATTCATGATTATCGAAACGACTTTGCGCTTCTTTCCTTAACTGTCATTTGTCATCTGTCATTTTTATCAAGGATGCGGAAACGACCGTCTTCCAGCCTTTCTATGTGTCCACGTTTTACCCATTGGTTCAACATTCCTGACGTTCCGTCTTCTTCCTTGCTGTTGGCCAGTCGCATATTGACGGCATCCTGATAGGTGAACACACCTTCGGCATCAGTCTTAATCTGAGGAAGCAGATTGGCTGGCCCACGATGCGAGGTCTTTACCTGACTGTCAGCATGACGAATCAGGTCGCTAAAGAATTTTAGCTTCAGAAAAAGGTCGTAGTGCAAACTCCAGCGACAGAATCCGTCGATGGATTTTTCCCAATGCAGTCCATTGGCAGCATATAAGACACATGCCTTACGGAATGCGGCAACCAAAGCGCGGTGTCCTAGATTATCAAGCACTTCGTCGCCTGATTTAACCACGAAGTCGTCCAGCTCTTCTTTCAGCCTATTGGCCATGCGTATGGCTTGCTTACAGACGATTTCCCCATGTACTTGACGCAGATTGTCGATGAAGACTTTTAGTGCAGCGTCGTACTTTGCATCATACTTGCCATGTTTGGGAATGGAGGAACCGAGGCCACGGTCGGGAACGGTAGCCAGCGTCAGTCGGCTAAGAGGGCCGTCAACAGCGTTGTAGCGCATATAGCCTAACAACTTATGGAGCGTTGTAGAGGCGTTGAAGTTGATGGACAACGGTCCTTGATAGGTGACGCTCTGGCTGCCCACACGCTCCTGGCCGAAGGGGTTGTCTTCATCGTCAATCATTTTCAGATAGGTAAACGGACAGTTAGGTCCTGGATTAGCCCCCTCCACCCGAAACCACTGGTCAAACTCAACCATACGGGTGTAAATGATTCGGCCTTGCGAATCTGACATCAGCTCTGCCAGTCGGGCTTTTGTAATGTCAGCAGCAACACTTCTGATGGACACGTTGGGGCGAACAGGTTTATCCTGGTTTTGGTTCATGCGGCGGCAGTCGTCTTTATACTTATCTAACTTGATGCGGTTCGGCTTGTCTTCTTCTTTCTGAGGAGCTTCCAGATGCATCAGCATGTACTTAGTGGTGCTGTCCTTGCCGGTACCAGTAGTCGCTACGGCAATACCAATACAGCGAGGTTCACGAGGTGTTCCGTCGATGTACTCGAAGCTGGCGTCACAGTACATGCCCAATGGTGGGAACATCAGCTGTGCACAAGTCTCCTTCGCCTCTTTAGGGGTAGGACCTATTGCCGTCCTGACAAATCGAGGTATGGCACTCTTCGACAGACGTGGTGGCTCGGGGCTGCTGTAGATGTCATCCAGCGATGCCGTATCGCCATAGACTATAGCTGTCGACTCCTCACTGAGAACTTTCGCTGACGGGCTCTTCTTGGCAGAACTGATCTTGCGACTCTGAGCAAACACGCGACGCTGGAACTGCGTCATCCTTTGACTGTCGTCGGTGTACTTGACGAAGAAGTCGGTCACCAGCTGCTGGTACTCCTTCTCCTCGCTGTACTGCGGTGCCAGTTCCTTCATCACGGCCAGAAACTCCTCCTGCTTCATCAGCTGCGTGATGCCTACCGACAGAATGCTCTTCACGGCATTATGACGACCACCCTCCTCGTTCAAGTCGTTCACCGTCAACCCTACCTCCTTGAGACACTCTTTGACGATGAACCGCATGCGCTCTGTCACCTCCACAGGCATAGCGGCTGTAGGCGTCTTTGCTGTGTTGTTGGCAGATGCAGTAGTAGGTGTGCTTGGTTTCGTCTCAGGCATTATAAGCGGACGACCATCCACATCCAGGCCGCGCATCAGGAAAGCCTCGCGACGCTCCTCAATCTCCTCTGCCGACAGCGGGGCGAGCCATCGGGGCGAGCGGTACACCTCGTCGCCCGTCATCAGTATAAGACGCTCTGGGGTGAAGCACTGCGGGTCGGGCTCCACCTGCAGGTCGTTGTCGCCGTAGTCGTTCAGATCGGCACAGAACTGTCGCTGCGCCTCCTCGATGGTCTTGCCCTTGGGCATCAGAATCCAGATGTGGCACTTTGGCTTGCGCGTACTATATTCTATGTAGAGCACAGAGCCGTACCACTCTGACATCTCGTCCTCGTTCATGGCCAGTGCGCGGCGGATGGCCTCAGGAGCCTTCTCGGGGTCGTCGATGTCGGTGCAGGTCTCGCTTGTGAACATCTCGGGCAGAATGTCCTCCTGGGCACGATGGTTGTTGCGGAAGGCCGAGTAGTGCGGACAGATGTAGGCCAGTCCCCACAGTTTTTTGTTCTCATCGAAGTTAGTGCGCAGTTCGTCGCGGGTATTGGCCAGCTCTGTGCTCTGCAGCATGTTCATCACTTGCTCAGCCGTTGCCGACCAAGCCAGGTTCAGTGTGTTGTACTTGTCCAGCACTT
>ONPM01000150.1 GCA_900319715.1 uncultured Prevotella sp.
GACTGCGAGATTGTAGAGCCAATGGTCACCATCCGCTCTCGCATGAAGTCTTCCGACGAGCCACAGTTCGAGTTGTTGGCCGACAGCCTGCTTGGGTAGTATTCTTGTTTACAGTTTACGGTTTACAGTTTACAGATGATTACTTGGCAAGCCACTCAAACTGCCTATAGAAGTAATCATCTGTAAACTGTAAACCGTAAACTGTAAACTATATCAACGTTTTTATTTCTTCAATCGAATCGGCCGTTTTGATATACTGTCGCCAATCCCCACGGATCATCCCTTTCGCTTGCAGATCGGCGAGTAGGGCAATGAGTGGATTCCAATAGCCTTTCATATTATAAAGAACCACTTCCTTCTGATGATATCCGATAGTGGCGGAGGCCACTACGGTGAAGATCTCGTCAAGGGTGCCGAGGCCACCAGGCAGGGCGATGAACACATCACTCTGGTCCATCATCAGTTGTTTGCGGTCGCTGAGGTTGTCACAGGGGATCTCAATATCCACATAGTCACTCGTTCTTCCACTCTTCTCCACAATCATCGGAACGATGCCGATGGTCCTGCCGCCAGCCTCCTTTGCGGCCTTGCCGATGGTTTCCATCAGTCCCTGATTCACACCGCCATATACAAGGGTATGGCCGTTCTCGGCTGCCCACCTTCCCAACTCCTCGGTTGTCGTGAAGAAGTCGGGGTCTATCTGCTGATTCGCAGAACAAAACACACATATCTTCATAACTGTCTCTTTGCTTGATTCGTTCAGACTGCAAAGATACAAATAATAATCAACTTACGAAAATTCCCTGCCTTTTTCTTTTTTGTTTAAGAAATAATACCTACCTTTGTAGCATCCATTCACTCAATAAAAACAACCATTATGAAGAAACTATTATTATCCATGGCAATGATGGCATGCATGACCGCAGGTTTTGCTCAGAAGAAACTGGTGCTTTACTTCTCAGAGTCCGGCTCGACGAAAGCCGTTGCAGAGGAACTGCAGAAACAGACGGGTGCCGACATCGAGGCCATCGAATGCGTCAATCCCTATTCGGGTAACTTCCAGGAAACCGTCCAGCGTAATCAGCGGGAGCGGGAGAAAGGAGAGACACCCGCTTTAAAGCCCCTGAAGACGAAGGTGGCCGACTACGACGTGATCTTCCTTGGCTATCCCATCTGGGGTGGTGTCTATGCGTCACCGATTGCCTCGCTCCTCAAAGAGCAGGACTTTGCCGGTAAGACCGTCGTACCTTTCTGCACCTTCGGCAGTGGTGGACTGAACACCTCGACGGAGGCTCTCAAGCAGGCCCTCCCCAAGGCTACGATCAAGAATGGCTATGGTGTGCGGGCTGCCAGAGTAGCCGCCGCAGAGAAGGAACTCGACCGTTTCCTCAAGGAGAATGGTTACAAGACGGGCAGCGTCAGTCCATTGCCCGACTATTCGGAGCAGCAGCCTGTGACAGATGCCGACAAGGCCATCTTCGATGCGGCCTGCTCTTCTTATCAGTTCCCTCTCGGCACGCCTCAGACCGTGGGCAAACGCACTACCGCTGAGAGCGTCGACTATAAGTTCTCCGTGAAGAGCCGTGGCTTCGACGGCAAGGAGGCCACCTCTACCATCTACGTCACCGTCAGCAAGGAAGAGGGTGCCAAGCCGGAATTCACAGAGGTAGTCCGTTGAAAGGTGAAAAAGTGAAAAGGTGAAGAGACATGAGGACTTTTGAGGAATTAGGCGTTAATGCGGCTATCCGCAAGGCCATTGAAGAGTTGGGATTTGTGCAGCCGATGCCTGTACAAGAGGCGGTGATTCCGTATCTGTTAGGCAACGAGAATGATGTGATTGCTCTTGCCCAGACGGGAACGGGTAAGACAGCCGCCTTCGGCATTCCCCTGCTGGAGCGCATCGACACCTCACGCCGTGAGACTCAGGCATTGGTACTCTCGCCAACTCGTGAACTCTGTTTGCAGATAACCGACGACCTGCGCGACTTTGCCAAATATATGGATGGCATACATGTAGAGGCTGTCTATGGTGGTGCTGCGATAGAGCCCCAGATGAGGGCCTTAAAAAAAGGTGTGGAGATTATCGTGGCTACGCCAGGCCGGTTAGTTGACTTAATGCATCGTGGCTATGCTCATCTTGAAGAGGTGACGAACATCGTGCTCGACGAGGCCGATGAGATGCTGAACATGGGCTTCTCGGATAGTATCAACGAGATATTCGAGTCGCTCTCAGCAGACCATCACACGCTGATGTTCTCCGCCACAATGAGTAAGGAGGTGGAACGCGTGGCCAAGAAATACCTGAACAACTATCAGGAGATTGTGGTGGGTAGCCGTAATGAGGGCGCTGAGAACGTAAACCATATTTATTATATGGTGAATGCCAAGGACAAGTACCTCGCCCTGAAACGCATCGTAGACTACTATCCCCGCATCTTTGCCATCATCTTCTGCCGCACCAAGGTCGAGACGCAGGAGATAGCCGACAAACTCATCAAGGACGGCTATAATGCTGAGTCACTGCATGGAGACCTGAGCCAGCAGCAGCGCGACCTGACGATGCAGAAGTTCCGCAACCACCTGACGC
Source organism: uncultured Prevotella sp. (assembly GCA_900319715.1). Lineage (GTDB taxonomy): Bacteria > Bacteroidota > Bacteroidia > Bacteroidales > Bacteroidaceae > Prevotella. The sequence continues at coordinate 2,588 of ONPM01000150.1, forward strand.
AGTTGCTCGTGGCAACGGATGTGGCAGCACGCGGTCTCGACGTCGACGACCTAACGCACGTCATCAACTTCGGACTGCCCGATGACATAGAGAACTATACCCACCGCTCGGGCCGTACAGGCCGTGCTGGCAAGAAAGGTACTTCTATCTCCATCATCCACAGTCGTGAGAAGCATAAGATCCGTAACATCGAGAAGGAGATAGGCAAGGAGTTCGTGAAGGCTGAGATTCCCTCGGCAGAGGAGATCTGCAAGAAGCAACTCTATAAGGTGATGGACCAGATTGTAAAGACGGATGTTGATGACGAGGAGATTGCACCTTTCATGCAGGACATCAATCGTTACTTCGAGTATATCGACAAGGATGAACTGATCAAGAAGATCGTCTCCTTGGAGTTCGGAAAGTTCCTGGCCTACTATGCCGAAGCACCCGAAATCGAAGAGGTGAAACCCGATAAAAAGGAGAAGAAGCCGCAGAGCGATAAGCAGAAACTCCAGAACAAGGCCCAAAAGGGCTATCGCCGCCTATTCATCAACCTCGGCAAGCGCGACGGTTTCTACCCTGGTGAACTGATGCAGACGCTGAACCGTTTTGTGGGCGGTCGTCAGGAGGTTGGTCATATCGACCTATTAGACACCATCTCCTACTTCGAAGTGCCTGAGAAGGATGCGAAGAAGGTGATGATCCAGTTGACGGGCATCCGCTACAAAGGTCGTCAGGTTCGCTGTAACGATGCTGACGAAGGTAGTAATAAGGGTTCAAGGGATGCTGCTCCTTCGACTCGTGAAAGGCGTGACAGACGTGACAGTCAGTCCAAGCGCCAGAAAGACGAAAGGCCGAGCCGTCAGAAGAAGGATGACAAGCCGAGAAGTCAGAAGAAAGACGATTGGCGTAGTCTGATGGGTAAGGTGCCGAGAGACTTCATCGGTCCTGAGCCTGACTTCAGCGAAGAAGGATGGGCGATGCGCAAGCCACGAAAGAAGAAGAAATAGAAAAAGCCCCATTTTATTGGGGCTTTTTTATATGGGTCTTAAATAGGACTATTGGGCGTTAATCTCCTTGATCAGACGGTCTGCCTTGCCCCATTTCTCCATCATATAGAGCACATAACGGATGTCAACGCCGATACAACGGGCCAACTGGGAGTCGAAGAAGATATCACTCGAGAGACTGTCCCAGTTGCCGTCGAAGGCGAGACCAATGAGTTCACCCTTACCGTTGAACATCGGCGAACCGCTGTTACCACCAGTAATGTCATTATTAGA
>ONPM01000007.1 GCA_900319715.1 uncultured Prevotella sp.
GTTGTTAAAAGGCGACCTGTCAGGGTTACCATCGTTTAAATTGGCCCTTGTTGGTGATACAGCTACACAATTCTTGGCTACTGCCATCAAAGGTATAGGCGTAGAGCGGGGCTATAGCATCAACATCTTCGAGGCAGAATATAATCAGGTCGAGCGTCAGTTTATGGACCCGACCAGTGATCTTTTTGAATTCGCACCAGAAATGATAGTGATTTTCCAAAGTACTCATAAACTGGGCGAATATCATAGTCAGTTGTCTTCTGCACAGCAAGAGAAGCTTGCTGATGACAGGATTGCCTTTTTGACTTCCATCTGTGAGAATCCTGCTTTAGAGGGTAAAAAGATTATTTATTTCAATTACCCTGAGATTGGCGATACAGTTTTTGGGAGCTATGGTAATAAAGTTGAATCCTCCCTTACATTTCAAGTACGCAAACTCAACTTTGAGTTGATGAAAATGTCGCAAGAGTTTCCAAACCTGTTTATCTGTGACATTGCCGAATTGCAGAACATCTATGGTCGTAAATTCATGTTCGATACAAATATCTATGTGAGTACAGAGATGGTACTTAGCATAGACTCGCTGCCTTATGTGGCATCAAGAGTAATGGATATTGTCTGTGCAATTAAGGGTCAGTTCAAAAAATGTCTTATTCTAGATCTCGACAATACCGTTTGGGGTGGTGTCATTGGCGATGATGGATTGGAAGGCATTCGTTTAGGACACGGATTAGGCATTGGAAAAGCTTTTACGGAGTTCCAAATGTGGGTGAAGAAGCTCAAGCAGCGTGGTATTATTATCTGCGTGGTATCCAAAAATAATGAGGATACAGCCAAAGAGCCTTTTGAGAAGCATCCAGATATGGTTCTGAAATTGGATGATATTGCTGTTTTCCAAGCCAACTGGGAAACGAAGGTTGACAACATTCGTACCATCCAAAAGATTCTGAACATCAGCTTCAGTTCGATGGTCTTCCTTGATGACAATCCTTTTGAGCGGAACATGGTTCGCGAGAACATTCCCGGAATAACAGTACCAGAACTGCCCAAAGACCCCGGTGACTATCTGGAATACCTGTATTCACTCAATCTTTTTGAGACTGCAAGCTACAGCAATGCAGACAAAGACCGTACAAAGCAGTATCAAGTAGAAGCAAAGCGAGTGTCTCTTAGCAAGACATTCACCAATGAGGCAGATTATCTAAAATCCTTAAACATGGTTTCAACTGTCAGTGGTTTTACCAAGTTCAACACCCCTCGTGTGGCTCAACTCTCTCAACGTAGCAACCAGTTTAATCTGCGTACAATCCGTTATACTGAGGCAGATGTGAAGTCATACGCCAATGATCCACAAATAATTGACTTGAGTTTCACATTGGAGGATAAGTTTGGCGATAACGGTTTGATAGCTGTTGTTATTCTCAAGCCACAAGATAAGGAAACATTGTTCGTGGACACATGGTTTATGAGTTGCCGTGTGCTGAAGCGCGGCATGGAGAACTTTACACTCAATACAATCGTTGAAAGAGCAAAGAATGGAGGATACAAACGGATTGTTGGTGAATACCTACCAACGGCCATGAATAAAATGGTAGAGCAACACTTCCCAAATCTTGGATTTAAAAAAATTGAAGGCGCAGAAACCGACCTCTATGAGCTTGATGTGGAAAGCTATCAGCCTCGTGAATGCTACATTGAAACTCAAAATGTTTAGCCCTATGACAATTACGGAACTTGCCGAGCAAACTGCTCATATCGCCCATTCCTATCAGGTCACACCTGATGTGTATTACAGTTTCCAGCGGTGTAGTAATGACTATAATCCGCTCCATACGGATACAGCATATGCAAAAAGGAAAGGCTTTGATTCCCCTGTGATGTACGGGAATATCCTTAATGCATTCCTTTCTCATTTCGTGGGCATGTTACTCCCAACACGGGAAGTGATGATTCTGTCACAAACAATTCTCTTTCAGAACCCAATATTCCTGAATGACGAAATTATGCTGGAAACATCCATAGACAAGTTCTCTCCAACAGTAAACTTCATTGACTATAAATATAAGTTTAAGAAGAATGTTGGAGATGGCAAGAGTATTTTAATTGCCAACGGCCATATCCAAATTAAATTATTAGGATGATGACAACTGAAAAGAAAGCAGAACTTGAGAAACTATCCAAGGACATTAGGCTTGATATTATCAAGACTGGATATCTTTCTGGCATTAAAGGCGCTCACTTTGGTGGTTGTCTCTCTATGGCTGAAATATTGGCCACTCTCTATTGTGAGTTCGTCAATTATAATCTCAATGACCTAGAACACAGAGACCGTGTCATACTTAGTAAAGGTCATGCTGCATTAGCACTCTATTGTGTATTATATGAGAAGGGTATTTTGACGAAAGAAGAACTCGATACTTTTGAACAGGATGGCAGTGAATTGATTGCCCATTCGAAAAGAAACTTAGTTAAAGGTCAGGAATTCTCTGGCGGAAGCCTTAGCCTTGGAATATCTCATGCGGTTGGTGTAGCTTATGCATGTAAACTGAAAGGTCTGACGAATAGGATATATGTCATTGTTGGTGATGGTGAACTGAATGAAGGTTTAGCATGGGAATCTCTGATGTTTGCAAGTCATAATAAACTGAACAACCTTACAGTCATCATCGACCATAACCACATGCAGGCAGATGGTACAGTCGAAGAGGTTATGGATACAGCTCCTCTTAATGACAAATTTACTTCATTTGGTTTTGATACGCAAGAGGTTGATGGTCATTCTGTCGAAGATCTACATTTGGCATTAAGCAATCCATCAGTTACTCAGCCATCAGCTATCATAGCTGAAACCATCAAAGGAAAGGGTGTGTCATTCATGGAGAACAAGGCCAAGTGGCATCACGGCGATCTGAACGAATTGCGTTATAACAAGGCATTAATGGAATTGGAGGGTAAGGGCAATGGCTGATATCAATTTAAAGAAATATACAGGTCAAGGACAGGCTGTAGCTCTCTTTGGTACTTTCTTGCCAGACAATATTGGAAATTATCCAAACGTACATGTTCTTTCGGCAGATATGTCGGCTGCAGCCAGCTTAAGTAGATACATATATCAAAACCCTGATAAGTATACGGAGATAGGTATAGCAGAGCAGAATTTGGTTGGAATATCTGCAGGTATGGCATCAGAAGGATTCACTCCTATAGCTGTTGCTCAGGCAGCTTTTATCACTATGAGGGCGTTTGAGATGAGTAGGCAATATCTGGGCTATATGAAGAATAAAGTTATTCTGGTAGGCCTGAACTCTGGTCTATATCTCCAGTATTTCGGCAACACCCACTACTGCGTAGAAGATATTTCCATACTTAGAAGTATTCCTGATATGACCATTCTCTCCCCTGCTGATGCAGGTGAGGCAGTTATGGCGTTAGATGCAGCTTTGTGCTATGATGGGGCATCATACATACGCCTGACAGGAGGCTCACAATTGCGCACAGTTTACAATGAGAATTGTGACTTCGTCATCGGGAAAGACATTGTGGTGCGTGAAGGTTGCGACGTTTGCATCTTCGCTACAGGTGCTTGTGTCGGTAATTCCATTGAAGCAGCAAATATTCTTTCAGTAAAGTATGGCATCGAGGCAAAAGTGGTGGATGTACACACGCTGAAGCCATTCGACACAGAGACCGTGAATCAGTCCAGTGGATACCCCCTTATCGTGACTGTAGAGGAGCATAATATTATTGGCGGTCTTGGTAGTGCTCTCTCTGATTATACCTCCACAAAAGGAGGTTTTCCGACCATATTGAAACTTGGCATACATGACACCTTCTCAAAACCAGGTAGCTATGACTATTTGATGCAACAGCACAGGCTTACGCCAGAACTCATAGCTCAGGACATATTCAACAAATTGCAGACATTATGAAAACAGCGATAATAACAGGATGTAACCGTGGTCTGGGGAAAGCCTTGATGGAGGATTTCTCTTCGAATGGCTATGAGGTCATTGCCATGGTCAGGACAAACAGCGATGATTTCCAGAACACGCTAAAGGGATTACGCGAAAATGGTGCAATCATCACACCAGTATATGCAGAGCTCTCTGACAAAGACTCACTTCAGAAAGTCATCAAGGAGATCACTGATCTGAACAAGCCTATTGACGTCCTTGTCAATAGCGCGGCTATCAATATCAGCAAGCCCATCTTCTTTATGAGTTATGAGGATGTGGAGAATAGTCTAAAGGTCAATTATCTTGCGCCTTTCTTTTTGACAAAGGAGATCTGCAATCTCATGATCCGACAAGGATATGGCAGCATTATAAATATTTCGTCAGTTGCGGGACTCTCTACAGAGCCGGCCGGCGCAGCCTACGATGCGAGTAAGGCGGCCCTTAACTCTTTCACGAAGAGTGTAGCACAGGAAGTTGCCACATTTGGTGTCCGGGTAAATGCCATTGCTTGCAGCGTTGTTGCCACAGACATGTTCAACAACATGAAGCCGGATGTCCAAAAGAAAATCTTGAAGCGGGTAGCAATGAAACGCCCAGCAGATCTTAGGGAGATTTCGGATATGGCTTTATTCCTCAGTTCTGACAAAGCATCATATATTACAGGACAAATTATCCGTGTAGACGGTGGATATAAAATTTAAAACAAAAAAAATTATGGACAGAAATGAAATTTATGACAAGTTGAACGAGATTTTCAGAGACATCCTCGACAATGATGAGATTGAATTGCAAGATGAGACCACAGCCAACGATATCGAGGAGTGGACATCTCTGACTCACATTCAGTTAATTGTGGAAATCGAGAAGGCATTTAATCTTAGGTTCACCTCAGAAGAGATTCTTGAGTGGAACAATGTTGGTGAAATGGTAGATTCAATTATTGCAAGATAAGCAGATACCATGGTTGTAAATTCATTAAGTTTCCTGCTGTTTTTCATTGTAGTCTTTACGGTGTATTACATGCCAGGAATAAGGCAGCATGTAGCCAGACAAAATGTCTGGCTTTTGCTGACCAGCTATTTTTTTTATGGCTTTGTCGACTGGAAGATGCTGCCTATTCTATTCGGAATCACAGCAGTTTTCTATTGGCTGGGAGCACAGATAAAGAAGGAAATGGACGCCAACAACAGGAAGAAGGCTTCTCGATATATGAAAACAGGAGTAGTCATCGGCATTGGTCTACTCCTATATTTCAAATATCTTAATTTCTTCGCAGAGTCCGTGGCCTCCTTATTGAATCAGATCGGACTTTACGTATCATGGTCAACCCTGAACATTATTCTACCGGTAGGAGTGAGTTTCTTCACATTCAAACTAATTAGTTACGTAGTAGAAATCAAGCGAAAGAAGACCACCCCAGCTGAGAGTTTTCTTGAGTTTGCAACCTACATTTCATTCTTCCCTACTATATCTTCTGGCCCTATCGACCGCCCCAACACTTTCTTGGTTCAGCTCAGGAAAGCCCATATGTTTGATTACAACAAGGCTATCGATGGTTGTCAGCAGATATTATGGGGTATCTTCACAAAGGTTGTTATTGCCGACAACCTGGCTTCTGTCACCAATATTGCCTGGAGTGATTATCAGGGACAGTCATCCACGTTTCTTATTTGGGCCATTTTGCTGTCACCAGTACAGGTCTATGCGGACTTCGACGGCTATACAAACATGGCCATCGGTATTGGTAAAATCCTTGGTTTCGACATAACCAAAAACTTCAACCATCCGCTGTTAGCAAGAAACGTATCTGAGTATTGGAATAGATGGCACATATCTCTTACAAGTTGGATTACAGACTATGTATTCACTCCTTTGTGTCTGAAGTTTAGGGATTACGCTTATCATGGTATCATGATGGCAATCACCGCCAATCTCGTATTAATAGGCTTATGGCATGGGGCTAATTGGACTTATGCAGTGTTTGGCATCTTCCACAGTGTTCTTTTTATCCCCATTATATATTCTGGTGAACTTGGGAAGAACCGTAAGTTAAAGGAAGGTAAATATGGTTTGCCATTAGTCAAGGACTTCTTCAGAATGGTACTCACATATATCATTATCGGCATTGGACATATTATATTCTTCGCAAAGGACACATATTCAGCCTTTGACTACATGCACCATATATTTACAGGATCATGGGAATTTGTACGTCCAATAGGTTTTTCTACTTTAGCATTCATATTTCTCTTGTTCGTGCTTGAGTGGACAACACGTAAGAAAGAATATGCACTACAGATTCACGCAAAATTCACAGGTAAACGCACGTGGATTATGTTGGCCATTGACTATCTAATAATTGCAACTATTATATGGTTTGGAACTTTTGAAAATAGTCAATTCATATATTTCCAATTCTGATTGAATGGTATCTTCAATGATTAAATAAAACTAGCCTATGAGGCTCGTAAGAACGGTAACTACAGCCATTCTTGGTATCACGGCATTTATCTGCGCAACGGCCCAGGAAGTTGTAGCCGACAGTGTTGTCAGCACTTCCGGTGACAACAACCGGAATGTGCTGATGAATGCAGCATCCGTCTCACAGCCACGCCAGATATCCTTAGGCCTGCCTATTTCCGGACACGCCTATCTCTATGAGGACGGCCTTCCCGTGTCCTATTATAATTACCAGGTCTATCCCTACAAATCGTGGCACAGCGGCGTCAGCCATGAGTCTGTGCGGACTACGGGGCCACAGGACATGGCACTGAAATACGGTGTCATCACTTATAGTGTCGACAGTTATTCGAAACTCGCCGGCGACTCCTTAGAAGGCAAGATCAATTACACGTTCAATCACTTTGGCCGTCATGCGATAGATGCCAATGTATCCACGCCCGTCGGAAAAGGCTGGGGCCTCAGCATCAGCACCTATCATAATATGGATCCCGGAAGCAACCACCTCGACATGACCGCCCTGCAGGAGAACGTCCACTTCTATAAGGCGGCACTCTCGAAGACCTGGAACGAAGGCCGTGGCAAGGCTGGCCTCATCTACCAGTATTCGCAGTTCAAGGAGATCAACGAGATTTACGGCCCCTTTGTCTTCGTGGGTGACGGCAGCGTGGAACCGTATGACGGCTTCAGGCTGGGCATCGACCAATACCGCCCTGCCTACGACAAGGTGAAATACCTGGATGTGGCGACAGGCCTGATGGAGGAACAGGATATCGACGATGCGAACATCAACAAGATACACAACGTGAACTTCCTGCTCGACTACCGATGGGACAGCGGCCTCAAACTGTCCGTCCACAGCAAGTTCAAACATGGTCACTCGTTCCGTTCCATTCCCACCGTCATGGGTATAAGCGACGTTACGGCCGAAAGCGGATATACTTACGAAGACGGCACGGTCTATACTGGCAAGGTACAGACACGACGCATGCTGCACTTCGACGGCTTCGAACATTCCTGGATGACCAATGCGGAACTGACGGGCAAATCCAAAGACCGGTGCCACAGTTGGCGCGCAGAGGTTGACTACTGGCTCAACGCCGCAGGCACCAACACCTCGATGTATCTCCTTGGCCACGAGGTAAAGAAAGACCCGAAACAGTTGTTGCTCAACGGCAGTTCCAGTTACTCCTATAACTCTTACGCCGAATTCTACGATGGCCATGAGCACAAACTCTTCGCTCTGGCCTCCGATGAGTGGAACGTCAACGAGCGTCTTTGGCTCTATGCAGGTGCCAGACTGGAATATCTGAACGTACGTGGCTACGCTGCCAACGACATGTACGAAGGTAATGTCCGTCACGTCGGCTTCAGCCTTGCTGACGAAGGCGTCGTGAGGAACCATTTCAGCAACAGCCACTTCAACTACGCCATCATCGGTAGTGCGCGCTATGCCCTGATACGGGGATTCGGCCTGCAGGCGGAATACTCCACCGCCACCATCCACTCGCAGCTGTTCCACTACGGCACCCACAACTACCCCACCCAGGAGAGCATGCCCACCCACTATGTCCGTGGCGGCATCTACTGGAAGAACAGATGGGTAGACCTCACCTCGCAAATTACCTACATCAGCATGAAGAACTCACAAGAGCGTCCCAACCTGAGTCATGTGCTGACGAAAGACGTCGGCGACATGAAAGCCGGCATGAGCGAATCGTTCACCACACCGTTCTTCTACGACATGGCAACTCTGGGATGGCTTACCGACGCCATGATTACTCCCGTCGACGGTCTGAACATCCACGTGATGTTCACCATCCGAGACCCAAGATATAAGAAATTCAAGATTACGCCCACCTTCAGCGACGGCGTGACAGAAGAGTATGACTTCACAGACAAGACCATCACCGCCCTCTCGAAGACGGAACTGGAAATTGAGCCCTCCTACAAGTTTGGCAACTGGCGCGTGTGGCTGAGTGCCCGCTATTTCAGCAAGCAATACATCAACAAGACCAACTCCTTATATTTCAACGGACGCTGGGAAACCTTCGGAGGCGTGGATTATCGTTTGAACCGCTATCTGAGTTTTTCGGCAAACGTGGTGAACATTCTCAACCAAAAAGGCGCCAGCGGTTCCATCCCCGCTGCCGACTTAATAACTGATCCCTCTAAATACAAAGACTACGTGATGGCAGGCACGTTCATCCGCCCCTTCACGTTTGAGTTCACGACTAAACTCACCATCAAATAAGATAGGGCATATCGTTACCCAGATACTGCGACATCATCGAACGCATGTTCAGCATGTATTTAAGGTGATAGAAGTTGTCAATCTTCCAATTCCCATCCTCATACACCAATTCTATACGGGCTGGTGTATAAGAATCAGAGTCATAGACCATAAACGTGACGGTAGCAGTACGCTCATTATCAGGACCAATAGTCAGGTCGCTGACCTCAAACTCATCGAAATCAACCAAGCCCGATTCGTAAGCCATCGTCCATTTGTTCACCTCAAAGAACAGCGTACCAGTGTTATGCTCTTTACTGCGGACAGCCATCAGCAACTTGTTCCAAGACTTGGAACAGAAAGACAAGTCGAGCAGATCACTATCCACAGATCCTCCCATATACATGCACTCCTGCTTCACGACCCTGTAGATGGTCCTTACACGCTCCAGCACAGCCTCACGCTCCAGTTTAAGCGCCATCTCTGTCTTGACGGAGTCAGACAAGCCAGCCAGGGTTGTCTGCACTTCTTCCACCTGCTCTTCCTCTACGAATTGCTCACGCAACATCTGATAGCCTATTGTCATCAAACCGCCAATAAGCATACCTGCAACTACCGAAATACTAACTAATCGCTTCAAAATCTATACAAATTTAAATCATTGTGATGGCTCGGGTGCAAAGGTACGAAAAAAACAATAATCAACAAAGCATTTTTGCTTTTTCTTCATAAATACCTGCAAAAAATTGATTTACTTATTCACAGACCGTGTAGACATAAGTGGAAGTTTCGTGGGTCGTGAAATGGAGATGAGGATTCAACTGCAGCACCGTCTTCAGATCGTCGCTGATACCTGTGCCTATCAGTTTGAGGGCGGCCTCCTTCATCGTCCAGAGGCGGATAAACGCCACGTCTGGGTTCGGAGCCGCCTGAATGACTTGAAGTTCTTCATCGTTCATCGTATAGTGAGCCAGTCCATCCTTATACGAACGAACAGACTCCACATCGACGCCCACAGGAGTATCGCTGATGACGCAGGCCACGGCCTCCTTACAATGACTGAGGTTAAAGCATATTTCCGGATGGCCCACGATGGCGGGCTTACCATGCTCGTTGTACTCAAAAAGAGGATTCTCTGTGATGCCGTATCCTTCGCGCAGGCCTTGTTTCAGCAACTGGTATGCCAAAACATTCTGCCTCTGACCCAACTCATACTTAAACCTGAGTGCCTGTTCCCTCCGCTGTGCCGATATCTCTTCCAGCGCCTCTCTGAGGTCAAAGTCCCAGATGTGCTCACTCACATATATCTTCATATTGTTTATAGTTTAAAGTTTATAGTTTATAGTTGATTACTTCTATAGTCTTCTGAGATTTATCAAGGGCTTGCCAGGTTATCATCTATAAACTATAAACCATCAACTATAAACAAAAACTACTCCAGCCCCACCTCCGGCATGGGAATCTTCCTGTTCGCATTCTCCTTCGCGCCGAGGTCGACGAGTTCACGCCCCTTCTGCACCACACTCTGACGGCCCGTAATCAGTTTGTTGTTCGTGCTGTCGTAGGCCTCCTGCACCTTATGGATCTTCTCGCCGAGGTCGTTATAGCGCTGGATAAAGTCTCCCAAACGGTCGATCAACTGTTCTGCGAGTCCGAACACCTTCTGCTGGTTCTCCGCCTGCTGGTTCTGCACCCAGGCGATATGGATCATGTGGAGGATGCCCAACAGGTTCTGCTCGCCTGTCACGAACACTTTCTTCTCAAAGGCATCACGCCAGAGGGTGGGATCGTTAGCGAGTGCCAACTGCAGCGACGACTCGAAGGGCACGAACATGATGACGAAGTCGACCGTCTCGCGCCCATTCTTGATATACTTCGAATAGTCTTTGCGGGCCAGTTCGTTCACATGCTGACGCACACTCTTGATATGCTCCTGCAGATAGCGCTCCTTATCCTCCGCCGACTCCGCATTCACGTACTTCTCATAGGCCACGAGCGACACCTTAGAGTCGACGATGGCGTCCTGGCCCTGCGGATAGTGCAGGATGACGTCGGGCTGCATCTCCTTACCCGTCTCGTCGTTCTTCAGCGGACGTCCCAACTCGTCTCTCAGCCGTGCCTGCACCTCATAGTGGATACCTTCCGTCAGTCCCTGCGAGGCCAACAGGTCGCCAAGGATAATCTCACCCATATTGCCCGAAATCTTGTTGTCGCGTCTGAGCACGTTCGTCAGGCTCTCCGTCTTCTCGCCCAACTGCTGTGTCTGCGCCAGCATCTGCTTAATCTGCTCAGCGAAACTAGCGGAATAGCCTGCCGACTTCTCATCGTTCTCATGGATGGCCTTGCGTACCTGCTCCATCGAGTCGCGCAGCGGCTGGGTGATGCCCATCATCGTCTCGGCGTTCTGCTCCTTCAACTTGGCAGCGCTCGTCTCCAGCAACTGCTGGGCCATGTTCTTGAAACGCTCCTCATGACGCTTCAACTCCTCCCCCATCTGCTGGCGTACCAGTTCGAGTTCCCTCGACAGGCTCTCCGCCTTGGCATTGAGCGACTTGTTCTCAGCCTCCAGATGCCTCACCCGGCTCGTGGCCTCAGACAGTTGCTCACCCTTCATCGAGAGTTCGATATCCTTCTTTCCGCCCTCGATGCGCAGCACATCCATCCTGCGGTCCATCAGCAGATAGAGCACCACAGCACCGACCACTATACCTATTATAATATATAGCACTATCATCATAATGGATGCAAAAATACAATTTTTTTTGAACACAGAGACACAAAGACACAGAGATTATTATTAAAAAATCAAAAAACTTTATGTCTCTGAGTCTCTGTGTTCAAATTTTTTAATAACTTTGCCTAATAAACCAACAAACAGAATCATTCATTAACTCAAAAACTTTAAGATTATGGATTACAAGATTATTGACATCGAGGGAGTAGGCGACGTGTATGCAGAGAAACTGACCGCCGCAGGTATCAACAAGGTGAGCGAACTGCTCGAGAAGTGCGCAGCCCCCAAGGGCCGTCAGGAACTGGCCGAGGCTACTGGCATCAGCGACAAACTGATCCTGCGCTGGACCAATCATGCCGACCTGTTCCGTATCAACGGCGTAGGCCCCCAGTTCGCAGAACTGCTGGAGAAGGCTGGCGTCGACACCGTCAAGGAGTTCCGCCATCGTGTGGCCGAGAACCTGCAGCCGAAGTTGGAGGAGGTCAACGCCGAGTTCCACATCTGCGGCCGAGTGCCCGCCGTCTCTGAGGTCCAGAAGATGATCGACCAGGCCAAGGAACTGGAGCCGAAGGTGACCTACTAACAAACTAATCCCCACCAATTGGCGGGGATTAATTATTATAAATTACGACTTTGCCTTCAGTTTCATCCATTGCCCGACTCAAACCTTCCGCTTCACCCAGTAGAGGGTGTCTGAGGTGGTGCGCTTGTTCTGGAACTTGTATTCCGGACGGCTGAGGTAACTGCCGATCTTCTGGAATGAAGAGGTCTCTTCCTTGTAGCCCTTGAAGTGGGATTTGAGCAGGGCGGAGAGGTCTTTGATAGACATCCACTCGCCTCCCTCGTCGCTGCGCGGTCTCTGCACGACGGCCATCAGCATCTCGCCAAGACCATTCAGACGCTGGTACTGCAGGTTGTGCTCCATCAGACTGCGCTCCTCTTCCTTCGTCAGCCAGTAGCGCTCACCCTGGCGGATCTCCTGCATCAACTGGGCATAGAGTTGGTCGTGCTGCACAGGCGACAGGAAGTCGATGTCGCCGTCGATGCCGACACAGACGAAACGACGTGAGCCCGTCGGGTCTGTCAGCGGCATCTGCTCGTTGGTGGTGCCGATGAATGAGGCATAGCGGCGGTTCGAGGTGTAGGCCTTGCCGTAGGGCGGACGGTATTTCAAGTCGGCCGTCGAGACGAGATATTTCAGGACAATCTGCTGGCGCTGGGTCACACGGTCGAACTCATCGAGGTTGATCAGCGCGAACGACGTGAGGCCGAGGTTCAGGTCCTGCTCGTTCTTGAAGTTGATGCGGTCGTTATAGTAGTCCATCAGGTCGCGAGGCAGCAGGATACGGCAGAAACTTGACTTGCCGCAGCCTTGCCTTCCTATTAATAAAGGTACGAGGGCGTTGCCCGTCAACTGGCCCTTTCCCAGCCACATCGCCACCATCGAGCGCATCCAGATATGGAAGAGGTGCGTCCAGTCTGTCCACTCCGTCGGCACCCGCTCGGCCATCGCCGTCACACGGTCCTTGCCGTCCCACTTCGGCAGATGCTCCAGGTAGTCGTTCACAGGGTCGTAACGCTCAATATCATCTGAATTCACGTAGCGTCGGATATCCTTGTCCCAGCAGCGGATGCCCTGCTCGAGCGCCCTCATCGTGATGGAGTTGCGAGCCTCCTCCGTCAGGTCCTGATAGGAGAATCCGACGCCCGTCCTCATCCGGTATTCGGCGACGCCCCGCATCACGTTCTTCCGCAACTCATAGTTCGCGTTGAGGAAGATGTTGATCTTCATCGTCAACAGCGTCTCGGGCGGGATGGTCTTCGTGCGCTGGACACCTTTCTTCTCCATATACCTCCTGACATGTTCTTCCCGATAGGCGTTCTCAAACACCTTCTTCACCAGCAGTTCCTCGCCCCAGTAGGCCGACAGCCGGATGGTCTGCCGCTGGGCGACGGCCATCGGGATGCCCGTCTCCATGCAGTACCGCGCCAATCTCGTCAGCGTGGCGTGACGACGTTCCTCCTTGTCGGCAATGCCTTCCGTATCGTCGTAGGCCTTCGTGAGGTTGAACTCGAAGATGACCTGCTGACTGCGGTAGAGGTCTCGGTCTGTAACCTCCGCCCTCTGGTTATAGGCAGTCTGATGGGAGATGGCGGCCGTAGGCTTCTCGGCCTTGGCGTAGATAGGCGTCGCCAACGGATTATACACTAGCAGAGGGTCGCTGCTCATGTAGCAGATGCGCTGTGTCAACGGCTCGAGTTTCTCGATGGTGACGCCCAACTGGCCGTTGTAGATGAGCCGGGCCCGCTCGTAGAGGTTCTCGTGGAAGAGGGAAATTTCTTCTTTGTTTATAGTTGAAAGTTTATAGTTTATAGATGATATGTCTGATGGCGGAGTATTCTGCGGCTTAGAGTATTCTCCTTCCTCGTTCCTCCTTCCTCTTTCCTCGAAAAACTGTCCTCTTACCTCTAAAAGTTCCCCCCGGCATACGATCTTCACCGACAGTCCGTCGGCCCCGACGAAGGCCATCAGCGTCTGAGGCATCTCCCCTGCCCCACGACGGACAGCCTCTGCCTCGTCGTAACTGGTCAGGTTGTTCACCTCCAATAAGACCAAGCCCGTATAACCTCGCGTCACCAACTCATGGTTGCGATTCTCCTGTTCCAGAGCGAAACAGATACGTGGCAGGTCCTTGGGCCAGTTGTCATAGCCCTCGAGTGTGCCGTTGTTGCCGACTTCAACGTACTGCATCATCGGCAGTTCCCTGCGGAACGTGCTGACGGCCTCGTCGTATTCGCCCTGACTGATGAGTTCTGCCACTTCCTGCAACTCCAGCAGTCGCAGGGTTTCCCTGTTACGATAGTTCTTGATGAGTGTGATTCTTGATGCCATAATCCTATAGTTTTAATCTGCTGCAAAGGTACGAAAAATAACTGAAATGTGCAAGTAAATTCTCAAAAGAAATTCTTTACAATTATAGTTTAAGCCTCCATAATGACAACTTTCTTATTGATATTCAGTTACTTATACTATGGATGCTTATTATTTAAACCTACATAAAGCCTCCATAAATTGGGACATTAGTCACATGTTTGTCCCTTCTAACTCCTAATGAAGATACTAGTTTATGGTAGTTCAGATAGGGTGAACTGTCAGTTCAGACTGCGGGAACTGTTAGTTCAGACTGGAAAAACTGACAGTCCAGAATATTTGTGTGATTGTCCAACTGCCTTGTTATCAATAATTTATGGAATATTTGACGTCATTTTTGCCTATATCTTTTATCAAAACACAGCATTTATGGAGGTTATATGGAAGCAAAAATAAGTAGCCTCCACATAATATCATATTGGGTTTCAGATATTTAGTTAAATATATGGAGGCTATATATATATTTGCATAAAATGTGAAAAAAGAAATCTAATAGTATCACAAAAATAGTGTACCTTTGCATCAGAAATCAGAAAGAACCTCACCTATGAATACAAAGGAAGATCATCGGGAGGAGGTCTTCCGGGAGAAGACCCGTAACTACTTAGTGTGTTTCATCGAATAAAAATAAAAGGAGCCATCTCTCCTCTGCCAGAAGCGTACAGAAGTCAACCCAAGCCCTCATGGAAAAGCCAATGCTGTATATCCCTGCGCTACGTCCTTCCGATACCGCCAAAGCCCAGAGACAGTCCCGCCGCACCTTATAAAAATAAGACAAATGGTGAATTTTTGTTAAAAATAAGCCTCAAAGCCCCAAAATATCAACCTTTCGGTTTGTTTTATGACATTTTCTCTTTAACTTTGCATTCAAATAGGCATAAAACAATTAAATAACATGACAGACCAACTGAAAACTATAGCCAACAGTTTCGCAGAAGAGTATTGCAGCGACGCCATCTACCCTGCCCACCTGTTTAAGGCTATTCTCCATAAGGACATGGAGTTGATCCATTTCATCGAGACCGAACTCGATAAGGATTATTACTATCTTCAAGACTGGGCCGACGTGCAGATGCAACTCGCCCCAAGAGCCGTCCGCCCGATGCGCGACCTCGACCTCAGCGACGAGTCTGTGGCCGTGATGGAAGAAGCAGAGAACTACAAGGTGAAGTTCGACCTCGACGAGGCGACGCCCGTCTGCGTCCTGGCTTCGCTGGTGACCCCCGGCGTAGGATTCTCGTTCGACCAGTTGAAGACGCTCCCGCTGACACCATCAGACATCAGCGCCAAGATGGCCAAGGGAGCCAGCGTAGAAGCACCCTACATGGAGGGCGCGGAACTGAAGAAGAGCACGCCGGCGAAAGGCAAGGGCAACCTGGCCAAATACTGCATCGACAAGACCGCCGTCGCCAGAGCAGGCAACCTGGACAAGGTGATCGGCTTCGACAAGGAGATCGCAGTCATCTACGAGATCCTGGGCCGGAAGACGAAGGCCAACCTGCTGATTACGGGTGAGAGCGGCGTGGGAAAGACTTCGCTGGTGAACGGCTTCGTCAGCCGTCTGGCAGCCGACGAGGCGCCCAGTTTCCTCAACGGCGCCATCGCCTACGAACTCGACACGGCCGCCCTGGGTGGCGACGCCCAGTACAAAGGCGAAGTGGAAGACCGCTTCAAGAATATCATCAACGAGGTGGAGGCACTGCCCAACGCCGTGCTGATCATCGAGCAGATCGACAAACTGTTCGACAAGCAGGGCGCCCTCTTCGGCTGCTCTACGCTCCTGAAGAACGAACTGAGCAAAGGCCGTCTGCAACTGCTCTGCACATCGAGCATCGACGGATATACGAAGAACATCGAGACAGACAAGGAGATGACCTCGAATATCGAGAAGATCTCCATCGACGAGCCTGACACGGCCGTCACCCTGAGCATCCTCCAGGGCATCATGCCAGCCTACGAGGCCTATCACCACCTGACGGTTGACGAGACCGTGCTCGACGAGGCCATCCGTCTGGCCAAGCGCTATCTGACGGAGAAGTGCCTGCCAGCCTCGGCCATCGACCTTCTGGACCGCACGATGTCGCATGTCAAGATCGAGAAAGACCTGAGCGACGAGAAGACAGACGCCCTGCTGAGCGAAGACCTCAGCGGAACGGTGGCCCGTCAGACGGGTATTCCCCTCGGAAAGGTCCAGACACAGGAGCGTGACCGACTGATGAGCGGCGAGGAGACACTGAAGAAGCGCGTCGTAGGCCAGGACCATGCCGTGAAGAAGGTGCTGGACGCCGTCTACGAGGCACGCTCCGGACTCAGCAAGAAGGGTCAGCCCATGGGCTCGTTCTTCTTCCTCGGCCCCACCGGTACCGGTAAGACGGAACTGTCGAAAGCCCTCGCCGAGTTCCTCTTCGGCGACGAGAGCGCCCTGATCCGATTCGACATGTCGGAGTTTAAGGAAGAGCACTCCGTGGCCCTCCTCTATGGAGCACCTCCGGGATATGTGGGCTATGAAGAAGGTGGTCTGCTGGTGAACAAGATACGTCAGTCACCTTATAGCGTCGTATTGTTCGACGAGATTGAGAAAGCACACAAGTCGGTCTTCGACCTGTTCCTGCAGATTCTCGACGAGGGAAAGTTGCACGACCGTCTCGGACGAGTGGGCGACTTCTCGAATGCCCTCATCCTGTTCACATCCAATATTGGTGCGCAGACCATCGTGGAGAAGTTCAACAGCGGCATCATCCCAGAGAACAACGAGTTGATGGACATCATGCAAGGCTACTTCCGCCCTGAGTTCCTCGCCCGTCTGACAGAGATCGTGCCCTTCTCACCCATCACGGATAAGACGGTGGCTCAGATCTTCGACATCCACATGAAGGGCCTGCTGAAGTTGCTGGACGAGCAGAACATCACCCTGGAACTGACACCAGAGGCCCGGCAGACCATCGCTCTCAGAGGCTACAACCAGCAGTATGGAGCACGCCCCATACTCGGTATCATCCGTAAGGAGTTGCGCCACCCGATCTCGAAGATGATGATCTCCGGCAAGGTGAAGCCTGGCGACCACATCATCGTAGACCTCGACAAGGAGGGTAATCCTGATATAAAGGTAAAGGAATAAAAAGTGAGTATAAAAAATATAGCAATTATTAATTTAATCCATTACGACTATGGCAATGAAAGAGAATTTCATTTCGATGGCTCCCGATGAGGAGAGCAGTGCGAAAGTCAGTTTGATCGATCAGAACAAGACACTGATGATCGACCAGTACACAACAGATGTCGAAGCAGGCAATCCTGAGTTTGTGGAAGACATCCAGAACATTAACGATGCCTTTGAGCACTTCAAGCCGAAGGTAGACGTCACCTTCACCGACGAAGAAGGCGGTGCCGTTGAGGAGACTCTGAAGTTTGGCGAGTTGCGCGACTTCGAGGCCAATGGCGGCAAGGGCCGTCTGGTAGAGAACAGCCCGTTCCTCTCTGGCGTGAAGATGAAGATTGACACCAACACCAAGATTCGCAAGAGCATTGAGCAGAACCGCAAACTGCGCGACATCCTCAAGGAAGCCGGCAGCCGCGATGAGTTGAAGACCATGCTCCAGTCTATGCTCGACGAACTCAATGGCGCAGAATAAAAGAGAATTGGAAAACTGATTATTTGGACAATTGAAGTTAAGTATTTATTAAGATATGGCAGATGTAGAAATGAAGAAAGCTCAAGAGGCCCAGCAGGCCGGTGCCGAGCTTCAAGAGAAAGGTAAAGACGTCAGCAAATTATTGTCGGCTTTTGGTGGATTCAACGCTGTCCGCGGCTTTATGCCCGATGCAGACAACATGAACCCCACCCGTAAGGCTGCTAAGGATGTATTCCTGAAAGACAAGCGCTTCAAGGAGAAGAGAGAGAATCTGAAGCGAGAGATCAGCCGTTGGATAGAACTGCTCGACCAAGAAGGCATCGAGGGCGCTACCGGCTACGCTGACTCCTGCAAGAAAGAAGAAGAGAAATATACCAACGTGCTGAAGCAAGGTATCACCGACGCACTCTATGCCACACAGAACCTGGAGCGCAGTTATCGCGAACTCGACTCCTTCTTTAAGACTTGCGGTTCCGACAAGGTGAAGAACCTGCGTATCATCAATGTGCTGAAGGAAGACATCGCTGATGCTGATTCCGGCTTCGCTGGCGAGGTGGAGAACATCCTGCGCAACGGCTTCGACCGTCTGAGCCTGAAAGATGCCTACAGCCTCGTTTGTGTGCCTGGTGGCGTATTCACAGACAAGGTCGACCTGCTCCAGTGGGCCAAGATGGCATTTAAGTATAAGGTGATGCTCATCACCGACCATGCCGACGAGTATTCGTTCGACGACCTGCAGGCCAATACCGAGGGCTATCGTGACAGCGACCAGGAACTGATGAACGTGGTGATGACTGCCAACTGGATTGTAGGTCGTGAGGCAGAGAAGATGTCTAGCGACGAGGAAGACCAGAAGGCATTCTACATCGCACCTTCTGCTGCTCTCTGCGGAAAACTCTACGACGAAACCGCAAACATGGCTCAGGGTGCCGGTGGTAAGAAGTACGGTACGCTCGACGGTGTGAAGGGTGTGAAGAGTGACCTCCTGAAGTCGGAGATTGCCGCCCTCATGGACAATCAGGTCATCCCAATGGTATATAGCGAAGGCCGTGTGATGGCATTCAACAACACCACGCTCTACAATGGCGACCTCGACGCCATGAAGGAGTATCCTATCGTCCGTGTGTTCGACTGGGTGAAGAAGGTACTGATGAACTTCGTACATGAAGTAGCACTTGAGAACTGGGATCCGTATAACAGCCCGAAGAACCTGAAGGCTAAGATCCAGGAGTTCCTCAACCAATATAAGGGCTACGGCAATCTGTTCCAGAACTACGAGATCGGTGAGCCACGCCAGGATCCTGTCACCAAGCAGATTACCTGCGATATCACGCTGACGCCATTCTATGCCGCCAAGAACTTTGTCATCAAGGTGGCTGCCGACAAGAAGGACAAGGAAGCAGCAATGGCAAGCGCTTAAGTGAATAAAGAACTATACATATTTTATTAATTAAAGCAAACAATTATGGCTAAGACACCTGTAAGTATCGCTATTGACGGATACAAGGAAAGAGAAGTCCTGATGGTAACATATGAGTTCAATCAGGCAACAGACGTAGAGGGCCAGATGGCCGGTATTCCCCGCGGTGGTAAGATCCGTGTTCGTGTAAAGGCCCTGAACGACGGAACTCCCGACCTGCTGGCGTGGATGACGGAGCGCAGCCTGCCGAAGAACGGTGTAATCAAGTTCCTTGAGACCAAGACGAACAAGGAGATGAAGAGCATCAAGTTCACCAACGGCTACTGCATCAACTACGAGGAGAAGTGGGAAGATAAGATGGGACACTTCGAGGAGATCGAAATCACCTGTAAGGAGATCGAGTTCGGCAACGTGAAATTCACGAACGACTGGGCTTAAGTCCGATTTCAGTTAATAACAAGTTGAACCATAAAAGAATTGAATATTATGGCAGAGAATGTAACGCCAGTGGTATTGGAAATCAAGGATTTCGAACCGCGTGAAGTGATGATGGTTGACTACAAGTTCGAACAGGCCACAGACCGTGAAGGCCAGATTGCTGGTATCCCCCGTGGCGGCAAAATAACGATCCGCGTAAAGGCCATGAACGACGGCAACAACCAGTTGATCCAGTGGATGCTCGACCCGACGAGCCCGAAGGACTTCTCAGTGAAGTTCGTGAACACCGTCGACGGTGCAGCCATGAAGGAGTTGAAGGGCACCAACTGCTACTGCGTCAACTACGTTGAGAAGTGGGAGGATGGCCAGCAGCACTATGAAGAGATCGAGATCGTATGTCAGAAACTCGAGAACGGTCCCGTCAGTTACGACAATCCTTGGAAGTAACATTCCGTAGGTTTCACAATCAATTGATTCAGCCCTAAGAAGCTGGATCAATTGATTTGCCGTGTAAATACCACTATATGAGAAAATTCATCTTCGTCTGTCTGATATCCAGTCTTGCCATTGCTGTAAAAGCCCAGTATATACCGGCCTTCCATGAGCATGCCATCATCAAGAAAGACCCTGGTACTGAATACTGGAGCAAAGGGAATACGCTGAAGCATCTGGAGGTCTCCCTGACTGCCGGGACATCTGGAGTAGGACTTGATGTCGCAGTTCCACTCTGCAGATTCATGCAAGTCAGACTGGGATATGACTACATGCCACAGTTCAAGAAATCTTTCAGCATGAACCTGGCAGGCAACGGTATGGCTGCTCGTCAATATAACGCTCAGGGCAACCGTATCAGAACGCCGTTTGACAATATCCAGCAGTACTTGTTAGAACAGACCGGAATGGAGATAGACGATCATATCATGATGACAGGCAAGATGAACATGCATAATGCCAAACTGCTGGTAGACATCTACCCTTTCAAATACAATATGCACTGGCATTTCACGGCTGGGGTCTATTGGGGGCCAGGGGAATTTGCCCAAACAGAAAGCACCGCTGATTCTGAACAGACCATCGTCCTGATGGAGGAATATAATCAGACTTGGGAGGCAGCCGATGCCAGCGATGTCATCAAGGGCTACGGACGACTCACGCTTTACCCGGGAGACTCGGGAGGGAAGCCCTATCTGGCAGAACCTGCTGCTGACGGTTCTGTAAAGATTAGTGTCACGTCGAACGCAGTCAAGCCTTATCTTGGATTCGGCTACACCGGACGTTTAGTAAAAACTCGAGATGATTGGAAAGTATCGGCAGAAATAGGAGCCATGATATGGGGAGGAACCCCCACACAACGATTACACGACGGAACCAATCTGTCCAAGGACATCACAAACATCCCTGGAACCTTTGGCAACTATGTCGGAATCATCAAGGCCCTGAAGGTATATCCGGTATTAAGTGTCAGATTCGCAAAAACAATATTTTAGCAAGAGAGATGGGTAATTTTGTATGTCAAGGAGCAATGCTCCAATGTAGTTTCGGCATGGCACCTTCCACACTGAATGTGATTGTGCCCTTACGTCCCAAATGTGGCAATATGCTTATGGCCAACATCACAGACTTCGCCCCTATGGTAAACATCATGCCATTTGGCATGTGCCAATCGTTAGCGAACCCACAAGTGGCCTCAGCAACATCGGCTGCGATGGGTGTACTCACACCGATGCCCTGCATCCCTGTGATAACAGCACCGTGGAGTCCTGGCGGACAGGTAAAAGTCATGAATATGCCTGCACTTATCAACAACGCCAAGTGTATGTGTTCCTGGGGCGGCAACATCTCTATCGTCAACCCCAGCGGTAGCATGATGACCCAAGGGAAGTGAAAAGGTGGAAAGGTGAAAAAGTGAGGAATAATGACTATACGTCAGTAGGATATGGAAGGTGGTGGCGACGATTGCTGCCGCTGTTATTCACCTTCTCACCTTTTTACCTTTGCACTTCTACGGCCCAGGAGATGCATATCGTTGAGTTCAAGAAACTCAAGAAAGGCCCGCTGAACATGAACCATGTGGTGAGCAGCAAGCAGGAGGCAATTCTAGACTTAAAGACCAGTGAGAAAGGATTCTCGTTTCTTGCCAATGGCAAACAAGGCATCGCGGCAGAAGAAGGGGAGGGCCTGTTGACGCTCAAGACACCAGACAAGACCACCTTCATTGTGGTGAAGCATGCCGACTATGGTCAACTGACATGGAAAGTCCCTAAAAAGAAAGGACTGCGCAGGAAGAAGCATTACACCGCGACGTTGGAGACATTCAGTCCGGACAAGGAATATAAACTGCAAGAGCAGTGGGTGATCTTTGAAATACAGCCTCAGGATGCCATCCTGACTATTGACAGCACCAGGACGACGATCCACAATGGGCGGAAGCAATTTTATTTGCCCGTCGGAAAACATGGATGGTTGGCAGAGGCGCCCTTCCACCAAGCAGAGAAAGACACCGTTGAACTGACGGACGAAGGTCGGCAGATTGTGAAGATAGCCTTACAACCCATCTACTCCTACCTGACCGTTAAAACTGCACTGGAAGGCTGCGACATCTTGGTCGACGGTCAGTTAATCGGGAAGACACGAGGAACAAGTGGTCATCTGCGGGAAGGCACTCACCGCCTCTTCGTCAAGAAAGACAGTCTGTGCTACTACGATGCCACTTTTAATATCGGATGGAAAGAGAAAAAGACGATAGAACTGACAGCAGAAGACCTGCATATAAGGGATATCCATAGGCCCATAACGACCATCAGTGCCGTGGCGGCCAATGACTCGGTGGTGCAAGACACTATGACGACCATCAAGGCACCGGTGACCATTAAGGCTCTGGATGACTTCACAAGTATCTGGGTCAATCGCGAACTGAAAGGCTTTGGCAGTTGGGAAGGAGAACTGGAGGCAGGTTTTTACCTGATCAACACGGAGAAAGACGGTCTGGAGTCGAGATCAACAGCCCTGTGGGTCAACGATGCGACACCTCAGCACGTAGAACTCATCGCCCCAAAGGGCAGTTTCGGAATGCTCAACATACAGAGTAACGAGATTGGAGCAGACGTCTATATCAATGGCAGGCTTACCGGCACGACGCCTATTGTGGTGAAAGACCTGCCTGCTGGCAGCAACTGCGAGGTGAGACTGGAAAAAGCAGGTTTCTTTGAGGCTAAAGAGATCGTAAAAGTGGTCGGGAATGACCTGACACACGTCAAAATGAAATTGAAGAAAAGATGAGTACTGACATCAGACAGCAACAGGTAAGTGCCGCCCATGTGATGGTGGTTGGCTGTGGCGCCTTGGGTAACGAGGTGCTCAAGAATCTGGTGCTGATGGGTGTCACTCATATCGTGGCCGTCGACTTCGACATAGTGGAAATGGGTAACCTCACCCGTTCCGTGCTCTTCACAAAAAGCGATGCCAAAGGGAAACGGCTGAAAGTAGAAGTGGTAGC
Source organism: uncultured Prevotella sp. (assembly GCA_900319715.1). GTDB lineage: Bacteria > Bacteroidota > Bacteroidia > Bacteroidales > Bacteroidaceae > Prevotella. Next base: position 23,302 of record ONPM01000007.1, read on the forward strand.
AGAACGCTTGAAACAGATGAACCCTGACGCCGAGATAACAACTGTCTACGGTGACATTGCCTATGACGTCGGCTTAGGACTTATCCGCCAGATGGACGTTGTCATCGGATGTGTAGACAGTCGGTGGGCACGGTTCTGCATCAACCGTCTTTGTATGAGGGCAGGCATCCCTTGGGTAGACGGTGGCATCAATAGCATGGAGGGAACTGTGCGCGTTTTCGCACCAGGGAAAAATTGCTATGCTTGTAACCTTGGTCCCGAAGGACTGAAAGATTTAGCCAAGCGATTGCCTTGCTCCGGTATCATCAGGCGACAGGAACAGACAGGCTCAGCCCCTACAACCTCTATCATTGCCTCAATCATCGGTGCCATAGAGGTACAGGAAGCCTTGAAACTGATACAACAGGACTTCGGCACGTCGCTTTGTGGACAGATGTTGTATTATGACGGAGAGCATACCACCGTCCGCATCGCCAAATTTCAGGCATATGACGACGACTGTCCAGAACATGAGATGTGGGCACCTGTCCGCCAGACTGCTGTCAGTGATGCCACACCTGTGGGTGAAGCCATCCAGAACTGGATGAAAGAACTGAATGCCCAGGAGGTGACACTCTGCCTGATGAATGACTGTTTCGTCGACTATGTGTCGAGGCGCGATAATGATGAGCGGTTCTCTGTATTGCTTCCTGGCCGGAAGGTGGCTGACAAAGTGACTAGCGAGAAGTTCTTTGACGGGCTGCCTTTAAGTTCCCTTTACCAACATGAGTATCGTCATATCGACGCCAGTTTCCCTTATCCGGCACTGACCTTAGCGCAGATTGGCGTCCCGCAGCATGATATTGTGTATGTGATAGCGGACGGAAAAGATTATTATTTAGAAATGAAGAGTGGAAAATGATAAAGGTAAATAACATACCCGAAATCCGTGCAGAAATGCTGTTGAACTACCTCTACCCAGAGGAGTCCAATCATTGGATTGTCCAGAATGAGGGACTCTTTTTCCGCAACTACAATAGTGACCTGCTCGCCATTGACGAAGAGAAGATGGTGGCACAGACTGCACGCGACAGTTTCATTAGACTGTTGCCACAGGGACTACTTACACAAGAGACGGACCTCAAAGGAGAGGATTCGGCCGAGAAATATAAGAAGTTGGGACAAAGGCTTAGGTTCCTGCGTGAGGCCTTCAAGCCCATTGACTCTTTCCACTTCCGTGAAAGTATCCATTTAGAGCATCAGATTGACAAACTGCTACAAGACAAGTTGTTCTATATCTTAAGCACCTACTTTGGCGTCGACCTTGACAAGATAGAGAACCACTATGTCCGCGAGGCAGCCATCCTACTCCCGTATGTCAACCGTCGCAGAGGAGATTTTGGCTTCGTTGCCAATTTGCTTCGAACACTTATCAAATGCGAGGTAAACATGTCGACTGGCCGCTACAGCCATAGTGACACCACACGGAGTTGGCTGCCAATGGTCAGATATGAACTGATTATCCCTGGCCTGACTCCTGAAGAGTTTAAGGAGAAAGACAAAGACCTAGAGCCGCTGCGGGAATTTCTGTGCGAGTGGCTTATTCCTGTTGAAGTATGGTGTCAGATCGTCATCAAAGAATATGATGTCCCGCAACAGACCAATACCCGCTTGACGTTAGGATACAATACAGAAGTGAGTAAATCGTAAATTCATAAATCGCATATATACATGGTGGATATTAATTCAAGAATCAACTGGATACCAGGCATGGAACTGACGGCAGACACGTTCTCCGGGATAGGAGAGCAATGGGACTTCCGTCAGCAGTTGGCCATCCGTGCGGCTGTTGGTAATAACCGCATGGGACTGGTGCCTGGTTTCCCTTTCAGTTGTAATGGTATCTTCGTGAAGAACCGCTTTGAGGTATCAGGTTTCCGGTGTATGGCTTTATTACCATCAGGAAGAGTTATTGATGCCGACGAGGATATAGAGGTAACCATCCCCATGCTCTTCGGCGAGAGATACTATCTGACGGTAGGATTCAGTAACGACCAGGTGGAGTTCGAGAAGATGGGCGTACCTTTCGTCAGGCCACAGTACACCTATGGAATCCATACCATGGAGGAGGTGGAGGCTGGTGACCTGTTCCCGTTGTTACGATTCCACGTAGCCGAGGGCATCTTCTCCGCAGACACCACCTACATGGTGCCATGTCTGCTTCTGACAGATAATCCTCGCTTTAAAGAGTACATCGACAGTTATACGGAACAGATGAACATATTGGCTACCCATGCTAACATGGCTGACGGAGAAGGTAAACGGGCTTTCTTACGCTATGTGTTCTTGCTCAAGAGTTATAATCTGAGGAACTCCATGCAGAACTTCATCCTGTTTACTCAGGAGATGGCCCAGGCTATAGACTATTATATCGTAACGCCTAACAGAGAACAACCCATCGATATACCACAACCTCAACAGATTGATATTCAGGCATGGCTGCAATGGCTTGAAGACTATATGAAGGGGGCAGCAATCATCCTCGACGGGGTAGTTCTCGAAGACAACACTATCGACTATGAAGCGCTACTCGCTCAGGCCAAGAAAGAATTGTACGACAAGTTGCACCCGGAACTGATTGAAAAACTGTTGGCAGACATGAAGGAGGAACTCCGCGAAGAGATGAGGCAGCAGACAGAACAACTGACCACCTATATCAACGAGACGCTGAAAAACGCCATCCTCGAACAACTTACGACAGAGATCAACGACCGTCAGAATAAACTAAGCGTGATGCTGACAGAGAAGTTCGACGAACTCGGCAAGCAACTTAATGAGTCCCTATACGAGAAGTTGTACTTTGATCTGTTTGAGAACCTGTTCAAAGCGCTCTATGTGCCTGAACCGGAAGAAGAAAAGTTCGTTCCACTGATATAATCGAAATCTGAATGACAAATATCAGCATACCACTCCAACTCAACCCCAAGGGGTTACAGCATGAAAACAGTATGAAAAGGTCGATCGACTCAAATCTGTACCTCATCATTACAACTGAACGGTTCAGTACCCCTGCCGATCCTCTGTTTGGATTCGTGTTCAATAACCTGCGGTTCGAGATGTTCAATGAGAATGAGGGTGTAGTATTCGACTCTGGCGACACTGAGACGATGAGCAATATCCAAGGTGCCTACGATAAAAAGATATCTGGTACATCAAAGAGTGTCAACACCTTCGCTGCAGAACTGAAGGCTTCCATCAGCAAATATGAAGAACGGTTGGAAAAGATCTCCGTTTCGATGACATACATCAGGGAGGAGCGAAGAATCTACATCACGGTAAAAGGTGTCATAGCAACCACCAATGAAAACTATATATACGAACATATTCTGAAAGTTTGGAACTGAGAATAGAAAGGAAAGTAAGGAGTAAATGAAACAGACCATATTTGAGACCAGGCAAAGGGCTGAAGAGTTGTTGCACGAAGCCTTAAACATATGGAGGCAGAGTGATGACAACGACAAACTTGAAGGACTTGAGAACGATCCCGTTCTTAAGTTAATGATCACGGCTCTGGCCTATCAGGCCAATGAGAGCACCAGCGACTTGGAAGCCATGAAGGCTGAGGTGATGGAGGATTTCGCCCAACTGCTAACGCCCTATGAGGTTGGCCATGCCGTACCTGCCACTACTGTCGTGGAAACAGTCCTCCAGGACTCTGTGACAGAACTGGAAGTAGGAGTCCAAAACACATTTATGCTCAACGGCAGCAACTATACATTCTTACCGCTACTGAAGACGAGACTGCTGAATGCCCATGTGGATTCCATCGTCCGGATGGATGGTCGGCGTTTCAAGTGTAGCATCCATTTCAGTTCACCCATCAAAGACCTGTCCAGATTTGCCTTTATAGTAAACAATTTGGATTTTCAAGATCTCAGTGTCAGCATTAAAAACCAGCAAATACCCCTTATAAAGCCATGGGACTATTCTGAACTCCCTCTGCAGGACTGTTTCGGACTCGATACCATCCTCTACAACCGCAGTCAGACCTTCGAGGCCTCTGCAACCAGCCTTGATTTGTTTGCCCGTCAGAACGTCCGTCTGTTCATCATCAGGGACCACACGCCTACACGTTTCCTGTCTTCAGAAACAGATGCTATAGACCTCATCTTCGAATTCTCAGGAATCTCAGAAAACTTCGTCTTCGACAGGCAGCACTTCTATCTGAATCCGATTGTACTTGTAAATGCTCAACTGCACCAAACAACGTTGAGCGCACAAACACCGATCGTCCGTGTGGCAGGTTATGACAAGAATGATGAATCTTTGAACTTACAGTTTCTTCATGCTGTGCGTCCTCCTGAGGAACAACTCTACGGTAACAGTCTTATAGAAGTCCGCAAAGTGGCTGCCGACCGTTTCAACCAGGGACGGCTCGTGCGTCTGCTTAACACCATCATTGCCAGATACCACTCTGACTTCTATGCTTTCCAAGGATTACAGGGGTTCTCTGGCGATAAGACCATGCAAACATTGCAGGAAACGTTGATGAAACTGATGGACATCGCCAAGAAGAATCAGTTACAACAGATACCTGGTGTATACTTGTTACTGCGCAACCAAAAGATTATTGAAAACGGGAAAGGGAGTCTGGATGTAAACTACCTCACGACATCAGGTGCCGGCATCAACGCCTCACTTCACGCCGACAGTACATTCTCAGTACCTGGTGGTATGAGTGCCTCCAAGACCAAACAGATAGCCAGTCCCGTGATGGGAAGAGACGAGACGACGGAAGAGGCGGCCTTGGCAAGTCTCACACGCTACTATATCGCCACCAACGACCGCATTGTGACACCGGCTGACATAAAACTGTTCTGCTACAACGAACTGCTGACCCGCTATGGTATTGTTCGCGATATGGTCAAAAGTCTAACGGTCAACCGCCGCCAGCAATTGGAACGCCGTGGCTGTGGCTATGAGATTGTGGTGGAGATTGTACTGGTCGACAATCCTTTTGTCAGACGCAGTTTTGCAGAGAAAGCCTCACGAGTGGAGATCCTTATGCAGAAAATGATTGAAGTAAGGAGCACCAACATTTATCCGGTAATCGTAACATTAAACATTGAGTAATAATATATTAAATGGAAGATTTCTTTCTAGACATTGTGTATAAGAATAAGATGGTTCGTTTCAGGGTGGTAAATCCTGAGGCGCCATTGAGTACGTTGATGACCAACCTGACACATGCCATTGGTGAAGACGGCAAACTGATTTTCGACTTCCCGTCAATCGATGAGACAGGAGCGCCCCTTGACTATTTCTTTGGGCGTGAGGATCCCGATGTACACGAAATACGTGTTCTCCGTCCGAGAATCGGTCGTACAGACCAGACCTTGCTCGACTACGGCGTGCAGAGTGGCGACAAAGTTTTCTTAGTGCCAGATCCCTTTCCTGGATGAGAGAGAGCGACCGATATGAGTTAAGCCTGTACAAGGGGCGCAACCGGCGTCTGTTGTATGAGTGGCAGCAGTTAGAGCAACGGCTGGCGCATCGTCATGACATTGTGTGTAAGCCCATCCTTCGCAATCAGCATGGATTGCCAACGGCTTATCTGGTCGACTATCGATTAAGAAGTATTTGCGGTGTGGAGAATATGGAACACTTGGGAGAACCCGGTGCTGAGAATCCGCCGATCTTTGCTACAGATTTTCTCATGCGGATAGACTTGCCAGACGGTTATCCGTCGGTCGACGCCGTTCCTGTATTCCGTTTCTTGACACACGATGAACACGGGCAGCCCATTTCCCACCCATGGCATCCAAACATCCGATATTTCGGCGACTTTGCAGGAAGGGTGTGCATCAACATGCCTGACACTTATACGGACTTAGCATGGGGCGTAGAACGAGTGGCTCAATACCTGCACTATGACATCTATCATGCCATCTCCGAGCCGCCCTACCCCGAAGATCTTAAAGTAGCAGCATGGGTAATCCGACAGGGAGAGCCAAACGAATGGACGGTGTTTTAGTTTATAGTTTACAATTTATAGAGAATGACAATGAGTATAACAGAAGTGAGAATCAAGTGGCTGGTAAGCGTGATGACAACCGTCTTCACCTTTTCACCCTTTCACCTTTTCACCTCTTCTTCTATGGCCCAGACCGTGAAGCATATCACAGTCAGCCAGGATCAAGCATATACTGACCACATAAGTTTGGAAGGAGATGCGACCGATAAGGACATCATGGTGAAGTTCGTTTTCGACGAGGCTGCCAACCAACTGACGGTCAGTCTGATTTCCTATCGCATGATTTTTGTATTCAGGGAGGACATACGCTTTAAGCCCCTTATCAAAGGAAGGAGAATCCGTCCTGACCAACTTCCGTACGTCGTCAATTACGACCCATCGGATCAGTTTCGTATCTCCAAACTCTTCAAGTCTACGGTACCAAAGCCTCGTAAGCAATATGTCTTCCATCGCTGGCTCGATTATGAAGGATTACAGCCTGCACCTCAGGAGTATGCGATGGTGAACGACTACATCAGCCAGACCTTCGACATCCTGAAGAAACGGAACTCGGTAGTCGTCCGTCTTCGTGATGTCATGCTGATGAACGATGTCAGCAAGCATCTGAATAAACGGAGATTTGAGATTCCATTCGGCCGTGATCTGTACACTGAGTATCAGGTGGACATCCAGCGCAATCCCTGTTTCGGTATGGAAGAAGACATTGCATCAGCAAAGGCTGCCTTAGATGGCGTTCGCAAGAGTTATAAGAACCTAAGTAAGCGTTTTGGTAATGGTGTGGTTGACAGTCAAGAGAGTCTTACGGCATTTGAGAATCTGAAAGAACAGATCTTAGGTCAATACCCCCATAAGGACATGCAAAGTCCCTGTTCTGATATACAAATGGCATGGGATGCCTATAATGAGTACACCGACTCGATTGCCCAGATCAAATGTCGGTATGTCCCATCTAGCACAAGCAGAACAGAAGGTGACGGTGTCAGCGCCAAGATACTATTAGCAAGAGCCCGTCAGATTGACGCGGCTGTATCACGCTTCTTACTGTCGACAGACCCTATAGAACGTCGCGACATCATCATCCAAACAGAAAAGACAATCAACAATGTCCATACGATTATCGAAAGCCAAGGTGTCTACACCACCGAGCAACGCCAGGCTCTGACGATATTCCGCGAGGCTGAACGATACTTTAAGAACAACTGCAGCAGACAATGAGATATATAAGGAATCTGTGGCTAATCATCATCTTTGTGCTCGTGCTGCCATCGGCAGCAGAAGCACAGGAGGATATGACTGTTGAAGAGGAACTCGACTCCACCTATACAGCCATTGAGGACCACATGCAACTGTTCCAGGAAGAACTGATACAGTTGAATGCCCTCAGCAGATTCCGCATGGACATTGACATGGAGATGCCCTTGACAGAGCCTCTCCTCGATGCCGTTTCCGGACGGCTCAAGTCACTGACTGCAGCCCTGAACTCTTTCTCCACCCGTTGGGACACATACTCAGCCGCCCAACAGGTTTATATCGCCGACAACGATAGTCTGCTGAACCAAGTGGCTATCATCCAGCAGATGCGGCAGACTGTTGCCGACACTTTGGCTGCCCGCCAGCAGCAGCGCGACCATTTGGTAGCCTTCTCTACTGCCGAAAAATTCATTTGGGGGCATGATAAAAACTATCGTGAACTCTACCAACAGGCGCTTGGTTATTCCATATCACCAAAGTTGGCGGCCAAACTAGAGAAAGTCAAGGCTGAGGAACAGACACTGACTGGCGACATCCAGAAATATTATGGACAAGCCAAGGAGGCTGCAGAGGCATTCCCAGGGCTCCAACTTCGTATGAAGGCAATGGAGAAGAAAGTTTTTGAGTTACAGACGGTATCAGCGAAGATACAGGAGATGGCTTATAAACCTTTTATTCAGAGAATCAAAGACTACCTGCTAGGGCTGGCGGCTGTTGCCATCATATTGATGTGCCTGAACCTGCTGAACTCTAAGATTAAGTTACTCAAGCAGGCTCGCGAACAGGCACAGAAGATGAAGGGAATGATGAACGGACAACATAATTATCCCACCATTTAAAGGTAAAAAAGTGTAAGAATATGAAACAGTATAATCATAAAAGAAAGAGAAGGTTGGTGATGAGTCTTTTAATTCTTCACCTTTTCGCCTTTTCACTTTTAGTTTCTTCTTGTGATGAGCAGCAATTTCCAGATATAGATGACATCCTGTCGTCTAACGAGCAGGTAGAGAAAACTGGTGATGCTTTGCAGATTAAGGATATTAAGTTTTCTGACGATTATAAGGTCATGGAGTTGTCTGCAATTCTTGCACACAATGTAGGAGGATATGACTTGACAGATTCCTCGACCGTTGTCGCCACAGTCAGACAGCATATCAAAAGGCTGATCAATCAATTGGGCGGTGAAAACCAGCCTATTATCACCAAAGTGAGCAATAGTAGCAGAGAGATATTCAAGCAATTGGATATGAAACTACTCGTCCTGGTCGACCTAAGTCTCCCCCAGCAGCAGATTGATGACGAGTGTAACGCTGTCAAGGAAATGAGGACTCTATTTGGCGAACAAAGTCTCTTTGTAGCCTTTATGTCGGATAATAACATCTCGGAGACCTATGAAGTAACAGACTATATCATCGACAACTATTTCATACATCAGGACCCATCGACCATCTACCTATATCGCTCTGTACTGACGAAACTGAATGAGATGCAGGATGAGAGCACCACTATCGGTGCGGCAAAACACAAGATTATAGTAATCATGTCGGGTGGAAAGACATACGAAGATGAGCAGCCTGTCGACCCCAAGCACTTTGATCTTCAGCAAGTGCTGAAAGACAAAGTGCAGACATGCAAGGGGCTTATGCAAGCATACTATGCCAATTTCTCTTCAAGCACCACCGATGATCAGGAGATATTCGCCCTTTCAGATAATACCAACGATACCAACATCCTACAATACTTCTGCAAGTCTCTGGACGGTCTGTATCAGTCTTCATTCAATTGGCTGGAGATAGAGGAAGACATTTTGAAAGACTACCATATCGACCTCTCTAATTATAAGATTATCGTAGAACAGCCAGACCGAAAAGTTTTCCGTGGAGATCTCCACATCATGAATATCGAGTTCCACGACAAGAAAAGCGGAGACCTGATTGCCAAAGGGCAGACAGAGTTCTCACTTGGCTCAGTCTACAGTCCCGTCATCGTTCGCGACGGCAAAATGATCACATTCATCATCAATGGTATTGTACTTACCCTTACCATCCTCCTCATAACATGGCTGACGTTCCAGTTCCTGATACCCTATATCCGATATCGCATTTTTAAACATAAGTATGTCATCCACTACGCTGGCAATATGATGAGTTTCCAAGGTCAGTCTGTATCTGAGTCATGCTATCTCTGCAAAGGTCCATTTAAGACGGGTGACGAAATTGTGGTAAAATGCAGACATACGATGCACAAGGAATGCTGGGACGACAACGAATATCACTGTCCTGAGCATGGGCGCCATTGCAAGGAAGGTTCACATTATTATAATCCACATCAATTGTTGGATATACGTAATGCATCGTTCTATATGAAATGGATACTCATTGCCATCCTGGCAGGTTTTACATCATGGTGTTTATTCGTTTCCAGAGATCATACCACATCAACCATGATCATTGAGAAGATGGAATCATTATTCGGTTACAATTCAAGCAACAACGGCACCAACGCATTTGGCACAGGATCTGGTCTGAACGACCTGCCGGCGTTCGGACATACCGTAGGCTTCATACTGACACTTTTCCTATCCAACTTTACCTCCAGGAAAGCAAAATGGTTCCTCCGTTTAAAAGAAGTCTTATTCCGATCCATTGTGGCTAGTATAGTAGGGTTTATCTTATGCTTGTTAGGATGCATGATCTCCCTCCTTCTTCATTTCAATTACAGTACATTCCTGACAGAATGGATCCCCTGGGCATTGCTGAGCGCCTTCATCATGCTGGCTATCACCTACAAGACGCGCACTCCAGTTCGCCGCTCGTTCCTGATTGCATCGTTTCTGATTGCCATATTGACCATGTTCATGTGGGCATTCATTTATTATAACTCGTTCATGGACTACCGCCTGTCACTGCTGTTAGGATTCATCTTCTACGCAGTAGCCATTGCCATGTGTGTTGCCTACTCAACGCCAAAGTCAGAGAGATTTTTCCTGCACATTGAAGGTGCCATAAAGGAGATGGACATTGCATTATACAAGTGGTACAAGGCTTCGCCCAATCAGACCATTACCATCGGAAAATCTGTCGACTGCAACATTCAACTGTCATGGGACATCAACGGCCAGGTGGCCCCGATGCACGCAGAAATCAGTCGCACCTATGGTGCGCTTCGCCTCAAGGCATTGGAGGATGGTGTCACTGTCAAAAACGGTAAGCCCTTGGAAGTCGGCAAGAGCATGTGGCTCTATCAAGGCAAGAGTTTCACCATCGGCAACACGACATTCACCTATATAGAAAAAGATATTTAGTTTATAGTTTAAAGTTTATAGTTTAAAGTTTATAGTTTATAGATGATTACTAAGATAAACGATATATTTATGGGTAAGTTTTCCGTGGCAAGAGGCCGATTGGTTCTCACCATTCTCTTCTCTTACCTCTTACCTCTCACCTCTTGCCTCTTATTCTCCTGTAGTAGTGACGACGGGTATCAGAGTCGGCTGAGAGAGTTGCTCTTGGAGGATATGACGTTCACCTGCGAGCAGGGCACACAAGAACAAATCTTCCGTCATGAGGATCTGTCTGCCTATACCGTAGCGTGCAAGACCACCTGGTGCACTCCCCGTCTGGATATCAATAATTGCAAACTGGTTGTCACCGTGACTGCCAACGACACCTACGATGCCCGCACAGACACCGTCACACTCACAGATACCAAGAATCAGGCAACACGTTACATTACCGTCACACAAGCCCGAAGAACGGGACTGTTCATTGACAAGACGTTCTTTGAACCGTCGATGGATGGTGATACCATCAAGGCCAACCTGAAGAGTAACGTCAGTTATGAGGTACAGATTCCGAAAGACTGTGACTGGGTGACCCTACCTAAACCCACCGCTAAGACAAGAGGTCTGGAGCCGTCAGTCATCACCTTAATCGTCAGTAAGAACAATACGTACAAAGAACGAGAGGCAGTCATCAATGTTGTCAGCAAGGATGAAGGTTTGACAGACAAGATTACCATCCACCAGCCGTTCAACATGGTATTCAAGGCCGACTCCACCGCCTTCGAAGTACCGATGGAAGGCCGAGACTTCATTGTCAACATCGAGAGTAACATCTCTTACGAGGTCACCATTCCCGATACCTGCAAATGGATCACTCAGACCAACGCAGGCAAGACCAGAGCCACAGAGACCAAGGCCCTCACCTTCCATACCAAGGAAAATACGGGCTACCATGAACGCAACGGTGTCATCATCATCAGTAACAAGGAGGCAGGCGTCAGCATCAACATCACAGTCCACCAACCCTTTACAGCCGTACTAAAAGCCGACAAGAAGGCCTTTGAAGTACCTATGGAAGGTGGATCCGTCACCATCAACATGGAGAGCAACATCACATACGACGTAAAGATTCCAGACGGCTGCGACTGGATAACACGCCCCTCTGCTGGCAAGACGAGAGGTGTCCAGCCCTCCACCGTTGAACTGAAAGTAGCGGAGAACAAGAGTTACAAGAATCGTGAGGCCGTTGTCGTCATCAGCAACAAAGAGGCTGGGGCTGAGACCAAGATCACCATCACTCAACCCTTCACCACCGTCTTCAAGGTCGACAAGACGGCCTTCGACGTACCCATGGAGGGAGGCACTGTGACAGTGAATCTGGAGAGTAACATCAGTTACAACGTGAGCATCCCATCCGACTGTAATTGGATCACCATGCCTACAAGCACCCGAAGACGTACACGCGCCGCCACCACTACTCCGATTGTATTCCGTGCCACCGAGAATACGACCTATAAGGATCGCGAGGCCGTCATTACAATCAGCAACAAAGAGGCAGGAGCAGAAATCAAAATCTATATTCACCAACCATTCACTCCTACCTTTAAGTTAGTCGATGAAAAGCCAGACAAGGTAGTCCCGATGGAAGGAGGCACCGTGACAGCCAGTGTGGAGAGTAATGTCAGTTACGATGTGAAGATTCCTGCCGACTGCGACTGGGTGACCTTGGCCAGCAACGGTAGCAGGACCCGTGCAGTCAAGACCTCCGTGGTCATGTTCCGTGTGGCAGCCAACACGACCGGTCGCGACCGCAGTACAACGATCACCATCGGCAATGCGACGATAGGCGTCAGCGCTGGTCTGACCATCACACAGCCGCCTCTGGAGATCGACGAATTTGGCGGTACTCTCAGTGTGAGCGTCTATGCCAACGTCGGCGTCACAGTTACATCCCTCGCAGACTGGCTTACGGTGGGCAATAAGGTCTCCGGTGGCAACGACTATTGGACACAACAGATTTATGTTAACCGTTTCACCGCGAAGAAGGAGAATCGTTCGGGCAGCGTTAAGTTCATAAATACCGCCACAAACAAACCGGTCATTGTGACCGTTACTCAATCACGCGCACTCTTCGTGGCTGAGTCAGGTATCGACCTCACTGACGCCGAGAAGTCCAAGCCTCTTACATTGAAGAATACCAATGGACTCCCCATCGTGTGGTTATCTTCTGATACTCAGGTCGCCACGGTCAACAGCACGGGCACAGTCACCGCCGTCGCCACAGGTAAGTGTATCGTCACAGTCAAGTCTTCCGACGGGAAATACTCCGACGAGGTGTATGTAAACGTAAATATCCCAGAGCCGCCTAAGGAAGAAAAAGAAGAGGAAAAAGAGAAAGAAAAAGAGCCAGAAGAAGGTTCAACAACTGAGGCAGAATAAAGTTTATACCCAACTTCGCTATGACGGGATAGTAAAAAAATGAGGACAGATTCTGCAGCATCCTAGCAGAGTCTGTCCCCATCAATAACTATTCCCTAATTATTTTCTACAACCAATTACTTCCAAGGATTTTCGTAACAGACAGGACCATTCTCGAGTTTCTGGCACACGATCTCAATCTCCTCGAAGTGCTGCTGGCCGTCCTCCCACTTCTCAACGTAGTTGATGCAGTAGCAGTTGGTGCCTTTCAACTCCTTCATGGCTGCACCGTCGACAGTATTCACAAACTTCACGGAGAAGTCCTTCGGGCTCGTCGGGTCGAGCATCCACTGGATCAACTGGTTGTTGCCGTCGTTCATGGCCTTCACACGGATCGTGACTTTGCCGCCACGGGGAATACCTGCAATCTGTCCTTCACGATCGGTAGCCTGATCGAACTTGTAGTCTACCATCATCACTTCACGCGGTTCGAAATCCTTGATCTCCAATACTACTGGTGTTACATTCTCTGCCATATCTTGTTTCCTTTCTATTCTTTAATTGTTCAACTTATTATTACTTTCTTAATGCTGTTAACTAATCATCTGTAAACTGTAAACCGTAAACTGTAAACTATAAACTATAAACAAACTCTTTACGCCCAGTCGTTCTCGTATTTCACGTTGCCGAACTCGATAGCCTTACAGGTAATCTCGATCTCCTCGAAGTGACCCATCTTGTCCTCCCACTTCTCCTCGTAGTTGATGCAGTAGCCGTTGGTGAACTTGATGCTCTTCATCTCCCACCATCAGTACTTCTCTCTCTTTGTAACCATCGATTGTCATCGATACTGGAGTCTTTGCCATAATCTTTTTCCTTTCTTAATTTTTAAATTGTTAATACTAAATGTTTTGTTTGATGGTGCAAAGATACGATGGCTTTCGGTCTCTTTCCAAACTTTTTCTTCATTTTTTCTTCAAAAGCATTGGACACCCCCCCCCACTTTTGGACAAAATGAGGGATTAGAACACCTTTTCTTGTCCAAAAGACCGCAAAATATTTGTATAATTCAATTATATTTCGTATATTTGCACCCAATAGGAAAGAAATCATTCCTAAGACTTATATTCTAAATAAACAACATTATTCAAAAACTACAATTATGAAGACTAACATTATTACAAAAATCTCATTAGCGACTCTAGCATTTGCAGGATTCATAGGAGCAGCATGTTCTTCAGACGACGAGCAGAAATCAACGGCTACACTGACATTGGCAGCTACGAAGAAAAACTACGACTCCGGTACGCGTGCCATTTCTTATGTGAATCCGAGTGATCCTACCAGAGGTATCACGACTACTTGGGCAACTACCGACAAAGTGGCAGTCTACAGTAGTGGATGGGCTGGTAAGATCGGTGACCTCTCTCCAATGGAAGGAAAAACTGAAGGTAATAAGACCAAACTCGACGGTAATGTGTCGCCCGATAATCTGAAAATCGGTGAGAGGACGGAACTGATCTTCCCACGTACCACATGGAGTTATGCAGACCAGGATGGTACCCTCGCCACCATCTCTTCCAAATATGACTATGCTATTGCCAGTGCTCAGGTCACTTTCATTGACCAGAACAATAAAATCTACGCCAGCGATGCTATGTTCGTTACCCAGCAGGCCATCGTGAGATACATTATTAAATATGGTGACAGTCCGTTGAATGTGAATTCGATGACCATCGTGGCAGCAAGCGGCAAACTGGTGAAGAGTCGTACCCTTGACGGAACTTCCGTCGAATACGGTGGCCTTGAGATCAAACCTGCCAGTGCTACCAATGTGCTCGACGTGGCCATCCGTAACGATTTTAAGGAAGGCGACAAATACACATTGACAGTCAAGGCGGGGGATAATATCTACTCTTCAACGAGCAAAAATGCTCATACCTATGCTTGGGGCAAGTTTATTATCCACGAGGTGGACGTGAATTTCGTCGACGATACGCATACCGAACGTGACACCTATAAGTATCAGGGCATTGAGGAATGGTAAGGCGCTAGTGACTGCTACCATACTCGTTCTGACAGCCTGCGGCAACGACCTTGTGCGGGAGCATAGCACCCCGAGCAATGGTTGTGTGCTGACGCTCGAAGCCCATAAGGGCAGGGCTGGGGTTGGCACCCGTGGACTGAAACAGGCAGACGAGACCAGCAGTATTGAGGCCATCTGGAGTGAGGGCGACCGCGTGACCGTCCTTGCGGCCGATGGCTCGCAGGTCGGAACGATGGTGCCCTTAACGACGGGCTCTGCCACCACCAAGCTCAAAGCCGAACTCCACACCCCCGTCAGCATTGGCGACAATCTGACTCTGGTGTTACCACGCACCAAGCGTGACTATACAGGGCAGAAAGGCACCCTGGCCGACATCGCCGCCAAATATGACTATGCGACGGATGTGGTGACAGTGGTCTATGCCGACGAGACGTTCGTCTCAGCCACCGATGCCAAATTTGCCAACCAACAGGCCATCGTGAAATTCACCCTCCGCGAGACTGACGGTGTGACACCCGTGAAAGCCAGTAAACTGACCGTCTCCGCCACAGGACTGAAGACTGACGACAGCCATACTGGCGATATCACCATCATACCTGAAACGGCCACCAGTGAGATCTATGCCGCACTCAGCGGTATCAGTGGTCAGGAGGTGACACTGTCAGCAACGACCGATGCCTATACATACACCTGTACGACAACATCGCCGAAAAGTTTCGAGGACAGCAAATACTATAACGTCATAGCCAACATGACCCCAGTGCTGCCTCCTTCCTTCAGAACCCCGCTGACGCTGGAATGCACAGCGGCCCAGAAAACGACGATAACAGTCCTGAACGGTGAGGATTTGGAATACAAACTCAATGATGACATCTGGAAGAGGTATGATCTGAACCAGATTGATTTGGAGCCGGCGCAGAAGGTGTCGTTCCGCGGTAACAGGGCCGCATCGACCACCAGCAGTCCCAACGAAACCAAGATCATCTGCTCAAGTGCCTGTTATGTCTACGGGAACATCATGAGTCTGCTCTACTATAATAATTTCGCTACAAAGACGACATTGCCATACGACTATACATTCGCCAATTTATTCAGGGGAGTCAATGAAGAAGCCCCCAACTATCTCATGCACAAGGATGACTATGACCTGGTTCTACCAGCAAAGACACTTCGCACGGGCTGTTATTACGGTCTATTCTATAACTGTTGGTACTTGGACCATATCGTCTGCCTGGCCACTGACCTTAGTGCTGATTACTGCACAGACCATTGGGTACATGGTGTTGACTCTAAAGGAACTTTTGTTAAAGCAGAAAATGTGTATTGGAATTATGACAACGAATGGGGCGTCCCCCAAGGTTGGACAATTGTAGAACAATAATTAAATATTTACCAGTTATGGCTGATATAAGAACATACGAATACAAACTCTATCTAGGCGTTAATATTGAGGATCCGAAAGACGACCGGGACGCACTGATCATCAGCAAGGATGCATCAGAAGTCAGCATCACGGATCATGAGTCTGAATCATATAATATTAGCCTCAATGGCCTCAAGTTCAACCGCAAGATCTATGAGCCGGGGCTCATCGAGGCCGAAGTATCCATCACCATCAAGAGCGGCTCCGCCCTCCCACCTATAAAGGAAGTAAGCAAACTGTTGCTCAAACGGCTGGTCAACCTCACCTACCAGTCGAGTGACTCTCAATCTGAGACTGTCATCGCCGAGAACTACTATGTGTATCAGTTGCTTCCGCAGTTTATCAGGAATGCCGGGAAGCCCTCACTCTTTGTAAAACTTGTCATCTACAGCCTCGACAAACTCATGACGCTCGACAAGTACAGCAAGGCCTATGTCGGCAAAAAACTTGGCGAAGATATCCTGTTGCCCGAAAGCCGTACGTTCGCCTTCGAAAATAGGCTGCTGTTGAGAGTAGTGAAACAGAATTTGCAACATCTGGCGTACACTATCACGTCAGAAGATAAAAAAGATGTAGTAGAATCAGAGATGATTCAACCCTACCTGATACAATACAATGAGAGTTTCTACGACTTCATGGTGCGCACGACCAACCGCTGTGGCGAACTGCTGTATTTCGAGGACGGAAAACTGAACCTGGGAGTGAAGGAGCCGGAAAACAAACATAATCTACAGACAATCAGTGATTACCAAAGCATCACCTTGGCCAATTACGCGTCAAAACCCTTCAATGTCGAACCATATTATCGTGATAGTGTCAAGGATACGAATGAAAACAATAACGCGATGATCGATGTGCTGAACTTCGAGTCAGTGGATAAAGGGAATAATGGATATCCAACGGATACACTCCCCAGCAAATTTGAGCACGTCTACAATGCAGAAGAACCTACTGATGAGTACATCTTCCCCATTGAGTCCGACAAGTGGTCTACGCTTAAATACGAGATGGGGTTTGGCATCAAGAGTGGAGACGTTCCGAAAAACGGCGTGTCAGCAGTTTTATTTTCGATCATCAGTAATGAACTGAAGAACACGCAGACCTCCTACGCTGCCAATATCCTCAATCTTATGAGTGCAATTACTAAGCAATGGACCAAGTCGCTTTTAAAAAGTGGTATGGAAATTAGTCCTGTCAACAAAGAAAGTAATGACAAACATATTAATAGTCAGAAAATTAATTATAGTAAAGAGCAGATAAGTGGAACAAGGTTCGTAGGGTTCGGCAACGTTGACAGTAACAACTGGATTAACCTGAAATTCTACAAGGACATCCGGAAGGCTCAGATAGAGCAGCAGAAGAAAATTGTCTGTATCGACATGGGATCCGCCTACATGCCATTAAAGATCGGTGAGAAGATCAGGGTGGATGGCCTTTCAGAGACCTATGTCATTATTCAGGTACAGATGCGTTCCGAGACATCGTGGATACACAACTATCGCCAGTATGGCCTCAACGAAGACGCAAATGATGTCTCTGTGGGAGCGCAGTCGCAGATTATCTATGCCATCCCCGTTGTGACAAAAGGCCATATAGAGAAGGTATATCCTCCCATCTCAGCGCATACCTACAGGGAAGCCGGACCACAAACAGCATACGTCATCGACAACAATGACCCGAAATACCAGGGTCGTGTACGTATTCTCTATCCCTGGCAGACGCAAAGCGCCATGAAACTGTTAACCCTTAATGAAGCCAAGATAGGGCAACTGGGTGCCGACGCCAAAGTGAAGGAACTCCAGAAAAAGCGACTGGAGTTATGTCGGCTGAAGACGATTCTGACAGACGAGCGAGATGCGATCAACGACTATGCCAAACTGCCTGATGACAAGGCCCGGGAAGAGTGGATTGCTCAAAAAGAGCAGGAACTGGAACAAGCGAAGAAAACGGTCAAAGATCTTACTCTTCCTAAGAATGCCGAGAAAGTTCTTCCAAAAGAGAAATACGAGGATCTTATTTTAAGACAACCTGAAAAGGAGGCCGCAGAAAAGAAATGTGAATGGTTGACGGCTTTGCTGACTCGGATCAAAGAGGACAAAGACTCCACTCCAGCCCAGATTGTAAAGAAGATAGACCAAGAAGTCGAAGCCAAGAATCAGGAACTCGCCAGTAACAGCACGGCCCTGGATGCTGCCAAGGCAGATTTGAAAATACAAATCAAGGTAGTGGGGGATAAATTTAAAGAGGTCACAGAGGAACTGATCATGAAAGCCTCTCCCTGGGTGCGTGTGGCTACCCCAGCGGCTACCACTGGCGGAGGCACCTACTTCAAGCCCCAGAAGGGCGACGAGGTGCTGGTGAACTACGACTCCAACAATGTGGAGCGCCCCTACGTGGTAGGCAGTCTCTTCTCGAAGAACGTCCCAACCCCAGAACAAGCGAATAACATTTCCAACGTCAGTAGCGGTCTGCTCAAAAAAGCCAGTACCTATATTGTGTCGCCAAACGGCCACCACATCGCCTTCAGTGACCCAGGTGACGGAGAGAAACTGATTGGGGGGGCTGCCGGAGGCGGAATAACGAAAATCCTAGAATCTTACGGTTATACCTTCGAGGGCGTTAAGGACATGACGGGCGGTATTCATATCGGCGACCGCTATGGGCTCTACGAACTGTCGCTGTCGTCACATGACCGGAAGATCAAGGTCAGTTCGCCATTTGGCGATATCAACATCGACGCCTTTACCGGCATTTCCATCAATGCTCCTAATGGCGACATCAAGATAGCAGGCAAGAACGTGGAGATCTCCGCAGGCAACAATCTCACCATCCATTCGGGTAAGAATATCCAACCGCCCTTTCTCACCCACCCCGACAAAACTGGAATAGTGGGTAACATAGCAGGCATGATTGTCACAGATGCAGCCAGTAGTGCCGCAAACTTTTTTATGGGAGGATTTGGTGTCGACTTGAAACTCACCCGACAATTGACAGAAGTGTTGCTCCGCCCCATTGAAGGCACCCTGCTGATCAAGTCGCACCGCTATATGAAACTCGAGGCGGG
>ONPM01000067.1 GCA_900319715.1 uncultured Prevotella sp.
CTACTTCGACGAGGGCCTCTTCGGCAAATACATGGGTGGCTATCCTCAGAAACTCGGCATCTCTTGGGATGAGTTCATCGGCATGGGCCGTACGAACCCAGACGATAAGGGTGAGAAGTTCTGCATGTCGACCTTCGCCTGCAACACTTGTCAGGAGGTGAACGGCGTGTCGATGCTCCACGGCTGGGTGTCACAGAAGATGTTCGCTCCCATCTGGGCAGGTTATTATCCCGAGGAGAATCATGTGGGCTACGTCACCAACGGTGTACACTTCCCCACATGGTGTGCTACAGAGTGGCGCAAGGTCTATGCCAAGTACTTCGATGTTAAGCACATGGGCGACCAGTCGAACGAGGAGATCTGGCATGGTATCTACAACTGTCCTGATGAGGAAATTTGGGAGACCCGTATGGCTCTGAAGCAGAAACTCTTCGACTATATCAAGGAGCAGTTCCGTGAGACCTGGCTGAAGAATCAGGGTGATCCTTCACGTGTGGTGTCTCTGTTGGAGAAGATGAATCCGAATGCTCTGGTGATTGGCTTCTGCCGTCGTTTCGCTACTTACAAGCGTGCTCACCTGCTGTTCACTGATGAGGCTCGCCTCTCTAAGATTGTGAATGATCCAGAGCATCCCGTGATCTTCCTCTTTGCTGGTAAGGCTCACCCCGCAGATGGTGCAGGTCAGGGTCTGATCAAGCGGATTTATGAGATCTCACAGCGTCCGGAGTTCCTGGGTAAGATCATCTTCCTGGAGGACTACGACTTCCTGTTGGCCCGTCGTCTGGTATCTGGTGTTGATATCTGGATGAACACCCCGACACGTCCCCTTGAGGCTTCTGGTACCTCTGGTGAGAAGGCTGAGATGAACGGTGTTGTGAACCTCAGCGTGAAGGACGGCTGGTGGCTGGAGGGCTATCGCGAGGGTGCCGGATGGGCACTCACCGAGAAGCGTACCTATCAGAACCAGGGCTATCAGGATCAACTCGATGCCGCTACCATCTACGGCCTGCTGGAGAATGAGATTGTACCTCTTTATTATAATAAGGATAAAAAGGGCATCTCGAAGGGCTGGATCAAGGTCATCAAGAACTCTATCGCCCAGATTGCCCCTCACTATACGATGAAGCGTCAACTTGACGATTACTACAGCAAGTTCTACGAGAAGGAAGCCAAGCGCTTCAAGGAACTCTCAAAGAACGATAACCGTCTGGCCAAGGATATCGCCCAGTGGAAGGAGACCGTGGCAGAGCGTTGGGATGCCATCAACGTGGTTTCTGCTGAGTGGAACTTCCCTGTTAATGGTGCAGAGGCAGGTCAGAAGTACAATCTGAAGTATGTCATCAATGAGCAGGGACTCGACGATGCCATTGCTCTGGAGAAGGTGAATGTCTTGATTGACAAAGACGGCATGGAGAAGGTGTTCTCTGTCGAGCCTCTGAAGATGACGGGCCATGAGGGTAACAACTATACCTTCGAGGCTGAGTTGGCTCCGAGGCAGTTCGGTCAGTACAAGAGTGCCGTCCGCATGTATCCGAAGAACAAGAATCTGCCTCACCGTCAGGACTTCTGCTACGTGAAGTGGCTGGAACTGCCTGTATGTAATAGTTAATCGGAAGGTTAGAGACCGATATCATCAAACGAAGCGCCCGGGTTCATTTGAACTCGGGCGCTTTATAATGCTGGTTGATGTATTGTCCGACGGGATTGTCGTTGTTTCGGCGGGCCGTACTGAGGATGCAGTCTGACATCCGACGGTGCAGGCTGTCTATCATTTTGACACGTTGCAGTTGCATTGTGCTGTCTGCTACAGGAAGCAATGACGTCTTGACCACTTCTTGTCCTATGAGACGGATCGAATCGTTCAGTTGCTGCCAGGTGTTGTTGAAGGTAGTGCCAGAGACACGGTTCCTTTCTGGCGTCGATGCTATTTCAACGGTGATACGTGCTGGCTCTAGGAAAAAGGAGACTGTGGCTTCTGGTCTGTTCTTAGGGAATACATGACAGAATGCCACCGTATCAGTCACTCCGGAAAACGCGAACTTCCCTCCAGTGACCTGAGTCATGACGACAAGACTGTTCCCGTCTCCCTCCTGTCGCATGCAGATGGTGTCGCCATCGCTGAAATCGCGTGCAAATCCGTCAATCTGATAAGTATTGGACTGACAGGAGAGGCAAAGGGTGCCCACAACTGTCAGTCCAAGAAAAGTCTTGATGCTCATGCTGTGTCAGATAAGATAGAGGTCGCTGATGCTCTCGTTGCGGATGACGCGACGGATGGCCTCAGCGAAGGTGTCGGCCACAGAGAGTTGTTTCACCTTAGCACAGCGCTGCGTATAAGGGATAGAGTCGGTGAAGACAATCTCCTCAAGGGCTGAGGCCTGGACGCGTTCACTGGCAGGACCACTCATCACACAGTGAGAGGCACAGGCCCGGACGGTCTTGGCACCATGCTCCTTCATCAGGTCGGCAGCCTTGGTGATGGTGCCTGCGGTATCGACCATATCATCGATAATCACAACGTTCTTTCCCTCCACTTCACCGATAATCTGCATCGTGGCTACGACATTGGCTCGGGCACGGGTCTTATTGCAGAGTACCAACGGACAGCCCAGGAACTTAGCATAAGTATTGGCACGCTTTGAACCACCTACATCCGGAGAGGCGATGACCAGATTGTCGAGGTTCAGGCTCTGGAGGTAGGGGAGGATAACGCCCGAGGCATAGAGATGATCCACTGGCACATCGAAGAATCCCTGGATCTGGTCAGCATGCAGGTCCATCGTAATGACACGGTTGACACCAGCCACACTCAGAAGGTCGGCTACGAGTTTGGCGCCGATACTGACACGTGGCTTGTCCTTACGATCCTGTCGGGCCCATCCGAAATAGGGGATGACGGCATTGATGGTGCGGGCAGAGGCACGCTTGGCGGCATCAATCATCAGCAACAGTTCCATCAAGTTGTCTGAAGAGGGGAAGGTGCTCTGTACCAGAAAGACGTCACGGCCACGGATACTCTCCTCATACGAAACGGCAAACTCTCCGTCGGAGAACTTGGTGATTTGCAGTTGTCCTAACGGGCAATCCAGACTTTGGCAGATTTTCTCTGCCAGGTATTTCGTGGCAGTACCAGCGAATACCATGTAGGAGTTATTCTCACTCATCTTTTTATAGTTTTGTTCTGTTCTTTTTTCTATTCAATGGTCTTACGCAGACGCTCAAATCGATTGAGCAGTTCCTTGTAGTCTATCTCATTGTGGATGTTGAAGCGATTCCACAGGTCTCCGCAGATGACGACACCACCAAAGCCGAGGTCCTTCGCTTCCTTCACGTTGTCGAGGTTCATACCGCCTAAGGCATACACTTTCTTGTCGATCAGCCCCTCTCGTGATGCCGCTTTCAACTCCTCGTAAGTATAGGTTGACTTTTCGTCGGCATTGGTCTGGCTGTCGTAGATACAATGCAGGAATACGTAGTTACAGTGCTTCTTCGCCTCCTTCAACTCGCTGATGGCGTGGCAGGTGCGAGAGATGTTTCCCTTATAGCCTACGGGTGGCTCGGTGTAGGCATCGTCAATGTGGATGCCTCTGAGCCGGAACTCCTCTTTCAGGTAGAAGTGACCATGGACGGTGATCCTGTTGTGATAGTCCTCTCCCAAGAGTGTCAGCAGCCGTTCTGAATACATCGGCGAGGCACCAGGCTTGTACAGATGAAGGTTCTCCAGACCTTCCTCAAACAGGTTGGCCAGAATCTTATCTTCCTCCACGAAGAAGGTTGGCTTGGTCATTACTATGAGTTTCATTTTGTCAATAGTTCTCTTTCTGAACTGCAAACTTACATAAAAAAATCGATAATCACACGACTTTCGGTAAAAAAATAGTTGCAGAGGCTCTTTTTTCAGATTTTTATCGTAATTTTGCAGTCCGAAATGACATTATTTATAAATATAGTAAGAAAATGAAAGCATTTGTATTTCCCGGACAGGGAGCGCAGTTTGTAGGCATGGGTAAGGATCTTTATGACAACAACCCGCTGGCCAAGGAACTTTTTGAGAAAGCAAACGACATTCTTGGATATCGTATTACCGACATTATGTTCGAGGGAACAGACGAGGAACTGAAGCAGACGAAGGTGACTCAGCCTGCCGTATTCCTCCACAGTGTCATCTCAGCCCTCTGTATGGGCGATGCCTTTGAGCCGAAGATGACGGCAGGACACTCTTTAGGTGAGTTCTCTGCTCTGACAGCCGCTGGTGCCCTGAGTTTCGAGGACGGTCTGAAACTGGTCTATGCCCGTGCTATGGCCATGCAGAAGGCATGTGAGGCTCAGCCCTCAACGATGGCCGCTATTATCGCCTTGCCTTTCGACAAGATTGAGGAGATTTGTGCTGAGGTTTCGAAGATGGGTAAGGGCGTAGTTGTTCCTGCTAACTACAACTGTCCCGGACAGTTGGTCATCTCTGGCAATATCGATGCTATCAACGAGGCTTGTGAGCAGTTGAAGGCTGCTGGTGCCAAGCGTGCTTTGGTGCTGAAGGTGGGTGGTGCTTTCCACTCTCCGCTGATGCAGCCTGCCAAGGATGAACTTCAGGCAGCCATAGAGAAGACAGAGATCAAGGCTCCGAAATGCCCTGTCTATCAGAATGTGGATGCTAAGCCTCATACAGATCCCGCAGAGATCAAGGCAAACCTCATCGCACAGTTGACCAGCAGTGTGCGCTGGGCTCAGAGTGTGGAGAATATGATTGCCGATGGTGCTGATGACTTCACGGAGTGCGGTCCTGGCAAGGCTCTGCAGGGTATGATTGCTAAGATCAATAAAGAGGTTTCTGCCCATAGTATCGGAGAATAATGAAAGAGAAGATTGTTATCTACCAGATATTCACCCGTCTTTACGGCAATCGGAATACCACTCGTAAGGAAGGTGGAACGATTGAGGAGAACGGTTGTGGAAAACTGAAAGACTTCACGCCCAGCACCCTGAAGAAAATCAGGGAGATGGGCGTGAGCCATATTTGGTATACGGGTGTCATCCGTCATGCATCGCAGACAGACTATTCTGCCAATGGCATTCCCTGTCAGCATCCTGCTGTCGTCAAGGGGCGTGCAGGCTCTCCCTATGCCATCACAGACTACTACGACATCGATCCTGACCTGGCAACGGATGTCGATAAGCGTATGCAGGAGTTCGAGCAACTCGTGGAGCGTACCCATAAGGCTGGTATGAAGGTGATTATCGACTTCGTACCTAACCATGTGGCCCGTCAGTATCACTCTATCTGCAAACCTGATGGCGTGAAGGATCTTGGTGAAGATGACAATCCTCAACATGGCTTCGATCCGCAGAACAATTTCTATTACTGTCCCGGTGAGCGGTTTGCTCCATATTTTGACCTCTATCATGGTCAGGAACAGCCCTATATCGAGGAACCTGCTAAGGCGACGGGTAACGACTGTTTCCACAATGCACCAGGCATGAACGACTGGTACGAGACGGTGAAGTTGAACTATGGTGTCGACTATTATGCCGGTAGGGTAGGTCATTTCAATCCCATCCCTGACACATGGAGCAAGATGACTGATATCCTGCTCTTCTGGACCAAGAAGGGCATCGATGGTTTCCGTTGCGATATGGCAGAGATGGTGCCGGCTGAGTTCTGGCACTGGGCGACAGACAAGGTGAAGTTCATCTGCCCCGACATCGTATTCATTGGTGAGGTGTATAATCCTGCAGAGTATCGCAACTACCTCGGCGCAGGCTTTGATTATCTCTATGACAAGGTTGGTATGTACGACACACTGCGAGAGGTCATCCGTGGTAATCAGTCAACCCATGCCATTACCTCCGCTTGGCAGCAGACGGACGATATCCGCGACCATATGCTCTATTTCCTGGAGAATCATGACGAGCAGCGCATTGCCAGCAGTTTCTTCGCTGGCGATGGTCGTAAAGGTGTTCCTGGACTTGTTGTCTCTGCCTTGCTGCAGCAGAATCCACTGATGGTATATGCCGGCCAGGAATATGGCGAGAAAGGTATGGATAAGGAAGGCTTCAGTGGTCACGACGGACGGACAACCATCTTCGATTATTGGAACATCGATACGCTGACACGTGCTGCCAGCCGAAAACTGACAAAGGACGAGAAGGCTTTGAAGGCGATGTACGATAAGATCCTGACTATTGCCCGTACAGAAAAGGCTGTTGCCAATGGCGTATGTTTTGATCTCATGTACGTTAACGGCCAGTATCAGCATCAGTACGCTTTCATCAGAAAGGCAGGTAACGAAGCGCTGTTGGTGGTGGCTAACTTCGCAGAAGAGTCTACGACGATGGATGTCACTATCCCTGCCCATGCCTTCGACTATCTGAAACTGAAGGAGCGGAAGAATGTCACAGCCGTCGATCTTATGACAGGCAAGGAGATCAAACGTCAACTGAGCCGTGACTGCTACGTTTCTGTCGACCTCGAACCCTGTAGTGCTGTCGTCCTGAAATTCAATGCATAACTATGGACTACGAACTGAACGACCATCATAAAGAGGAGTTCCCGCCAGCACACACTGCGGAACATCTGCTGAACCAGACCATGATCCGGCTCTTTGGCTGTGAGCGTTCTTATAATGCCCATATTGAGCGGAAGAAGAGCAAGATGAGTTTTCATCTGGACCATAAGCCCAGTCGTCAGGAGGAAAAGGAGATAGAGCGCAGGATGAATGAACTGATCGAAGAGGATTTGCCTGTGACTTTTGAGTTTGTCACTCGCGACAACTTACCTGAAGGTATTGATTCAAGCCGTTTGCCAGAAGATGTGTCTGACACCATCCGGCTGGTGCGTATTGGTGACTACGATGTCTGTCCGTGTATTGGCAAGCATGTGAGAAGTACTTCGCAGATAGGACGCTTCGAGATGCTTGGTACCAATTGGGATGAACACGAGCGTTCGTTCCGTGTACGTTTTAAGATTGTCTGACACAATAAATCCCGCCGTCAAGCGGGATTTATTCTTTTTATGAAATATCTATTTCTATTGTTTCGTGGCAATGCGCATAAACACGGGATAATGGTCTGAATAACTCAACTCTTTCTTGTAGTATGAGAGTCCTTCAAGGCCCTTATCGTGGAAGATGTAGTCGATGCGTACCTTCTTGTCACCTCGGAAGGTGTACATAAATCCACTACCACACTCCTTGAATCCGTCAATCTTGTCGCCCAGCATCGTATTATAAACATACGAATAGGGCACGTCGTTGAAGTCACCGCAGACGATGATGGGTGCTTCAGACTCCTTCATATCCATCGCCAGCATATTAGCCTGGCCAGATCGGGCTATCATTCCCAGCGTGTAGCCTCCGTAGATGGCGTTAATGAGAGCATTGCCCTGTACATCTACACCCTTGTTGGCTAACTTCGCAGCCTGATGTAGTGCGCTGTTGATACCTGTCGTCTCGAGGTGAACGTTATAGATTCGGTAGATATTGTTGTTGATGTTGACTTCCACCCACATGGCACTGTTGTTCGTCTGTTCGAAGTCAATATTCTTCTTGTTGACGATGGGATAACGGCTGTATATGACCATGTCGTTATTGCCAAAGGCAGAGTGGGGGAAGTAGTCCTTATAGGAATCGGAGTTCTTCTTGTCGCCGCTGAAGTCGTTATACTCCTGGAAGCATACGATATCAACCTTCTGCCGCTTCATTTCCGCGAGGATATCCTGGGCGATAAAACCTGTTGTCTCTCCAGAGAAACGTGCCACGTTGTAAGAGGCGAATTTGATACCCGGTTTGACATCGGCCTTCTCGTCAGTAGAACCAAATTGGAAGAGAGTACCGATATAGGGGATGCAACAGAGCAGGGTGATGAATGGCATGAGTGCCCAGTGGAAACGTAAGCGGATCAGCCAATAGATAAGGAAAATGAAGTTGGCTATAATCAGCAACGGCAAAGCATAGACAAGCATGGCACGAGCCGTGTTTCCTGCTGGCTGTACGTCACCTCCAAACAATCCTACAAAAGTAAAG
The DNA here is from genome assembly GCA_900319715.1 of uncultured Prevotella sp. Lineage (GTDB taxonomy): Bacteria > Bacteroidota > Bacteroidia > Bacteroidales > Bacteroidaceae > Prevotella. The sequence goes on from ONPM01000067.1 coordinate 8,019, forward strand.
ATCATCAGTAGGAAGGAGATGATCAGCATCATGAACGAAAAGTATTTCTTAACTGCAAGTTTTCCCATTATGATGATGGTTTTGTTTTTGGATATGCGGATTAATTGTCCTCTCCGAGGTATTTCTTGACAATCTCGATGAGGTTCTCTACCTTAAACGGCTTAGCCATGAAGTCGTCGCAGCCTGCCTCCTTGGCATTGCGGATGTTCTCTTCGAAGGCATAGGCACTAAGTGCTATGACAGGGGTGGATGATACTTCCTTGATAATGCGGGTGGCATCAAGACCGTTCATGCCTGGCATACGGATGTCCATTAGGATCAAGTCTGGTTTCTCGTCCTCATTGATGGTAACGGCTTCGATTCCATTGCGGGCACGCAGCAACTTATAGCGCTTCTGTAGTACAATCTTCACCAACTCGTAGTTGTGATCCTCGTCCTCTGCCACGAGAATCGTCTTGCTATTCGCATCGTCGGAACGACCACTGATACGGATGGTGCGTACGCTTGTCGTTGTGGCCTCTTTGTTCTGGTCCAAACCTCCGATAGTGCCTTCGAACGGCATGGTAAAGGTGAAGATGGAACCTTTTCCCAACTCCGACTCCACAGACAGTTTGCCACCCAACTTCTCGACGATGATCTTACAGAGTGGGAGTCCGAGGCCGTAGCCATTCTTGTTGTTTTCCGCATCGCGGGAGACATAGGTCTCGAAGATATGGCCAAGATCTTCTTTGGCGATGCCGCTACCCGTATCGCTGACGAACATCTCGATGGTTTGACCTTCGTCCAGGACTTTATATCCGTAGGCAATGGTTCCTTTGCTGGTATGTTTGAGCGAGTTGCTGATGAGGTTGGAGAATACTTGGATCAGTCTGTTGGCATCCGTATTCATCGTCACGTTCATGGTAGGTTCACTCCACACCAGTTTCACCGCATCAGGGCAACGGAACTTGAACAGATTCAAGATGCTTCCGCAGAGTTGATTGAGGTCGGTAGGATTCTTCTTCATGACAATCTCTCCCGATTCAACACGCGACAAGTCGAGAATCTCGTTGACGAGGCTCTGCAGACGGTTGTTGTTGCTCTCGATGATGTCGAAGTATTTCATGCGCTCTTCCTGAGAGTCGGTCTCGACGATCACTCTCGAAAAGCCTTCTATAGCATTCAGTGGCGTGCGTATTTCATGGCTCATGTTGGCCAGGAAAAGGGACTTCATCTTACTCGCATTCTCTGCTTTCTGGGCCTTTTCCTCGTATTCTTTCAGTTTCTTGTTGGCAATCTCGAGTTGCTCGTTGACTAAAAGAAGTTTTTTGTTCGCTTCTGCAAATTTCTGTAACAGTATCTCTCTTTCGTCTTTTTCCATTTCTGTCCAAAACTACCGTAGATTTTGCAAAGGTACGAATAAATTTTGGAACATCAATGAAAATATCAGAAAATTTTCAACTCCTTTTTGCTTTTTCCCATGCTCCACTCTTGCCATGGCTCCTTAAATAGGCCATTCCGCGGAATACGTTAAAATTCATAAACATGAAATAATAAGCCGTATAAAGGAGTTTGTTCTTATAGCCGAAGCGGTTTGTCAACCATCCGGCAAGAGCCATGAGGTAGAAAAGTGTCTGGAGAATCAGCATCACCGTATAGAAGGTGCCAGCCCCCATGGCCACAAGGGCGATGTTGACGATCAACAGCAGAACCATCGCCACAGGGGTGATACTCCATCGAAGCACTCGGTGACTGACGTATTGGAAGGTGACCAGTGGCTGTCGCAGTGGGTTGAGCATGGAACGGAGCCACCAGATGCTTTGCAGGCCACCGGCTGCAATACGGCGTTTACGCTTCGATTCCTCATAGATGTTGGCAGAGCCGTATTCTCTGGCATAAGCATCGGAAGTGTAGGCTATACGCTTTCCTGCCTGTACGACGTACATCGACAGCATGAAGTCGTCGAGCAGGGCTTCATCAGGTACCTCGCGACAGAGTTGGGGATCAATGGCATAGAGTTCTCCGGCAGCACCCATGGCGGAGTAGAGTTCACTGTCCCAGCGCTTGAGTGTGCTTTCGTAACGCCAGTAGAGTCCTTCACCTTCTGAGGCCATCTCACCTGCCTTCCGGGCGGCAACCCGCTTCTCTCCTGATACACAGCCTACCGTCGGGTCGCTAAACAGTCTGGCAATCTCGCGGAGAGCGCCTGTATTGATCATCGTGTTGGCATCGGTGAAAGCCACATATCGGGTCTTCAGTTCCCTAAGCCCATGCTTCAGGGCTGCGGTCTTGCCTCTGCGCTCAGGGCTGAACACGATGTCTACCTCAGGATAGGCGGCCAATAGTTCGTTAGTGTGGTCATTGCTGCCATCGGTGACCCACATGATGCGGAACTTGTCTTTCGGATAGTCGAGCGCCAGGGTGTTTGCCATCTTCTCTTTGACGATATCCTCTTCGTTGTAGGCGCAGATCATCAGGGTCATCGTGGGCAATTCTTCATCTGCTGGGAGAACGGCTTCATGGGGTCTCCCCACGAAGAGCCGTTTCAGCCGGATGATGATGTATAGGAGTATTCCGTAACCAATATAGGTGTAGAACACGATGAACAGCGCAATCCAAAAGACGATCTTCATTTTGTTTACGGTTTACAGTAAATAGTTTACAGTTTACAGTTTACGGTTTACAGATGAATACATTTGTAGGCAGAGAGTAACTTTGCCGGTTACTGCTGGCTGTGAGTGGCTTTGCTTGGTAATCATCTGTAAACTGTAAACCGTAAACTGTAAACTCAAATAATTCTCAACTGTCCGTCTCCTCCTGCATATCTATGAACTGCTTGTTGCTGTCGTAGAACTCGTATTGCAGGAAGGCTAATTTCTGCGAGGGGATCACACGGACGCCGAGTCCGTATTTAAGTTGCCATTGGCGTTTCAGGCTGAAGACGCCCTTGTTGATGTAGGCCGCCACGTAGGGATGTACGTGGAGGTAGAACTTGTGGATGCCGATCTTGTTGACCAGATTGTCAATCTTATTCTCCAGGGTATCCGTAAAGAGGATACTCGACTTGATGGTTCCTTTTCCGAAACAGGTGGGGCAGGTCTCCTCGACGTTGACGGTCATGGCTGGCCGCACTCGCTGACGGGTGATCTGCATCAGTCCGAACTTCGACAGTGGCAGGATGTTGTGCTTGGCCCGGTCCTTCTGCATGTTCTTGCACATCCGCTCATAGAGCATCTGACGGTCCTCTGGCAATTTCATGTCGATGAAGTCGACGATGATGATGCCGCCCATGTCGCGGAGTCGCAACTGGCGTGCCAACTCGTCGGCAGCACCGAGGTTCGTCTCCAGCGCATTGGCCTCCTGGCCGTTCTCCTTCTTGATGCGGGTGCCGCTGTTCACGTCCACTACGTGCATCGCCTCTGTCGTCTCGATGATGAGATAGGCGCCGTGCTTGTAGTTGACGGTTTTGCCGAACCCCGATTTCAACTGTTTGGTGACGTTGAAATTGTCAAAGATGGGCACTGTGCCATTGTAGAGTTTGACAATTTCCTTTTTCTCTGGAGCGATGATCTCCAGATAGTTCTTGATCTCGTCGAAGATCTGAGTGTCGTTGACGTTGATGGCATCGTAGGTGGGATTGAAGAGATCACGGAGCAGTGCCACCGCTCTGCTTTCCTCCTCGAAGCAGAGTTTCGGACGGTCTGTTGTCTTCTGTACTTTCGTGATCGTGTCTTCCCAGCGCTTGAGCAGCACTTTCAACTCTGCGTCGAGTTCTGCTGCGCGCTTTCCCTCGGCCACCGTGCGGACGATGACACCGAAGTTCTTCGGTTTGATACTCTGAATCAGTTGCTTCAGACGGCTGCGCTCCTCGCCGCGCTTGATCTTTGTCGAGACGGATACATTGTCGTCGAAGGGAATCAGCACCAGGTAGCGGCCTGCAAAACTGAGTTCGCATGTCAGGCGCGGGCCTTTGGTGTTGATGGGCTCCTTGACGATCTGGACTAGGATCTCCTGTCCTACCTTCAGGGTGTTGGCGATGCTGCCGTCTTTCTTGAGTTCAGGCTGGATGTGCGCCTTCTGAATGGGGTAGAGTTTCTTGCGGTCGCTGACTACCTGTTTCAGGTATTTCTCAAAAGAATAAAACTGACTTCCCAGGTCCAGATAGTGCAGGAATGCCACACGTTCAGCGCCGACATCGACGAAGCAGGCGTTCAGCCCGGGCATCAGTTTCTTGACCTTTGCCACGTAGATGTTTCCCACCGAGAACGACTCGGTGCGCTGCTCCTGCTGGTACTCTACCAGTTGCTTGTCTTCAAGCAGTGCTATCGAGATGTCCTTCGGCTGAACATCAATGATTACTTCACTTGTCATTTCCTAAACTGTAAACTGTAAACTGTAAACCGTAAACTAAAACTTGGGTTGTCTTTAAAATCAAAAGGGTGTGTTGCTATCCTGCCGGATTAGCATACACACTCCTTTCATCTCTTCTGCGGTCACGGCAAGTGATTACTTGCTCTTGTGACGATTCTTGCGAAGTCTCTTCTTACGCTTGTGAGTTGCCATCTTGTGGCCCTTCTTCTTCTTTCCGTTTGGCATAATTGTTTATTTTTAATGATGATTCGAATTTTGATTCTCTGATTCTCTCTGTCTTACTTCATCTTTTCCAGGAAGTTCTTGGCTGGCTTGAACGAAGGGATGTCACGGGCGTCTATCACGAGCGTCGTGTTCTTCGAGATGTTGCGGGCTGTCTTCTTGGCACGGTGCTTCACGCCGAAAGTGCCGAAGCCGCGAAGATAAACGTTCTCCTTGTTCTCAGCAAGACTAGTGCGGATGGTCTCCATGAATGCCTCTACGGTTGTGGCCACATCCTTCTTGGCAACTCCCGTCTGCTCGGAGATCTGATTGATAATTTCTGCTTTTGTCATCTTGTTGTATTCTTATATATAAATATGTGTAAATGTTTGAAACTCAAATTTGGACTGCAAAGATACTGTTTTTCAGTGAGATACCGAAATATTATTGGATTTTTTTTCATTTTTTGGCATTTTTCTTTTCCTCAAGCCTTGTTAACTTGCTCTTTTTCATCATAAATCGCAATTATCATCAACATTTTGCCTGCTAGCATGGGCTGTCGTTTGAACAATGAAACAGCATAGTGTATCCTAAAGACTATCGTGGTCTCCAGATGCACTTCACTTCTACAGGTGGAACTGTCCAAATCCAGATATTACGATAAGAATTGATAGTCGTTTTGCCTAAAAATAGCAATAGAAAGCATAAAAATAAAAAATAATGTGTACTTTTGCAAAAAATGCAGAGATGGATGAAAAGTCTACTTTGTATTTAATTGAGGTAAATTATATCCAATTAAAAAGAGATTTAGAGAAAAATAAAAACAGTAAACAATTGGGAATCCTGACTTCGTTGTTCTTTGTCAATTAAAATTTTGACATCTGATTATCTGCAAGTCAATTATTTTTAGTTCACACAGTTCCCTAAAACACCTAACATGAATCACTGGAAACACCTCACACGACACCTCACATTCAGGCTCAGGCGGCTGTTGAGGGTTGATGTTACCTGTATGTGAGGTCTATGTGAGATGTTATGTTACCTGTTTGGAATGGTCTTTTCCTTTATTTAAAGGGGTTTCGGGAGATTGATGTGAGGTGTTTCACAGTTTTGGGTGATCACTTGCAGATTGTTGCCCGAAATTGCTATCTTCGGATAGC
>ONPM01000186.1 GCA_900319715.1 uncultured Prevotella sp.
GTTATCCGCAGCCAGAGTCTCTGGTAGTGCCCGCTTTGGATGATCTGCCGCTGACCTTCACTTTCTATGAAAATGCCGTCCTGACAAATACCAATACCATAGTCCACGATGTTGTAGTCTGCCCCATAGGCAGCCGTCCATCCCGTCATCAGGAGTAAGAGCATCTTCTTCCTCATACCTTATTTATTATATGAATGATTACCGTGTGCAAAGATACTAAATTTTTTGCAAAGTAACCAATACTTTTCCATTTATAATGCGCCACCTAGTTTTTTGGCCTTTTTGGTGCTGGATTCAATTTTTTTCCCTATCTTTGCCCGAGATAGATAAACCTATTACCCCAGAACTAAACAAACCAGTATTAATAGCAAAGTATATGAAAAGATCGTTTCTATTCTCTTTCCTGGTGTGTGCGACATTGAGTGTCAGCGCCCAGAACCCCTATCTCCCCCTGTGGGAGCATGTGCCTGATGGCGAGCCCCGTGTGTTTGAGGACCCTGATCAGCCTGGCAAGTTCCGGGCTTATATCATTGGCTCGCACGACACGAACTATACCGCCTATTGCGGTAGTGATATCCGTATGTGGTCTGCCCCTGTCGAAGACCTGACGCAGTGGCGCGACGAAGGTCCGATCTTCACCTGGTATGTCGACGGTCAGTGGGATACGATGTTCGCCCCCGACCTCGTGGAGGTGAAGGACAAGGCCACAGGCAAGAAGACCTATTACCTCTATCCCCACTCCCGTGGTTGGCGCCGTGTGGCGATGGTCTGCAAGAGCGACCGTCCCAATGGTCCTTTCGTACCCATCAACCTCACGGAAGACGGTCGTCAGTGTGTGCCTGGCTCGCTCATCGACTTCGATCCTTCCGTTTTCATCGAGAATATCACGGATAAGAAGGACAAGGACTACGACAAGGGCTTCCGTGCCTATGTGTTCTACGGCTTCCAGCATTCTACCGCCTGCGAACTCGATCAGAATACGATGTACTCTCAGCGTGAGGGTACGCAGTTGATCGATCCCTTCATCCCTGCCAGCAGTGCCGATGGCCGTCTGCTCGACAAGGAGGGCTCAGAGTATAAGGCGCTCTATCAGGGACAGAACCCGCTCGACTTCAACTTCTTCGAGGCCAGCAGCATCCGTCAGGTGGGCAACAAGTACGTGATGGTGTTCTCTGGCTATAGCGGCAAGGAATATGGACTCGGTAACACCAACTCCGCCCTGCGCTATGCCTTTGGCGACTCGCCCTTAGGACCCTGGCGCTCTGGTGGTGTGCTGGTAGACTCCCGTGGCGTGGTGCCCAGTGAGGATGGCTCGCACCTGATCACCACCAATGCCGCCCACAACACCCACGGCTCGCTGCAGGAGATCAACGGCCAGTGGTATGTGTTCTATCATCGCCCCCCTCGTGGCTTTGGCTTCGCCCGCCAGCCGATGGTGGCTCCAGTGAAGATTACATGGGACAAGAAACCCGTTGCCAAGGGTGGTGTGGTCAGGATTACGGGCTATGACCCCTATGCTGCCGACAACGAATGGACTGCCAAATCTGCCGATGGAATGGTCTATTCCGGTGCCGAAGTGACCTCAGAGGGCTTCCAGATCTTCGGCCTGCCGCCTTATCAGTATTACTCTGCTGGCTACGCTTGTTTTATGACGGGTGGCACGAACAGCAACGAGTGGATGCAGGACAACCATGATGTATGGAACAACTCGATGGATCTGGCTGGCATTACTAACGGTGGAATCGTTGGTTTCAAGTACTTCGGCTTTGGCGGACTGGCTCAGGACACCAAGGGTCTGAAGGCCTTCGAAGGTACGAAGAATGGCGATGGAACGGGGATTTATCTCAATCTGACGCCAGGCAGACACGGTGCTTTCAAGATCCATGTGCGCCTCGACGATCCTTGGAAGGGTCAGGAGATTACCGTCTTCGATATTGCCCAGCCGTCGAGGGTCTGACGGGCAAGCATGCCATCTACCTCGTGGCTGAGGGTGCTGACATCCAGAAGCCGGAGCGTCCCCGCTGGGGTGGACCTCGTGGTCCGCAGCGTCCTGATGGACTCTTCGACCTTCACGGCATAGGATTCATGAAGAATGGTATGAGCCTGAAGGCACCTCAAGTGCCGCAGGTGACGATCATGGCAGACGGACAGAAATTAGTGATTCCATCGACACCTGTCCGCTTCACGAATCTCAATGGCTATACAGACCAGACGCGCTATCAGGTCTATGGCAAGTTGACGGACAGTTCGAAGATCATCGCCACCTCGAATAATCCGTCAGTGAAGTTTGAGGTTAGCCCCATTGTCGAAGGTCGCGCCACCATCAAGGCTACCTACAACGGACTGACGAAGATCTTCCTGATCAACTAATCTCTTCCCCTCCTAAGTTAGGAGGGGTGCCCGTCAGGGCGGGGTGGTCTGAACAAGCGCTTTACTATTTGCACGAAAGTGGTGGTCTGAACAACGGCTCTTGAATACCATGAGCATCAGCGTCTGTTCAGACCACCCCTAACCCCTCCTAACTTAGGAGGGGAAATGATTACTCTAACTGCAGATAATTAGGATTGAGGCCTTCTAAATACCGCTATCTTCTAAATAGGCCTTTATTCTCTGCAAGGCTTCAACGAGCCGACTGCGCTGGGTCGCGATATTAAAGCGGACATATCCCTTGCCTGTCTCTGGGCCATACATCGTGCCTGGATTAATCCACACCTTCGCCTCTTGGAGCAGG
>ONPM01000115.1 GCA_900319715.1 uncultured Prevotella sp.
GATGTTGTCCTTGCGGCCCTTGAACATGATGAGGCCCTCGTCATTCAGACAGACGATGTCGCCCGTACGGTAGATGAGTTCCGGATAGGCTTTATTCAGCGGATTCTGCACAAATGCTGCAGCCGTCTTTTCGGGGTTGTTGTAATAACCCATGGCGAGTGAGGTGCCACGGACACAGAGTTCGCCCTCCACGTCGGCCTCCGTCACCAGACGGTCGTCATCGTCGAGGATAAGGATGTCGGTATTGCGACAGGGGTAGCCGATGGGCAGAGGATCTGAGTCGGCGATCTCCTTATTAATAATATAATAGGTGCAGTCGAGGGTGATCTCGATGGGGCCGTAGAGATTGGCGAAGACCACCTCTGGCAGATGGTGGTGCCAGTAGTTATACTGTTTGGTGGGGAACACCTCGCCGGCGAACCACACCGTACGGAGGCTCCCGAGTTTGAAGGCCGAGAGCAGGTCCATGTTGGCGATGTTCACCATGATCGTAGGCACCCAGAAGAGGAAGTTCACCTGATGTTTCTCCAGTACCTCGAGGATCTTCGCAGGGAAGGCAGCAAGGTGGGCAGGCAACACGACGAGGGTGCTGGCCTTGGCCATGAGCATGCAGAGTTCGAAACTGTAGATGTCAAACACGATGGGTGAGAGTGATCCCATGACGAGGTCGTCGCCAAAGCGGAAGGTCTCGATGGACCAGTCCAGGAAGTCGAAGAAACTCTTATGGTTCAGTACCACACCCTTCGGTGTACCTGTAGAACCCGAGGTGTTGATGATGCACGATGGATCGGTGTCGATAATGGTACTATGGCGTTTGCTGAGCATCTGTCCGTCGACGACCATCTCTGTGTCCATCTCGTCAAGCAGGATCTGCTTCACGCTGTCGGGAATGACTGTTGCGATGCTTTTGATCTGGATGCTGTTCGAGATGATGGCCGCAGGCTCCACTAGTTGCAGGATATTCTTGATGCGCTCGGCAGGTGTCTTGATGTCGAGGTTCATGTAGAAGTCTCCGGCATAGAGGATGCCGAGGTCGGCATAGACGCTCTCCACAGACTTGTCGAGGAACACGCCGATGGGCTTGTTCTGGGCGATGCCCTGCAGAGCGATGGTTGTTGCTGTCTGCATAGCCTTCCGACGCACGTCGGAGAAACTGACGTAACGGTCCTTGTCGATGACGGCCGTCTTCTCAGGATACTTCCTGACCGTCTCCTCAAATAACTCTATCAGACTAACATTCATATTGTCATACCTTTGTTTTATCAGTAAAGAGCACAAGGGGCTAAACCCTTTGTGCTCTTACACAGTTCTATTTGAGCGGAAGCAAATTCTTCACAGTCCATGTCGTCGAGCGAGTCGCTGAAGTCCTTTGGAGCGGCGTTCTCGCGCGGTGCCTCCTCATGGTGGTCATGACGCTCTGGACGCTCACGGCGGTCGCCATTGCGACGGTCACCACGGTCGGGACGACGGTCGCGACGCTCACCACGCTCGGGGCGCTCACGGCGCTCACCACGCTCACGGGCAGGGCGCTCTACATAACCCTCGGGCTTCTCGATCAGCACACGGTGCGAAAGTTTGTACTTACCGGTCTTCGGGTCGATCTCCAGCAGTTTCACCTTGATCTTGTCACCCTCCTTGATGCCGGCCTCCTCGACGGTCTCGAGGCGCTTCCAGTCGATCTCGGAGATGTGCAACAGACCGTCCTTGCCGGGCATAATCTCCACGAAGCAGCCGTAAGGCATGATCGAGCGGACGGTACCCTCGTAGACCTCACCCACCTCGGGGATGGCCACGATGGCCTTGATCTTGGCGATAGCGGCGTCGATGCTGGCCTTATCGGGAGCGCTGACCTGCACATGACCCACACCGTCGGCCTCGTCGATGGTGATGGTGGCGCCAGTATCTTCCTGCATCTGCTGGATGATCTTTCCGCCCGGGCCAATGACGGCACCGATAAACTCCTTGGGAATATCGAAGGCCTCGATGCGGGGCACCTGCGGCTTCAGTTCGGCACGTGGCTCGGCGATGGTCTCAGTCAGTTTGCCGAGGATATACTCACGACCGGCCTTGGCCTGCATGAGGGCTTTCTCGAGAATCTCGAACGACAGACCGTCGCACTTGATATCCATCTGGGTGGCTGTCAGACCGTCCTTCGTACCGGTGGTCTTGAAGTCCATATCGCCCAGGTGGTCCTCATCGCCGAGGATATCGCTGAGCACGGCGTATTTCTCTTCTCCGGGGTTCTTGATCAGACCCATGGCGATACCCGAGACGGGTTTCTTCATGGGCACACCAGCGTCCATCAGGGCGAGGGTACCGGCACAGACAGTAGCCATGGATGAAGAACCGTTGGACTCGAGGATCTGGCTGACGAGACGAACCGTGTAGGGGAAGTCCTCGGGAATCTGACCCTTCAGACCGCGCCATGCGAGGTGGCCGTGGCCGATCTCACGACGGCCTACGCCACGCTGGGCTTTGGCCTCACCAGTACAGAACGGGGGGAAGTTATAGTGCAACAGGAAACGCATGTAGCCATGCTCCAGCACATCGTCGACGAGTTTCTCGTCGAGTTTCGTGCCGAGGGTACAGGTGCTCAGCGACTGTGTCTCACCACGGGTGAAGATAGCACTTCCGTGAGGCATGGGCAGGGGAGAGACCTCGCACCAGATGGGACGGATGTCGGTGGTCTTACGGCCATCGAGACGGATACCCTCGTCGAGGATGCATCGGCGCATGGCGTCGCGCTCCACGTCGTGGTAGTAGCGCTCCATCATAGCCTCGTACTCATCCTTCGAGATTTCCGAGTCGGCGGTGATCTCAGGATGGGCCTCGAAGTATTTCTCCTTGAAGTCCTCGAGGATCTTCTCGAAGGCGTCGGCGCGCTCCTGCTTCTCCAGGGCCTGCTTCGTCACGTCGTAGGCGGGCTGGTAGCACTCCTTGTTCATCTGCTCGCGCAGGGCCTCGTCGTTCACCTCATGGTTGTACTCGCGCTTCACGTCCTTGCCCAGTTCCTTCGAGAGTTCGGCCTGCAGTTCGCACATCGGCTTGATGGCGTCCATGGCGGCCTTGAGGGCTCCCAGCAGGTCCTGCTCGCTGACCTCCTTCATCTCACCTTCCACCATCATGATGTTCTCGGCAGAGGCACCGACCATGATGTCCATGTCGGCCTCCTTCATCTGCTCGAAGGTGGGGTCGATGACATACTCACCGTTGACGCGGGCCACGCGGACTTCGGAGATGGGGCACTCGAAAGGTATATCCGAGCAAGCCAGGGCTGCTGAGGCAGCAAAACCGGCAAGGGCATCGGGCTGGTCAACACCGTCGGCGCTGAGCAGCATGACATTGACGAATACTTCTGCGTGATAGTTACTTGGGAACAGGGGACGGAGCACACGGTCCACCAGTCGTGATGTCAGGATTTCATTGTCTGAGGCTTTGCCTTCGCGCTTGGTGAATCCACCGGGGAAACGGCCTGCGGCACTGTACTGTTCGCGATAGTCTACCTGCAGAGGCATGAAATCGGTTCCGGGAACTGCATCTTTTGCGGCACAAACGGTGGCCAGAAGCACGGTGTTGTTCATCTTCAGCATGACAGCACCATCGGTCTGTTTTGCCACTTTCCCGGTTTCAATGGTGATGGTCCTTCCATCAGCCAGTTGAAGGGTCTTTGTAATTACATTCATCTTGATTAAAACATCTAAAAATAAAAAAAACGGTGCGACGAGAGCGCTGTCCGTCGCAAAAACGGCGCAAAGTTACACATTATATTATAAAATAAAGAAGAAAAAGGACTATATTTTCATATTTTTATGTTTTTTGAATGAAATTCTTCATTCTACATTCTTCATTCTTCATTTTTTCTTCGTACCTTTGCACCCACAAAACGAAAAAGTAGAATGAAAATGAATCATATTTGCAAAGTGGCCGCAGTGGTGCTGGCTGCGGTGTCTGCTGCCTCGTGCAGCAACAACAAGTTCAAGGTCGAGGGGCAGATTGCCAATGCCGCCGACTCCGTGCTCTATTTCGAGAATGTCGGACTGGAGGGCATCGAGGTGCTCGACTCCGTGACGCTGGGCGGCGACGGCAGTTTCGCCTTTAGCGGCGATCCGGCCGAGGCGCCCGAGTTCTACCGCCTGCGCATTGCCGACCAGATCATCAACGTCAGCATCGACTCCACCGAGACCGTACAGGTCAAGGGCGAATATCCCGGCATGGCCTCGAATTACACCGTCAGCGGCTCGGACAACTGCGACAAGATCCGCGAACTCACCCTCAAGCAGATGGAACTGCAGCGGCAAGTCGTGGCCCTGCAGCAACAACAGGCCGACCTCGGCATCCGCGTCATCAGCGACAGCATCAACAGCCTTGTGGCGCTCTATAAGGCCGACGTGACGAAGAACTATATCTACCGCGAGCCCAACAAGGCCTACGCCTACTTCGCCCTCTTCCAGACGCTGGGCAACTGGCTGATCTTCAACCCCCGCTCGGAGAAGGAGGACATCAGGGCCTTCGCCGCCGTGGCCACCAGTTGGGACACTTACTACCCCCATGCCAACCGCGGGCAGAACCTGCATAACATCGCCATCGAGGGCATGAAGAACCAGCGTATCATCGCGGCTCAGAATGCCGATCTTGAGGTCGACGCCAGCAAGGTGACTGAGGCTGGCGTGCTCGATATCGCGCTGGCTGACAACAAGGGGCAGGTGCGGCATCTCACCGACCTGAAGGGCCAGGTGGTGCTGCTCGACTTCCACATCTTCGCCCTCGAAGACTCTCCCGCCCGCATCATCATGCTCCGCGAACTCTACAATAAGTACCACGCCCAGGGCCTGGAGGTCTATCAGGTAAGCCTCGACCCCGATGAGCATTTCTGGAAGCAGCAGACCGAGGCCCTGCCCTGGATCAGCGTGCGCGATGCCGACGGCGTTGGTTCCCAGCGCCTGATGCTCTATAACGTGCAGGCAGTGCCCGACTTCTTCCTCATCGACCGCGGCAACAACATCGTATCTCGTGCCGCTACCATCAAGGACCTTGAGGCCGAGATCAAGAAACTGCTGTAGTAAATAGAGGCAAAAAAATATAGGAAAGAAATTAGAATAATTAGTATAATTACGCTCAGAAATTTAAATAATTAATTTTTGAACCATGAATAATTACAATTTTTGCCATAAATTATTCTAATTATTCTAATTTCTTTCCTAAATAATCTGATCCTTTTTTCTTCCTAACACACCAAAAATAGTTAATAATTGTTGTGCGGCAGCAATTTTTTCACTTTTCACTCTTCACTCTTCTCTTTTTTTATTACCTTTGCACCCGCAAAACGAAAAGTCGGCATAGCTCAGTTGGTTAGAGTATCACCTTGACATGGTGGGGGTCCTTGGTCCGAATCCAAGTGTCGACACAGGGAGAGGCAATCCTAATGAGGGAGTGCCTCTTTTCCTTTTCATGCCTTCCGGCCTTTCAAAAGCTTTCCAGCCAGCCCTTCAGTTCAAAGATCATCTGGTAATGGTACTCAAAACTCTCGCGGTAACCCCAGCCATGACCGCCCGTCGGATAAATGTGTATCGAGGCCGGAACATCATGCTTATATAACTGTTCGTAGTAGCCGAAGCCGTTGGCGGCAGGCACGGCCTTGTCATCGTCAGAGAGGGCGAGGAAGGCGCGGGGCGTGGCGCGGTTCACTTGCAAGTCGTTGCTGTAGTTGGCTTCCAGCCGTTTCATCTCCTTCTTGGAGTGCCCGGTGCCCAGCAGGTTGTCGTGAGACCCCTTATGGGTGAACGAGAGGTCCATCGTGATGACGGGGTAGAAGAGGATCTGGAAGTTGGGCGCGGCCTCTCCAGTAGAATGGGTGGCGATGGTGGAGGCGAGGTGTCCGCCGGCAGAGAATCCCATGATGCCGACCTGTGTGCGGTCGATATGCCACTCTACCGCATTCCTGCGGACGGTCTTGATGGCCTGTTCGGCGTCGGAGACGGGAATCATCGGGTTGCCGTGGGGCATGCGGTATTTCAGCACGATGAGGGCGATGCCCTGATTGTTGAAGAACGTGGCCCATTGATGGCCCTCATGGTCCATGGCCAGATGGGAGTAGCCGCCACCCGGACAGCACACCACCGCCCTGCCCGATGCCTTCTTCGCGTCGGGCAGGTATATGGTGAGTTCGGCCTTGTCTTCCTTGTCGCTGCTGGCATAGGTTGCCCCGTTGGGCCACAAATCCATCTTCAGGCTTTTCTCTTGCGCCTGTGCCGCCATCGAAACCGTCATCAGCAGCATAATCAGTCTAAGCATTTTCATTTGTTATGGTATGATATGAAGTGTGTCAGTATTCTTGACTTCTGTACTTATTTTCTTGAATGTATATCTGATGAAGTAGTCAGTACCCGCTTGTTTGGATTCCATAACGAGTTTGTTTCCATTGATGGAACAACTGTAACTCTGGTCTGTTGAAGAATTCGTCAGGGCAAGAACCATCCCATTCATAAAAGCCTCATCTTTACTGGCGATCTTCCATATCTCTCCGCTGTAATCATAGAAGTACTGGCGCATGGTGAAGTATGACTCTCCGCGATCTGTTGATGCCAGGGAGATGACCAGTTCGTCTCCTTTGGAAGGATTCAGGTAGTCATATACCGTTGTGCTCTGATTGGTGCCACCTTGTTCGTTAGGGATCTTATACTCCTTAAGGACAAGTCCCCAAGTGCCGATGATGTCTGATGCCGAGCCTTTGCCGTTGTCTACTTCGTTCTTGTCGTCATCGCTGCCACAGGCTGAGAAAAGTGCTCCCAACGAGAAGACCATCGTGACGGCGAGGAGGTGCAGGAATGATTTCTGATATGTCATAAAGTATGATTTAGAATGTTATAGTATTTAAAACAAGCGGACGATCCCTGGCACTATCACCAAGGAATCGTCCGCATGATATTAACAGGGTGAACTATTAGAAGTTGTAGTATACACCGAATGAGCAACTGTTTCTGAAGTCAAGACCAAACTTGGTGCCACTCTTGCCACTGCCCTCCGGGCTACGGTTCTCGAAGCCGAGGAAGCCGAGATGAGTAACGAAACTAACTTTGTCAGTAAGAGCGACGGCTATTCCAGGGCTTACTCCCAATGCAAAGTAACTGCCGCCATTCTTAATGCTTGCAAAGGATACTTCACCATCAAAAAACAGTTTAACAGGATCCCAGTCGGCAGCCGTGTATCGTGCATAAGGAGAAATCACGAATACTTCTCTTCCCGTAGATCCAAAAGTATCGGTTCCGCTAGCCATTGCAAAGTCCCCCTTTGAGTAGCCTAATACGGCACCGGCTGCCCACTGGTCATTAATCTGGTAACCGACTTCGGGCAGGATTTTGAAAACGAACTCAGAATCGCCACCACCAACAGGCTTAACACTACCGAAGCCAATAGATCCTCCGGCATAGAACTGAGCGCTTGCATTCAGGCTAGCAAACATCACGACTGCTAACAATAAAATCTTTTTCATAATCATTAATTTTTTAAAGGGTTAGTAATTGAAAATGACATTTTTGTTATTAAGTTGGTGCAAAGTTAAGAATAATTTTCAATATATGCAAGAGTTTTAGTGTTTTTTTTTTAATTACAGACTAAAACGAGTTTTTGGAGAAAAAACTTGGCCGTTTGAATAATTGTTGTTAACTTTGTGGCGCAATTACTAATAAGAATGAGATACAGGCCGTTATTGCTGGTTGCTATATGGCTATTGCTGCTCAGTTCTGCCCGAGGAGGTGATTATCGGAAGATGTCTCCGCTTATCCGGCAGGCTTGCATGGAATCTCGGCAGCGCAGTCTTTCCCGGGCTCCTTTGGATGGAGAGCGGACGATAGTGGCTTTTGTCTGTATCAGTCCTGCCGAGGCAGACAGGGTATTTGCAAAGCATCGCTGCCGTCAACATGCCCAATGGGGCGACATCTTCATCGCCAGTATCCCACTGGGAGAAGTCGGGGCGTTGTCGATGGAGAGTGCCGTGAGACGCATTGAAGCCAGCCAGTCCAGTCAGTTATGCGTCGACACTACTGCCGCAATCATTCAGGCCCTTCCCCTGTATGAGGCATCGTCATCCCATCAGGCTTATACAGGCAAGGGCGTGCTGGTTGGCATTGTAGACGTGGGCTTCGATCTGACACATCCTAATTTCCTTGATCCGGAGACCGGGCGCTCTCGTATCATGGCGTTCTGGGATCAGTTGTCGCGTGACACCATCGGCAGCCTCCTGCCCGTAGGACGTGACTATGTAGGTCCTGAGGCCGTCAGCGCCATCAGACAATCTACCGATGCTACTATCTCCACCCACGGCACCCACACCTTAGGTATCGCCGCCGGTAGTGGCTTCGACACCCCATATCGTGGTATCGCATGGGGAAGTGACCTCTGTGTGGTAGGTAATGCCATCAGCAATAACATTGAGTTAATAGACTCTGCCGACTATTATAAATACACCAATGCCGTCGATGCCCTTGGCTTTAAATACTGCTTTGACTATGCTGAGCAGCGAGGCATGCCATGCGTGGTATCGCTGAGCGAGGGCTATGCACCCTATCTCGATGAGGACGACAGCCTGTATGCCGCTACGCTCCAGCAGTTGACGGGTCCTGGAAGAATCATCGTCGCTGCGGCAGGCAACGAAGGGGTGGAGAAGACTTATTTTGAAAAGACAGACCGGGAGAGGGAAGCGGGGAGTTTTATCCGCTGTTTCAAGGACGCCGCTCTATACCGGATGAAGAGCCGGGGAGAGATGCGGCTTGCAGTCTACGGCTATAGAAAGGAGGAAGATGGAAGGCAGAAAAGAGGAGTGCCTACTGACACGATTGCATTTGAAACGGCTGAGGTGCCTGTCGACACGGTCATAAGTCGCCAGGTCTTGTATGGTCAGGACTCTCTGACAGTCGCTGTCTACCGGGAAGGCTCGCGCTTTGCAGAGCATGATGTCTGGCAGGTGCTTGTGAAATCGAACCGCACCTTAGACCAGTTGTCGCCTTTGGCACTGGTGGTGGAGGGTAATGGGCAGATAGAAGTCTATGGCAACTCTATCTACGCCTTCCGTGACCATGAGGCAGACGGCCGATGGACAGCAGCCGTGGTTGGACGCAATGTTTTGGCTCCGAGTTGTTTCCCGGGG
>ONPM01000029.1 GCA_900319715.1 uncultured Prevotella sp.
ATCACCATGCTTTGGCCGATGCCGAGGCCTGTGCAGCGATAGCATTATATATTTTGTGAGGGCTTGCAACTTTTCACTACGTTCAAACGTCTAACAGATGGAAACTTTTAAAAGATAACGATTATGATACTCTCAACCGCTCGGCGACGAAGGAGACGCTTTGCTTGCAAAGAACCCCACAGATTGAAGGTCACACCATCCGCGAATATAAGGGTATTGTGACAGGTGAACCATTATTGGTGCCAATATGTTCAAAGACCTCTTTGCCGGCATCCGCGACATCGTAGGAGGCTTCTTTTTATGATAACGACACAATTTCCACGTCCATCCCCATTGGGACTGAAGCGGAAACATGATGCATAAAAAAACTCCCGCAAGTCATTGACCTACAGGAGTTTGGGGAGGGTGCCCTCACGGACTCGAACCGTGGACATTCAGAACCACAATCTGACGCTCTAACCAACTGAACTAAGGGCACCATGTTAGTTTTGCGGGTGCAAAGGTACATATTTTCTCTGATTCCGCCAAATTTTTCCCCAAAATAATTCAAAAAAAATTCTCCCAAGGGCTAAATTCCGCATTTTAAAGATGTTGACTGCTCTTGGAAGAAATCATTATGAGACAACCTGGTTCCGTCATTTGATGGTCAGCCAGGAGATAATCAGGCGCGATTTTTATGAGGACAGACAGATTTCGGGAGCACGCGCACCAAGACCTCATACCTGATTCAGGTATCAGGTTCTGGCCAGACACACAAGCATGACATGATGACAAAGTGACATCGTGACATTAAGGTGTTTGAACATATAGAACGAAGAGAGAAAGAAATGGTAGAGAAATGTATATATTAAATAATATAATAATGTATTATTATATTATTCTGTAATAGCATCTGAGCAACTAAGAAAGTGCTTAATGTCACGTTGTCACGATGTCATTGTCACTTTCTTGACACAATGTTATGAGACGCCACAGGCCGGATCAGACTGAGCCAGGCTATGGCTACCCGTCCTGATAGACGGCACGGCCGACGGGGATAGTCCGCAACCTTCGGGGGAATGCTTCCCACTCTATAGTGCAAGGCATCGCTACAAGGTGTGCAAGGCATTGGAGTGAGGTGTGCAAGGCATCAGAGCAAGGCTTGGAAGTAATCTCTTCCCCTCCTAAGTTAGGAGGGGTTAGGGGTGGTCTGAACAAGGGCTATTTCTGCGCACGGACTCTCCCCCTAAACAGGAGGTGGTCTGAAGAAGCGCCAGTTCTATGGCTTGACAAGCGAGCATTAGCCGTTGTTCTTGCGTCCCTTCGGTAGCAAGCGAGCATTAACCATTGTTCAGACCACCCCGCCGATCGGCTCCCCTCCTAACGTTAGGAGGGGAAGAGGTTACTCTAAGGGCAGAAAATCTGTGAAATCTGTGTGACTTTGATGAGTCCGATGGACGTAAAATTTCTGTGATTTCTGTGATTTCTATGTGAGACTTGCTTGTCTGGCCGAGTTGTGACAAAAGTCAACGAAGTCAAGAATCGAAACCAAAGGCTGACCAGCATCACGCTGACCAGCCTTCTTGTTACAAAAAACAACTGATTTATTATGAGTTATTTTGCGGGTTGTGCAGGGGCAGCGGGAGCCTCAGCAGCAGGAGCATCGGCTGCAGGGGCAGCGGGAGCCTCAGCAGCAGGAGCAGCAGCATCTTTCTGCTGGCTGGCACCGAAGCCGGGCAGGTTGTTGGGATTGGTGGCGGGAACCTCATAGTTCTCCATCACGGAACCCGTTGAGGAAGCGCCAGGAGCAACGTAAGCGCAGGCTACGCTGAGCACGACCATGGCGGCAGCGAGGCCCCAGGTGGTCTTCTCGATGAAGTCTGTGGTCTTGCGAACGCCACCGATCTGATTGTAACCGGAGAACTGGCTGGCGAGACCGCCGCCCTTAGACTCCTGAATGAGCACGATGCCGATCATGAGCAGTGCTGCAACAACGATAAAAACTACAAATAATGTGTACATTTTTTTAACTATTTATTTTTTACTATTATTAATGATCACTTTCTCTAAAAAGCGTATTTGGTCTGCAAAGTAAGCATTTTTTTTCGGAACTTGCAAACTTAATCGCCTAATAATTTCTAAAGCCTTCGAATATCGGCCTTGTTTGATGTAAATTCGGGCTAATGTTTCCGTAAAATACTCCTCTCCGACCTCTTCTTCTGGTTCTTCGGCCACTTTGGGCGTATCATCGGCGGGCAGGGGCACATCGCTGAGCGAGAAGCGCCCTTTGTCAGAATTTATGAATGTATCTATCAGTTGCTGACCTCGCATCTCTGGCACTGGCTCCGGCTCATCGTCAGGCGCCTCGCCCTCGGTATCAAGCAGGTAAGCCACATAGTCGATGGCGGCATCAGCGGGCGTGGGCCTGCGCTTACGCGATGCCGGCTCCTCCTGAGGAATGGTGTCGAGGAAGGTGTCGATAAGTTCGCTGGTGCGGGAAGAGGAGGGATGCGGACTCGGAGCACTCTGAGCAGTCGGCGCGTTCGGAGAGCGATGCAACTGATAGTGGGCAGCCTCGACCATGTTGAAGAGCACGCGGCGGTCGGTGATGTAGATGGCAGCCCGCCGCAATTCCTCGTCGAAACCGGGGTCGTGGAGCAGATAGAGGTTCTGAAGCATCAGCAGCCGGAGTGTCTGATCGTAGGGGTATAAAGCCACCTGCGACCGCAACTCGTAGAGCGTGTCGCGGTCCAGGTGCTCCGGGTGGTGTATCAGTTCTATTATATCCATTACCAGTTTGCTACGGCTGCATTGAATATTTGTTCACAGACGTTCTTCACCATCTCTTCGACGAGGGCATCCTGCACGGAAGTGAGCGACTGCGTGGACTCATAACTAGAGGTGGCTGTGAACTGCTGTTCGAAGTCATCAGAATGTTTGATATTGTTGGTGAATCTCACGTTGACCGTTATCGAGAGTTCTACCATCGAGGAGTGTCCCTCGCTCGACACACCCTTGTTGCGCTGGTCGTAGCGGGTGATCTCACCTTCGAGTTTCAGGTCACCATTCCGCCTGACGATTTGCAGGCGGGTATGATCGGAGAACTGGCTCCTGAGTTCATTGTTGAACATCGGTCCCATCGGTGCCCAGATATAGGAGGCGCGGATGGGGAAATCGGCTATCTGGATGGTCTTCGTCTTCGTGTAGTCGATGCTGGCGCCGTTGAACTTGTAACTGACGGAGCAACCTGTCAACAATATAAAGGTGAAAAGGTATAAAAGTGAAAGGGTGAAAGGGTAAAAAAGTGAAGAGTTGCGCAGACATTTGCCTGCACAAGCCCATCTCGTCTGAAAACTATTCCACATCTTCATTTTTTCACCTTTTCACTTTTTCACTTTTCACCCTTTCACCTTTCACCTTTTCACTTTTTCATCCTTCCTCCGCATCCAGCCCATATTGCTTGAGCCGGCGATAGAGGGTGCGGTCGCTGATGCCGAGTTCCTGGGCGGCCTTACGGCGATTGCCGTGGTTACGCTCGAGGGCCTTCTCAAGCATCGTCTTGCCCAGGTCGTTCAGGTTCAGGTTCTCTGGTTCCTTCTCGGGCTCAATGTATTCCTCGGCCATCGCATCCACGACGGGACTTACATGCTGCACCGGCGATACGGTCTGAAGGGGCGCGAGTTGGGTTGTTGGCACTGCGGGCGTAGAGATCTGCTGTCCCTGCGTCTCATCGAGGCGTTTCTTCAACTGGCTCATTTCGCGACGCATCTCGTTCACGTTGCCACGCAGTTCGAAGAGTATCTTGTAGAGTATCTCGCGCTCGTTCTCAAACGAGTGGTCACCGCTGTCAGCACGATGGATGGTGGCCAGTTGGGTGGTCTCCTGATCCTGCGGGATGAAGGTGCGCAGCATGTCGGCCGTGATGGTGCGCTCGGGGCTGAGCACAGAGATCTGGCGGGTGATGTTCTTCAGTTGCCGGATGTTGCCTGGCCACTTGTAGCGCATCAGCACCTGCTTGGCCTCGTCGGTGAGCACCACCTTGTCCATGCGGTATTCCTCTGCCATCTGCATGGCGAAGAGCCTGAACAGCAGCACGATATCCTCGCCCCGCTCACGGAGCGGCGGCATCTGCATGGGCACCTCGTTCAGACGGTAGAACAGATCTTCGCGGAAACGGCCTTCGCTGATGGCCTTCTGGATGTTCACGTTCGTGGCAGCGACGATGCGCACATCGGTCTTCTTCACCTCTGTAGCACCAACGGGGATATACTCGCCATTCTCGAGCACTCGCAGCAGCCTGGCCTGTGTAGCCAAGGGCAGTTCACCCACCTCATCGAGGAAGAGCGTGCCTTTGTTGGCTGCGCCGAAGTAACCCGGTGAGTCGTTGATGGCGCCGGTATAGGAACCCTTCACATGACCGAACAACTCTGAGTCGATGGTGCCCTCAGGGATAGAGCCGCAATTGATGGCGAAATATTTCTCGCGCCGGCGCGGAGAATTATCGTGGATCACACGGGGGATGATCTCCTTACCCACGCCACTCTCTCCCACGATGAGGATGCTGAGTTTGGTGGGTGCCACCTGCAGGGCTACGTCGAGCACATGGTTCAACGCCTCGCAGTTGCCTACGATTCCATACCGTTGTTTGATGGCTTGTAAATCCATTATCTTCGTTTTTGGCTGACAAAATTACGCATTATTTCTGAAACAACTGCAATTTTGGCAGAATTTAACGAAAAAATCATCATTCCTCCGTTGATACAGGCATCCCATCGTCGGCTTTCTTCTGAGGCGTACGCACGGCAAAGCGGGCTTTTTCACCATCCTCGCGCTTCTCGTGATAGAGTTTGGGCAGAGGGTGAGCCAGCGGCTCGTCATAGTCGATGCGGTGGCGGTACATATCGATGGCGGTATAGATGGCCTGTCGCATAGACTGCTCATCGGCCACACCCTTGCCGGCGATATCGAAGGCAGGGCCGTGGTCAGGCGTGGTACAGATGGCACTGATGCCAGCCTTCAGTTTCACGCCACCATCGACGGCAAGCGTCTTGAAAGGCACAAGACCCTGATCGTCGTACATAGCGAGCACACCATCAAAATCATAATACATCTTCTCGCCGAAGTAGTCATCAGCCACATAGGGGCCAAAGGCCTGAATGCCCTGTTTCTCGAGTTGTTCGATGGCAGGCTTGATGATTGTCTCTTCTTCTGAGCCCAACTGGGGGTTGAGAGCGAGCAGGGCGATGCGGGGATTGGAGATGCGGAAATCACGACGGAGACTGGCAAAGAAGATGGCCGCCTTGTCGACGATCTTCTCGACGGTCACGGCTCCAGGCACATCCTTCAGAGGCAGATGGGTGGTCACAAGACCGATACGCACGAGATCGCTCACCATCATCGTCAGCGACTTGTCCTCCTTCCCCGGATTGGCATTCGAACGCATCGGCGCCTGCACAAGCACATCGTAAAGCCCTTTTTGCAGGTCTTCCTTGGCGCGCGCCACAGCCTTGCGGGCCGCCGTGTCAGACTCATCGGTAGGCGTGCCGAACTCCACCTTCACCTCCTCGTCGAAGGTGGTGAGCAGGTTAAGCCGTCCGTCACGTGCATCCTCAGCCTTGTCGACAATCAAGAACTGCGTCTCCAGGCCAAGAGCCTTACGATGATAACTGGCCACCTTGGGCGAGCCATAGACGATTGGCGTGCAGAGTTCGAGCATCGTCGGATCCTCAAATGCCTTGAGAATCACTTCATAACCAATACCGTTCGTATCGCCATGCGTAATTGCCACGCGAATCTTTCTTTCTTCCATATTATCTCAATTTATTCATTTCTTTCACCTTTTCACCCTTTTCACCCTTTCACCTTTTCACCCTTTCACCTTTTCACCTTTTCACCCTTCCTCGCAGTAGACAGGAGTCCGCAGGCAGCAAAGATATCCTGCCCGCGACTGGCCCGGATGGTGGTGAACACGCCGTGGGCCGTCAGATAGTCACGCAGCGCCTCCATGCGCTTCTCATCAGAGCCAGGCAAGTCGACACCAGGAATCTCATGGAAACGGATAAGGTTCACACGACAGTCAAGTCCCTTCAGCAGCCGTATGATCTCACGGCCATAGACAGGGCCGTCGTTCAGTCCGCCAAAACAGATATACTCGAACGAGCAACGGCGCTGGTGAGAGAAGTCGTACTGCCGCAACAAGGCCACGACCTCGGTAATCGACATCTGCCCCTCGGCAGGCATGAGCCTGCGGCGCTGCTCCGGCAGTGGTGAGTGCATCGAGATGGCCACGTGGCACTCGCTCTCGTCAAGGAAGCGCTGCAGTTTATTCTTGATACCCACGCTGCTGACGGTGATGCGATGCAGACTCCAGCCGTAGCCATCGCCGGCCGTCAGGATCTCCGTGACTCGCAGCACGGCGTCGAGATTATCCATCGGCTCGCCCTGCCCCATGAAGACAATGTTCGTCAGGCGCTCACGCTCAGGCAGGGCATAGATCTGGTTCAGGATGTCGGCGGCGGTGAGATGGCCCTCAAAGCCCTGCTTCCCAGTCTGACAGAAGAGGCAGTTCATCTTACAGCCCACCTGGCAGGAGACACAGAGGGTGGCACGATCGCCATCTGGGATGAAGACGGTCTCCACGAAACGGGAGGCGCCAGAAGACTCTGAGGAATCAGAAATCCCAGAAGACTCTGAGCAACGCACAGGGAACAGATACTTGATGGTGCCGTCTTTCGAGCGCTGGCAGTCGATGGGAGCCATTGCTCCTACGATGAAGTGCTCTTTCAGCCGCTCACGGTTGACCTTCGAGAGATTGGTCATCTGATCGATATCCGTCACATGCTGCTGACAGATCCACCTGAGGATCTGTCCTGCCGTAAAGGCTGGCATCCCCATGTCACGAACAATCACCTTCAACTCGTCGAGTGAAAGTCCAAGTAGCACCTTTCTGTTGTCGTTAGTCTCCATTTTCGTCTGCAAAGGTACGAATAAGTGCGTGAATTTCCAAATTAAATCGAGTTTTTCCCTAAATTATTTGGTATTCTCGAAAAATATGACGAAATTTGCGCTGAATTATACTTAAACAAACCCTCATGAGAGAAAAAATAGACTGTTTCCTGCCTTGCGACGATAGGACTGGTGCCATTAAGACCGTGGCACAACTCAGAGCCAGCAAGACGGTGCAACACATCTTCCTACTTACCTCCGCCCCACAGCCCACTGACGAATCGCTGAAAGACTGTCAGCAACTGACCGTCGACAACCTCACGAGCAGCAACACCCTGATGACCATCGCCGAGAACGCCAAGGCCGACTACGTACTGCTTCAGACCAAGCCGACAAGGCTGGAACTGGGCGAAGGCGCCTTAGAACGGATTCTCCGAGTGGCCTCCGACAGCGATGCATCGATGGTCTATGCCGACCACTTCGACCTCATCGACGGCAAGCGTGTGGCCCACCCCGTCATCGACTACCAGTTGGGCAGCATCCGCGATGACTTCGACTTCGGATCGCTGCTGCTCATCAAGACAGCACTGCTCCATACGTTTGCCATGCAGGCCGGCGAGAGCGACTACCACCATGCCGGCCTCTATGCCCTGCGCCTCTTCCTGAGCCGCAGCGGCAAACTGTTCCATATCGACGAGAGACTCTATTCGGAAGAAGAACTCGACACCCGTGCCTCTGGCGTGAAGCAGTTCGACTACGTGAACCCACGCAACCGTGAGGTGCAGATCGAGATGGAGCAGGCTGCCACTGCCCATCTGGCGGAGATCGGCGCCAAGATAGACCCCTCTTACTACCGTCGTCCTGACTTCAACGAACAGGAGTTCGACGTAGAGGCATCCGTCATCATCCCCGTCTACAACCGCGAGAAGACCATCTGCGACGCCGTCAACTCGGCCCTCTCGCAGAAGGCCAACTTCAAATACAATGTCATCGTGGTCGACAACCACTCTACTGACAAGACTACGGAGTTGTTGCAGGCCATCCACGACGAGCGGCTCGTGCATATCATCCCAGAGCGCACGGACCTCGGCATCGGCGGCTGCTGGAACCAGGCTATCAACGACGACCGCTGTGGACGCTTCGCCGTACAACTCGACTCCGACGACCTCTACTCATCGCCGAAGACCCTGCAACAAGTGGTCGACGCCTTCTACAAGCAGAATGCCGCGATGGTGATCGGCTCTTACCGTATGTGCGACTTCGACCTGAACACCCTGCCGCCAGGACTCATCGACCATGCCGAATGGACAGACGAGAACGGCCCCAACAATGCCCTGCGCATCAATGGTCTGGGGGCCCCCCGTGCCTTCTTCACACCCCTGCTGAGACAGATAGGTTTCCCCAACACCTCCTACGGCGAGGACTATGCCTTAGGACTCATCTTCTCGCGCCACTACCGCATCGGACGTATCTTCACAGAACTCTATCTCTGTCGCCGGTGGGGAGGCAACAGCGATGCCGCACTCAGCATCGACCGCATCAACGCCAACAACCTCTATAAGGATCGCTTGCGCACACTCGAGATCCTGGCCCGTCAGCAGATGCTCCAAGGCAAGCAGGAACTGATGAACGACTCACCGCTGCAACGCTTCTTCAACCGCCAGTTGGAGAAGTGGGACGATGCCCGTCGGCGCTATCAGGACCTGCGTAACGTAAAGACACGCGAGTTGGCCGTAGGCGCCTCTTCCGTACAGGTACAGTGGAACCCTGCACGCATCGTCTCCACAGGTGCCAGCATCGACAAGAAGGTGCTCGCTGAGAGACCTTGTTTCCTCTGCGAGGCGAACCGTCCGAAGGAACAGACGAAGAAATCCGTCGACAGCCATTTCGACCTGCTCGTGAACCCCTACCCCATCCTGCCTGTCCACTTCACCATTCCCAGCGTCAGGCACGAGCCTCAGCGCATTCGTGACAACTATAGCGAGATATACAAACTGCTCGACGAATACCCTGAGATGATGGTCTTCTACAACGGTCCCAAGTGTGGTGCTTCAGCGCCAGACCATGCCCATTTCCAGGCTGGCACCAGCGGGCGGCTGCCCTTGCAACTGTCGTGGCAGCGCCTCAGCAGGAATCTCACCACCATCGTCAGCCTCAACGAGGGCGAGGACATCTCACTGGTCAACGAATACCACTGCCCTGCCCTGCTCATCCGCTGCCACTCGCAATATAGCGGCGAACAACTGTTCCTACGTCTCTACGAGGCCCTGCCGATGCAGGAAGACGATGCCGAGCCGATGATGAACATCGTCAGTTGGCGGCGTGAGAGACATGGCGACAGCACATCAGGCATCGACGAATATCTGTCTGTGGTATTCCCCAGGGCCAAGCATCGCCCAGACTGCTACTACGCCCAAGGCGACGACCAGTTCATCATCTCGCCAGGCGCACTCGACATGGCAGGGATGATCATCACTCCGCGCCAGGAGGACTTCGAGCGTCTCACCCCAGAGAAGGCCCTTGCCATTCTCAACGAGGTATCGCTGTCGAAGGAACAACTCCAGCAGGTGATCGACCGTCTGCAAGACAACGAGCAGCGTTCTGCGTCCAGTCTTCAGTGCGCCATGAAGAAGGAGCCTACCGTAACCGTGGGTATCGTCACGGCCGAGAAGATAGACTTCGAACTCAAGCAGGCCTACGTTGCCAAGGGTGAGGTGATCACGGGTCCTCAGACCGTCTCTTTCTTCGAGGGAGGCATTATGTGGCGAGGCACACAGTATCGCGAACTCACCTTCACGCCTCAGGCACCTGACGCCAACTTCTCGCTCAACGATGTCACCATCGGCGTCGACTTCCACTGGGAACGTAAGGAGACCCAGGTGTTCGAGGGCACGCTGCGCATCGTCGTCGAGGCCGATAAGATCGTGGCCATCAACGAGTTGCCTGTAGAGCGATACCTCACGAGCGTCATCGCCAGCGAGATGTCTCCTGCCGCCTCCATCGAGTTCCTCAAGGCCCACGCCGTCATCTCGCGTTCGTGGATCCTGGCGCAGATGGAGAAACGGCGCCGACTCGACAGCGGGCAAGACAGTTTCTTCTCCTTCATCAAGAAGGACGATGAGATCATCCGCTGGTACGACCGCGAAGACCATACCATCTTCGACGTCTGTGCCGACGACCACTGCCAGCGCTATCAGGGCATTGGCGGCGACAACAGGAAGAAGGCCGAGCAGGCCGTCAGCGAGACACGAGGACAGGTGCTCTCCTACGACGGTGAGATCTGCGACGCGCGCTTCTCGAAGTGCTGTGGCGGACAGACCGAAGAGTTCCAGTACTGCTGGGAAGACACGCCCAAGCCCTACCTCGTCAGCATCAAAGACCCCTGGTGCAATACCAGCGACAAGCAGATCCTCTCGCAGGTGATGAAGTCGTACGACCAAGAGACGCCAGACTTCTACCGCTGGACGGTGGAGTACACCCAGACGGAACTGTCAGAACTCGTCAACCGCAAACTGAAAGACGACTTCGGCATCATCCAGGAACTCATCCCCCTGGAGCGTGGCAAGAGCGGGCGCATCTGGAAACTGAAGATTGTGGGCACCAAGAAGACGCTCACCATCGGCAAGGAACTCGAGATCCGTCGTGCCCTCAGCGAGACCCATCTGCTCTCCTCCGCCTTCGAGGTAGAATCGAGGAGTGTGGAGCGTGGAGGGAGGAGTGAGAAATGTTTCCGTCTCCACGGCCGCGGATGGGGCCATGGTGTAGGCCTCTGCCAGATAGGCGCTGCCGTCATGGGCGAGCAAGGCAAGACCTACGACGACATCCTGCTCTTCTATTACCGTCACGCCGAGATCAGCAAACTCTACGAATAAAATCATAAAAAATCTCAATGAAGAAAAAGACTCCCTGGGCCTGGGTGCCCACCCTCTATTTCGCCGAAGGCCTGCCCTACGTGGCTGTGATGACCATCTCGCTCATCATGTACAAACGCCTTGGCCTGTCGAATACAGACATCACCCTCTACACCTCCTGGCTCTATCTGCCTTGGGTCATCAAGCCCCTGTGGAGCCCATTCATCGACATCATCAAGACCAAGCGCTGGTGGATTGTCACCATGCAACTGCTCATCGGAGCCGCCCTGGGTGGTGTCGCCTTCACCATCCCTGCGCCTTATTGGCTGCAAGGCTCGTTGGCGTTTTTCTGGCTGATGGCCTTTGCCAGTGCCACCCACGACATCGCCGCCGACGGCTTCTACATGCTCGGCCTCGAGCAGCATGCCCAGGCCTACTTCGTGGGCATCCGCTCCACCTTCTACCGCATCGCCACCATCGTAGGACAGGGCTTGCTGGTGATGCTCGCAGGCAATCTCGAGGTCATCACCCGCAACGTGAAATACTCATGGAGTCTGATGTTCTACGGCATGAGCGGCCTCTTCATCGCCTTCTGGCTCTGGCACCACTACATCCTGCCTCGGCCTACAGAAGACAAAGGCATCGAGAAGATGAGCGGCCAGCAGATCATACAGGAATTCTGGCACACGCTGAAGACCTTCTTCCAGAAGCCGCAGGTGTGGGCAGGCATCTGCTTCATGCTCTTCTACCGCATGCCTGAGGGACTGTTGGCCAAGGTCAGCGCCCTCTTCCTCATCGACGCTACCGCCAACGGCGGCCTCGGCCTCTCACCAGCCGAATACGGACTGGTACAGGGCACCGTCGGCGTCATCGGCCTCACATTGGGAGGCATCCTCGGAGGTATCGTAGCCAGCCGCGACGGACTGAAGCACTGGCTCTGGCCGATGGTCATGGCCATCACCCTGCCTGACATCGTCTACGTCTATCTCTCCTATGCCATGCCTGAGAGCCTGTTCATCATCAATGTCTGTGTATTCATCGAACAGTTCGGCTACGGCTTCGGCTTCTCGGCCTACATGCTCTACCTTATATATTATAGTCAGGGCGAGTATAAGACAGCCCACTACGCTCTCTGTACGGCCTTCATGGCACTGTCGATGATGATACCAGGCCTCTTTGCAGGTGCCCTGCAGGAGAGTGTCGGCTACAAGACCTTCTTCCTCATCGTCATGGCGGCCTGCACACTGACCTATATCGTCTCGGCCACCCTCAAGATCGACCCTGAGTTTGGCAAAAAGAAAGAAAAATAAAAAATAATCATCTTGATTATTCTGTCATCAATCAACATATTACGAAAGACTAATTATATTTATAAATGGCAAATACTGATTTAAAAGAGACTTTAGAGTTTACTTACGACCTCCATTTCCATGAGAATATTGAGTCGCCAGACAAGACGGTGCCAGGATTGACACTCGTACAGAGGGTTACGACCTCGCTGCAACACAATAGTCTGAGTTTTGACATCGAACTCAATGAGGTCGAATTCCTGCGGAAGATCTACCAGCCTGGCTGTATCACTGCCAACCTGCAGATTATATATCACAATGCCGTCGGCCCAGAGGCTCAGACCATGCTCTCGCAAGACGATCTGAAGACGATTCTCCTGCAGCGCAGGATAACCCTCGGCATAGCACCCAAGGATGATGAAGACTCAGAGATCATCATTGCGGAGAATTACTATGTCCACGAGATCATTCCACAAGTGATCAGAGACTCCAAAAGGTCGATGCTCTTCGTCAAGTTATACATGTACAGCATGGACAAACTGATGACGCTCAACAAATACAGCAAGGCTTATGTCACGAAACGACTGGGAGCAGACATCCTGACATCCGAGAGCAAAATTTTCGGCTTCAAGAATCAACTCGTGAAGGTGGACACCAGCAACATGCAGAGCCTGATATATTCGAATCCTACTCAGCCTGGTTCCAGAAATGAGTTCATACAGCCGTACCTCGTGCAGTACAACGAGTCGTTCTACGACTTCATGGTACGCGTGGCCAACCGTTGCGGTGAGTTCCTGATGTTCGAGAACGGACAACTGATATTAGGCTTGCCCAAGAGCGAAAATACGGAGGTTATCAGGAACTACGACTCCATATCCTATCAGAGCATGTCAACAGCCCCACTCTCTATCAAGGCCTTCACGCGCGACAGTGTGAAGAGTGAGAAGAGGGGTGAGTTCAACGACAGCCCTTCTGAGAAAGACTCGACAGGCTATCCGCAAGGCACCTTCGGCACCGACTACACCTACAACTCAGAGTTAGCCCACGACGACTATATCTTCCCCATGTTCAAGGACGGCTTCTCAAGTTTTGGAAGAGTCTTCGGCGTGTACGACACAAGTAGCGCCGTCAAAAAACTCTCCCTCGACCTGTTCGCACAGATCGTCGCTAACCACGATGATCCATGGGAGGGTGCCAAGACGATTGGCGCCAACTTGGGAGCAGCCTATTCGGTGAATTTTATTACAGCCAAAGGTACTGCGTCGACAATTAACAACGCAGGCAACAAGCAATGGATCGACGCCTATAAGGACAAGCCACAGCAGACCGACGGCACCTTGACCGTACCTTTCTCTACAGCCCTGAAAGACGGTTGGGTGAAACTGACCTATTACTCTCAGATTCGCAAAGACGAGGAAGAGCAGCAGAAGAAGATTGTGCACGTCGATATGGGTACCCGTTTCAGCCCTGTGAAACTCGGCGACGTAGTGACCATCAAAGATCTCCCTGGCAAATATATCATCATTCAAATCCAGCAACGGTCGAGCAATATCAGTACACCCAAAAACGGCTTACAGAGCCCGGATGCTCCTGACTTGAAGATTCTGCAGTCTCAGCAGATCGACCTGATTCCCGTCATCGAAGATGTTAATGGTGGTAAGGACCGTGCTCTGCCGCCACTGGTCGACCAGCCTGTCATCAGAAAGTCTGGACCGCAGACCGCATTCATCGTCGACAACAGCGACCCCAAGAAGCAGGGGCGCGTACGTATTGCCTTCCCCTGGCAGGCCGTCGGCGATCCGCAGCAGAAGCAGGAACTCGAGCAGGCCAAGGACGACTTGAAGCAGAAGAAAGACGCTGCCGACGAGGCCAAAGCCAAGCAGGCTAAGTTGGAAAGCCTTCTGACCATGCTCAAAGCCCAGAACAGGGCGATGGCCGCGCTCCAGGATGAACTGGAGAAAGAGCCTGACGCAAGGAAGCAGAAAGAGATCTTCATGCGTAAGCGCGAGGAGAACAAGAGCAGGCAGGATGCCAATGACGCACGTGTGAAGGAAATCACGACTAATCTGACGGACAAGGAAAACCCCAACTCGGTAGCAGGCCAACTCAAGGCTGTCAACGAAGACATGAAGATGCACTGGTACGACTACGGTATGCTGCCAGGCAAACTCGGAGCAATGGGCATCCTGAAGATCAAGGAGACACTCCTGCAAAGCAAGAAGGCCGAACTGGAGGAGGAGCGCCAAAACCTGAACGCTGAGAACGAGTATCTCAAGAACATGATCGAAGACCTGAATGGCTTCGAGGCCAGCGGTGCAGCCTCACCTCTGGAATATCTCAGGCGGAAGCAGAAGGAGAGGAAGGAGCAGGATATCGCAACCACGGCGAAGCAGTTGAAAGAAAGCCAGAAAGAAGTTGAGAAGACGACGAAGGCCCAAGAAGAGTCACAGGCCAATGTCGACAAACTGTCAAAAAAGTGGCAGGTACTGCTCTCTGAGGTGGCCACGCCTTGGGTGCGCATGGCGATGCCGATGGCTACAGAGGAAGGCGGAGTGTTCTTCAGGCCCAATCCTGGTGACGAGGTGATGGTCAATTTCGACAGCGACAATGTGGAGCGCCCCTACGTCACAGGAAGCCTCTATTCCAAAGAGCACGTCGACCCTGATGAGAACATGGTCATCAAGTCGCCCAGCGGTCAGAAGATGAGTTTCAAAGTGGCTAAGAGCGACAAAGACTTCGTGCAGTCGCTCACCCCGATGCTCTCCAAGGTCGGCAGTTACATCCCCGTCTTGGGCGACAAACTGACCTTCGGGAAGGAGGCCCGCAAACTCTGTGGTGGCATCACCCTGACTGATGAGTTCGGTATGTTCTCTGTGGATATGTCTTCCACCAAACGTAGCGTAAGCATCAATTCACCTTTTGGTAAAGTCAGTGTCAACGCCTTCACAGGCATCAGCATCGAGGCACCTAACGGCGACATCTCCATCAAGGGAAAGAATATCTCTATCGAGGCTGGCAACAACCTGAAACTGCTTTCTGGTGCCAATGTGACTGATGCCAACAGCCAGCCTGACGCAGAAAGTGCAGAAAGTGCTGGCGCAGGCGATGGTTATACCAGGAAAGAGAAGAAGAGCACAAAGGTGGGCCGCTGGGCAAAGGCTGGTGCCGCATTTGCCGGCAACTGGGCTGTTGGAAAAGCTGAGGAGAAGACCAGAGAGTATCTCGAACAGTATACCACCAGTTTCAAGATTGTGGATATGCAGTTGCTGCGCTGCCTCTGCGACGTGTTCCTACGTCCGATCGAGGGCACCCTGCAGGTCAAGTCGAAGAACTACCTGATGTTCGAAGCCGGAAAGGGGCAGGCCAAAGTGAGCATCGATCAGTACAGCAATGATTGGCAGAAAATCCTTGGTGTCGAGAAAGATGCCGACAAGCAGAGGTTCTATGCCAAGACCACGGCCTATATCAAGCGTATCGACCAGAAGGTCGGACAGTTCTGCGACGATTATAAGAATCTGATGGAGGATGCCTTCAAGGCACAGGAGAGTTACGAACTCTACATCAAGTCTGTCTATAAGAAAGACTGTTTGGATCATGCGCCCAAGTGCCTGGCCGACGGCTTCAAGAATGCCGACAAGGAGTTCAAGAAGAACGACGACGACGACTTCAAGGGTGGCACCATCGACATGTCGTGCATTGCCTACAAAGACTTCAAGGGTCAGGAGAAGGGCCGCAACTTTATCACTGGCCTGGACGGTGAGATCCTCACAAGTGTCAAGGAGGTCAAAGCCTATCTGAAACCCGCTATCGAAGACTACGGTAAGGCTGCATGGGCTGTCCACCGTCAGGTGCTCGCTTTCAAGACGCTGTTCTCTGATAATACCATCAGGGCCGTCAACCAGGCCACTCTGGGCACGACATCCCACAAAGATACCCAGTGGATCGACGATGCGTTCAAGAAGGTCATCTACGATGGAAACAAAAGCGAACTGGAGTTCTTCCCCAAGAAATGGCACGACCGCTTTGGAACACTCGAGAGCGGACCAAAGGACAACTACATCAATCACGACACACCAGACTACGAAGACCTCTTCATGGATCCTATCCTCATCAAGCGGAAACTGGTGGCCAAGTTCCTGTTGGAACTCTACAAGAGCGAGGGCAACCTCATCCCGCCAGAAATCGGTGTAGGCCCCAAGAAGCCGGGCAAGTTCTTCAAACTCAGTTATAACGAGGTCAACTTCGACCTGCTCATGTTCAACTGGTCGGATGTGGCAGCCCTGGGCTCAAAGGACAATCCTGGTTTCTTCAAGAAACTGCTCGCATTCGTTGCCGACTGGACTGGTGCCAAGAAGGCTTGGAACCCCGTGCTCAACCCAGACAAGCCAAAGATGGGCTGGGAGCGCAGAGTATGGAACGGCAAGGGCGGCAAGATCATCTTCTCCGACCAGAAGAATGTCACCTACCATATCAACGGCGAGAACATCGAGACCTGGAAACATGCCGATCTTGGCAACGAGGCCAACCTGAAGAAGGCTATTTCCAATATTAAGTAATCACTCATATAAATAAAGGAGCAATTATGGCAGATTCAGTATATAAGCAGTTTGATGAGAGCATCGACAAACTCTCAGAAGGCGATTTCAAGGAAGGCGTCCTCGAGGCCATCCGCAAACTGAAGGATGAGGTCTATAACCTGAAAGTCGACAACTTCAACCAGTCGATGGGCAGGGTGATCCGCGACGACAAGCGCATCGTGCTCTCTGCGCCAGAGATCATCATTGGCGACGTCAACCTCGGCGGCATCCTCAATCCTGGCTGCGAGTCGAAGGTGGTCATCAGGGGTACTGATGTCAGGCTGCAGGGCGCAGGCGATGTAGGGCGCATCGGCGTACAGGCGCCCATCATCGAGCAGGTGGCCGAGAACCCTGGCATCGACGGCAACGAGCACGTCGTAGGCGAGGTGTCCAAGATAGTCAGCCAGGCCGCCAACGTCACCATCCAGAGCGATAAGGTACAGAACGGCGGAGCCTTCCCCACTGTCAGCGACATGAGCGAGGCCGGCATCAGGCTCAAGTCCGACCGTCAGGTGGATATCCAGGCATCAGCCAGCCGCGAGAACCGCCTCCAGCAGATCGACAAGCGTCTCAAGGCGCTCAAGGTATCGAAGAAAGCCATCGACGACGACCTGAAGAAAGCCAGGGATGAGTTCAAGAAGCAGCGCAAGGAGATCGACGACCTGCTCGAGAAGAAGAGCAAACTGGCGAAGAACGAAGAGGATGTGCGTACCGACTATCACGATATGGACGAGTTGAATGTGCGTATCGAAGAACTCTCGATGTCGATTACAGAGGCCATCTTCAAGTACTCCGACCTCCTGTCGATGTCTGGTGAGAACACACGCCTGACGAAGTACTTCAACACCCAGAAAGACCAACTGTCGAAGGTCACTGCCGACGACTTCAAGAAGAAGTCCACACGTACGGCCATCAACATGATCAGCGAGACCGTCAACCTCTCGTCGATGGATGCCGACGGCAACGTCCGCACCAACCCAGAGGCAGGCTTCAACGTACTCACCAACGCCATGTCTGTCAGAGGCGACCACGACGACAAGGGCTCACTGCTCGAGAGCAACCGTCTGCTCGTCAACATGCGCTGCGTGGATATCACCACCGCAGGCTCTGCCGACAAGGAGGCCGACGACAAGGATGTGCTCACGAAGGCACAGTACCAGAACGAGGGCGACGTCGTCATCCGCTCTAAGAACATCACGCTCGAGAGCGTCGACTACGAGGTCGCAGAGAAGAAATACAAGGAGAAGGGCCTCACTGCCGACGGCAAGATCCTGCTCCGCTCCAAGACCATCGAGGCCTCGACCGTCAATTCGAAGGATGTCGATGTCGACGACAAGGGCAAACTCACCAAGGCCACCTATACCTCTGAGGGCGACGTCATCATCAACTCCAAGACCGTCTCTGTCAGCGCTGTCGACTCGCAACTCGACGGCGACAAGACCAAGGAGACCGCCCTCACCAAGGACAGCCGCTTCGCTGTGCGCATAGAGAAGTCGCAGTTCTCGGCCACCGACACAGAAGGCAAGGCCACTGGCAGCATGAGCATCAACGCTAAGGCTGTCGACGTGAAGGCGATGGATGTAGAGAAGGAGAAGCGCACTGACAGCCAACTGGCCCAGGGCGGTACCATCAAGACCGTGGCAGAGAAGATGTATGTAGGCGCCTACTCGAAAGACCTCAAGAGCAAGAAGATACAGACTCAGAGCGAGGAGATAGGCCTCTTTGCCGACAAGACCCTCGAGGCCCAGCAGGGCGAGGCCAAGGCCGTCGTCCAACTCGCCGACGGCAAGACCGCCGTCAGCGGCAGCGAGACCAACATCTACGGCAAGACCACCGTCAACGCCCAGACAGAGATCAAGGCCGACCTCAAGGTGCCCAAGGCCACCATCGACAACCTCGATGTCAAGACGTCGCTCACCACGCCCAACATCTCCGACGGCGTCGCCGTGGGAGCCCCAGGCGCCGGTGGCAGCCTCAGCGCCAAACTCAAGACTGAGGATGCCCCCAAAGAATAGTCACATGTCACACCCATCAAAATAACAACATCCGATTATGAACAATTTCATCATATCCGAAATCAAGGAAGTCGAGAAGAAATTCGGCAGTTACCAGTACCTGCTCACCTTCCGCTATGCCAACCTATGTATCAAGGCCGACGCCATGTCATTAATGCCCGTGACGGTGGTCGTTGGGGCCACAGGCATGAACATCGAGGAGGTGGCCGAAGTGGCCGAACTGGACGACTACCATCTGGGCATCATCCCCAAGAACCCAGACCTGCTGCACGACATCGAGCATGCCATCCTCTATGCCCACCCTGAGTTCAAGATCAGCCAGCACGAAATGGAGGAAGGCGACCCCACCAGCACCTTCCTCGTATGCGAGATGCCTGAAGTAGACAAGAACCGCCGCGACACCCTGACACAGGCCACCAAGTCGCTCCACGACGAGTGCAAGGCCCAGATGGATGCCGTGCTCGCAGAAGAGAAGAACGGCTTCGCAGAACTGATGGCCGACAGCCCTGAGAGCCTCAAGGAGGTCGCCGACCAACTCAACGAGAAGCACAGCGAGGCCCTGAGCGACATCAGAGACCTGCGCGACAAGAAACTCGAGGAGATCGAAGAGGCCTACGCCAGACACCTCCAAGGCGACGACCTGGAGGAAGAGGAGGCAGAAGAGGTTCAGCAGCAGTCCGACATCGACGTCACCCTGAGCATGCACATGGGCGAAGACGACTAGGCCGCAGGGCGAAAGGCAAGAATAGGGAAATCCCTACCCACGAATAGGACAATTCACTTGCACATCGGCCTGAATGATGCTAACTTTGCAGCGTCAAACATTTTAAAACGATACGATTATGAAGAAGTTCTTTTATCTCCTCATGATGATGCCGCTCTTCTGGCTCACCAGTTGCGAAACAGACACCATGATCGCCGACAGGCTCACAGGTGCCAACTGGGAAGGATATCTCGACACCTACTACCAGAACGGCTGGGGCGAAGCCTTCCAGGATGGTGAATACCACACCGTGTGGCGCTTCGACGCCTCCTACTACGACAACTACGGCCCTGCCACCTACGGCACAGGCTACGAGGTGGACTACTCGCTCCGCAACCGCAACGACTACGCCTACAGTCCCTTCGACTGGGTGGTGCGCAACGGCGATATCTACATCACCTACCGCAACCCAGACTGGAACAACGTGCGCATCGACTATCGCGACTACACCATCTCGCACAACCACTTCCGTGGCACCATGTTCGACTGGGAAAACCGTGCCTACCGCTTCGACATGGAGAACAACGCCAGTTGGGACTGGGGCTACTATCGCAACGGTTACTACTACAGCCGCACCCGTGGTGCCGACAACGACTCCATCCCCGTCTGCATCGGCGACGATGGTGAGAGTTTCGCCTCAGGCAAGTTTGCCGAGGAACTGATGAAGAGAAAGGCTTCCCGCTGAGGAAGCCTTTTTTCTTGTTTACAGTTTACGGTTTACAGTTTACGGTTTACAGTTTACGGTTTACAGTTTACAGTTTACAGTTTACGGTTTACAGTTGATTACCTGGCAAGCCATTCCGCCTATAGAAGTATTCATCTGTAAACCGTAAACTGTAAACTGTAAACAAAAATCTCTCAGATTCCCGCTCCGTCCTGAAACCCTGCGTCGACAGCCTTCGACTGCAGGATGCGCGAATACGGCGGCACGGAGTGCGTCAGCCAGATGTTACCACCGATCACAGAGTGGTGGCCGATGGTGATACGGCCCAGGATCGAGGCATTCGAATACACCGTCACGTTGTCCTCGATGATGGGGTGACGGGGGATGTTCAGCATGTTCCCCTGCTCGTCGTACTTGAAACTCTTCGCGCCCAGCGTCACACCCTGATACAGCGTCACGTGGTTGCCGATGATTGTCGTCTCGCCGATCACCACGCCCGTGCCGTGGTCTATCGAGAAGTACTCGCCTATCTGCGCCCCAGGGTGGATGTCGATACCCGTCTTCGAGTGCGCCTGCTCCGTGATGATACGAGGGATCACGGGCACCTTCAGTTCGTGCAGCCTGTGGGCAATGCGGTAGTGCGTCATCGTGTTCATCACAGGATAGCAGAAGATCACCTCCCCATAGTTCGTGGCCGCAGGGTCTGCGTCGAACATCGCCTCCACGTCCGTATACAGCAGCCGCTTGATCTCAGGCAACGTGTCGATGAACAGCGTAGCCAGCCGTTCAGCCTCCGCATACACCTGAGCCTTCGTGCGGATCTCCTCGCAGTCCTCGCAGAACTGCAGTCCGTGGGCAATCTGCTTTGTCAGCAGCACCATCAGTTCCTCCATGTGCACGCCGATGTAATACGAGCGGATGGCCTCGTCCGACTGCCGCTTGTTGAAGTAGTCTGGGAAGATGATGCTCTTCACCAGCCTCACGATCTCCTTCACCTGGTCCACCGACGGCAGCGGCGCCTCGACAGCCGGCATCATGCCAGCCTCCTTCTCACCGATTTTCGACAGCAGCGCCACGTTCCTGCGCAGCACGTCATTGATCTCTTTCTTATCCATATCGCCTGCAAAGGTAGTGCAAAAAATCGATTCGGCGAAGAGAAAGCCGATTTATTTTCACTATAAGTTGATGTTTATGTCCTCCCCCCACGTGTCGTCTATCGCCACCGAGATGAGCACAGAGGCCGAATTGGTGCCCCCGTCGAACAGGTTCCCTCGGCAGATGGTGATACAGTTGCGCTTCACAGGCACCTCGTCGATACTGCAGCCTCCCAGGGCGCGGATATCCCCGTCGTAGGCCATCATGCTGATGTCTATCATGTCCTCCTCGTCTCTGGGAATCATATAGAACTCATACTCGCTCTCGTCGCTGTCCACGCTCACGCTCACCGTCTGTTTCGCCGTCGTGCTGCCGTAGCCCGTCAGCCCGCTGAACGTGCCCTTGCTGCCCTTATACTTGAAGACGATCTGCTCCATACCCACAGGCGGCGTCACCGTAGGGATGAACCTCAGCATCGAGACGATACGCTTCAACTCCACGTTCAGGTTCACCAGGCCGTCGCCCACCTCGATCTCCTCACAGCACCAGAACGTGTCGCCCAGTTCGCTGCCAGAGATCGTCACCTTCTCGTTCACGTAGAAACTCGGATTCTTCGAGCCGCTGTGAGCCACCACCACCAGATAGTAGTGCCCCTCGTCCAGTTGGAAGGAGGCCGTGCCGAAGTTCGCGTCAGTAGCCTTCTGGTTCACGTAGTCCACCTTCATCCCCTGATCGTCATACACGTCGAAATTCAGTCTCGTACACAGATTCTCCACCGTCGCCCTCGTAATGGCAGGAAACGGCACCTGCTCGATGCTTCCCACGCGCAGCACGACGTTTGCCGGCCCGCTCGCATCCTCAGACCCCTCCACATTCATTTTCTCACACGACGTTGCCCCTGCGAGCACCATCACTCCACACACAAAAGCCCCCAAAAGGCTCAAGAACTGGTTCTTCATACCACAATAATTTAAGTGTTAAACAAAAAAT
>ONPM01000015.1 GCA_900319715.1 uncultured Prevotella sp.
GTTTGTTTCTTCTACCCAAGTGCCTGTACAAATCATATTATAAGGCACTCGCTTCTTGTACTACTTCTGTCTATGTAAATCTTTCAAAGAACTCTTTCTGATGCCTCACGGGAAGCGTTTCTCGTTTAGCGGGTGCAAAGGTACACACTTTTTCCGAAACAGCAAAACTTTTCCGGAGAAATTTTCAGGTTTTATGCAAAATCGCAGCCACTCTTGACCAAAATCAAGATTAAAAGAGGGCTACACATTATTAATATATAATAGGGAGAGAAGAAGGCAGGGATGGTAGGGAGGGTTAGGGGTAATTAGGGGTAGTAGGGGTAGTAGGGAGGGGAAAGACGTTAATTTCTGATAAAACGGTGATTATTGGCGGAAAAGTTCGTACCTTTGCACTTTAATAACAGAAGCAATAGAGACAGAATGTCAACGATATTACATATAGAAACCAGTACGGATGTGTGCTCCGTAGCCGTATCAGAAGACACTCAGGTGATCTTCCAACAGGATGATCACAGCGGACCGAACCATGCAGAAAGATTGGGGACAATGGTTGACGAGGCACTCTCGTTTACAGACAACCATGCTATTCCTTTTGACGCAGTAGCCGTCAGTTGTGGTCCAGGCTCGTATACAGGTCTCCGCATCGGCGTATCTATGGCGAAAGGCATCTGCTATGGCCGTAATCTGAAACTGATTGCCGTGCCAACGCTGGAATTACTCTGTGTGCCAGTGCTGCTCCGAGAAATCCCAGAAGAGGATGCTCTGCTCTGCCCGATGCTCGATGCCCGGCGGATGGAGGTCTA
Source organism: uncultured Prevotella sp. (assembly GCA_900319715.1). Taxonomy (GTDB): domain Bacteria; phylum Bacteroidota; class Bacteroidia; order Bacteroidales; family Bacteroidaceae; genus Prevotella. Next base: position 804 of record ONPM01000015.1, read on the forward strand.
CTCCGGCATCTACAACCGTGCCCTGAAACCCATTAGAGAAGTTGGTGCAGACATTGTAACGGCAGAGACTTACAAGGACTATCTCGAAGAACATCCTATGTACTTCTTTGGCAATGGTGCGAAAAAATGCATGGATGTTATCAACCACCCGAACGCCCATCTGATTGAAGGCATTGAGCCTCTGGCAAAATGGATGCAGCCCTTGGCAGAGCGCCGTTTACTGAATGGTACTACAGAAGATGTGGCCTACTTCACACCTTTCTATCTGAAAGACTTCGTGGCCAAGATGCCCAAGAAACTTATTTAAAAGAATCATAAATCGCAAAACAGAATGGATATACAAGGATTAGACTACAACACTCATCGCGACAAACTCCTGATGCCTGAATATGGACGGGAGATTCAGAAAATGGTTGATTATGCCATCGGACTGACAGAGAAGTCTGAGCGTCAAAGTTGCGCCCAAGAGATTATCCGAATGATGGAAACGAAAGTTCCTGAACTCCGCGACAATGTCGATTTCGAGCAGACGCTGTGGGATCACCTCTATCTGATGAGTCACAAACAACTTGACATCGACTGGCCCTATGACGTGACAGCAGCCGAAAAACTCCAAAATAAGCCTAACGCCATTCCCCTTCCACAAGAAAGCATGCGTATGCGCCACTATGGGAAGTTGCTTGAGCAGTTATTTGAAAGGCTCAAATCGATGCCTGAGGGTGAAGAGCGTGACGCCTTGGTCTATTACACGGCCAATCAAATGAAACGCAACTTGACAACTTGGGGACATGGTTCTATGAGTGACGAGAAAGTGGCCGACGACCTTGCGCGCTATACTGACGGCATAATCCAGTTGGATCTTTCGAAAATGAAGCTGGAAAAGGCGATTGCCACTGAGGAACCTAAGACAAAAAAGAAAAAAAAATAAAATAGCCCCCGACGCCTATGGCATCATTCATCATCGAGGGAGGTCATCCGTTGCGCGGTACGATTCGTCCACAGGGCGCCAAAAACGAAGCCCTCCAAGTCATTTGTGCCACCTTGCTGACTAGCGAAGCAGTGACCATTCATAACATCCCCAACATTCGCGATGTGAACAACCTCATCCAATTGCTGAGGGATATCGGAGTGAAGGTTTCAAGGAGTGAGGAGTGTGGAGCGAAGGGCGATAATACCTACACATTCCAGGCAGATACGCTCAACCTCGCCTATCTTGAAAGCGACCAATTCGTCCAAAAGTGTGCAGCCCTGCGAGGTAGCGTGATGCTCATCGGTCCCTTACTGGCCCGTATGGGCAAGGCTATCATTACGAAGCCCGGTGGAGATAAGATTGGCCGCAGGCGACTCGACACCCACTTTCTTGGATTTCAGAAACTCGGAGCAAAATTCCGTCGCATCGAGGGTCGCGATGTCTACGAGATAGCAGCCACCCGTCTGAAAGGTACTTATATGCTGCTTGATGAAGCCTCCGTGACAGGTACTGCCAACATCGTGATGGCTGCCGTCAATGCAAAAGGTACAACCACCATCTATAACGCTGCTTGCGAACCCTATCTCCAACAATTATGCAAATTGCTCAATCAGATGGGAGCCAAGATTAGTGGCATTGCCTCAAACCTGCTTACCATCGAAGGTGTCGATACGCTCCACGGTGCAGAGCATCAAATCCTCCCCGACATGATTGAGGTTGGCTCTTTCATCGGCATGGCAGCGATGTGTGGAGACGGCATTCGTATCAAGGATGTCTCCGTATCCCATCTTGGTATCATCCCTGATGCCTTCAGACGACTGGGCGTGAAGGTCAAGGTGGAGGGAGACGATCTCTATATTCCACGTCAGCGTCACTATGAGATCCAGTCATTCATCGACGGTACGATCATGACATTAGCAGATGCCCCATGGCCAGGCCTGACCCCAGACCTGCTCTCTGTACTCATTGTGGTGGCAACACAAGCCCGTGGATCGGTACTCTTCCACCAGAAGATGTTCGAGAGCCGCCTGTTCTTCGTTGACAAACTTATCGACATGGGTGCCCAGATTATTCTTTGCGACCCCCATCGTGCCGTTGTCGTAGGTCACGACCGGAAGATCTGTCTGCGTGGCGGCCGAATGACCAGTCCGGATATCCGTGCAGGTATCGCTTTGCTCATCGCAGCGATGAGTGCCAACGGAACAAGCCGTATCGACAATATCGAGCAGATAGACCGCGGTTATGAAGACATCGAGGCCCGTCTGAATGCGCTGGGAGCCAAGATCAAGAGATGTGAGAGATAAGAATGATACGCAAAGAGGATGTATTCAAGATTGGCCGATTAGGCAAAAGCCATGGTGTCAAGGGGGATATCTCTTTCCCTTTCGACGATGATGTGTTTGACAGTGTCGAAGCCGATTATCTCATCCTCGACATTGATGGCATCCTCGTACCTTTCTTTATCGAGGAATACCGTTTCCGTAACGATACCACAGCCATCATAAAATTCGAAGGCGTCGACAGTCAGGAACGTGCGAGGGAACTCACTGGATGCGATGTCTATTTTCCCCGTGAACTCGCAGACAATGCCGAAGACGGTCTCTCGTGGTCTGCCATTGTTGGCTTCGACATTCTCGAGGCGCAGAGTGGCAAGGCCATCGGGCGCATCGCCTCCATCGACGACAGCACGCTCAACATCCTCTTCTGCCTTGAAGACGGCCGACTCATCCCTGCCACCGATGACCTCATTACCGCCATCGACCAGCAGGCACGGACCATTACCATGCACATTCCAGAGGGTTTGTTAGAACTCTAAACCCAAAATTAACACAATCTACGCTTAATGGCTAACATCGTAAGGTCGTCGCTCTGTTCTGCGTCGCCTACAAAGTGACGCACAGCGTCGGACATCCGCTCTATTAATAGTTCTGGCGTAACCTCTTTTTCCTCAAGCAACTGATCAGCCACCTCGAACATGCGAGACTCCGTAAACTGCTCTTGATTGACATTCTCAGCCTCTGGCAGTCCGTCGGTATACATGAAGATGAGGGTGTCAGAGGAGATCATCGCCTCCTGCATCTCAAATTCCCATCCCGGCATCACACCTACAGGAAGGTTGGAAACACAAGGCAGCAGTTCTGCACGTTTTTCCTTGACATTGACCAACAAAGGCGCATCATGGCCGCCATTGCAGTATTCCAAAAGTCCTGTTTTCAAGTTGTACGATCCAACAAACAGTGTGACAAACATACTAGAGTCGTTCTGATCGGCCAGAGCCTCGTTCATCTGACTCATGATACGGTCAGGTTTATTCACATGGGTAGAGACGATACGGAACAGACTACGCGACACAGCCATCACCAAGGAGGCGGGAACGCCCTTTCCAGATACGTCGCCGATACAGAAGAAAAGCTGATCGTTGCGGATATAGAAATCATAGAGATCGCCTCCAACAGCCTTGGCTGGTGTCAGACAGCCGTAAATATCAATGTCCTTACGGTCTGGATAAGGTGGAAAAATCTTAGGCAGCATCGACATCTGAATGTCGCTGGCCACCTTCAGTTCACCCTCGATACGACCTTTCTGCTCGTTGACGCGCTTCAGTTCTTCCATCTGCTCTGTAAGTGAGGTCTGCATCAGGGCGAACGAGTCGTGCAGGCGTTTCATCTCGTCATGCGTCTTGATCTGAGGCAAAGAGGCATTCAGATTACCTTGCGCTATGCTGTCGGCAGACTGGGCAAAAAGGGTCAAAGGCTTCGTGACGCGCTTCAGGACACGACGGCAGACGAAGAACAGCACGACCAGTCCAAGGAGCATGACGAATATGATAAAGCCGCCAAACAATATGGAACGGAAGATGATCAGTTTGTAAGGTATGACAGTAGCCATCGACCACCCCGTTCGTTCTATCGGCGCATAGTTGATGACGAATTTTGTGCCATCTCGCACAATGGCTCTCATGCCCGACTTGCCATCGATCATCTCATAGCCAATCAGGTTGTTGAGGCTGTCGCCCGACTCCATCGAATAAGTGAAGTAGGTATCATTCAGGATACGTTCATGCAGCGGATGGGCGATGTAGGTGCCACCTTTACCTATTATATAGGTGTAGGCATGGTTGTACAGGAATGCGCTGTCCACCTCCGTTTCCGCATCCGCGGCTGCATCTCCCCTTATGGCACCATCCAGGGCTTTCATATTGAAGTCTATGTCACTGTTTCTCAGCAGGTCTGTCAGCCATTCCAGCGACACATCAGCCGTCATGACGGCATAGATCCTGCCATTGGCATCATAGAGGGGATGCGAGTAGGTGGTCATCATCTGCTCACCTCCGCCATGGTCGAAATAGGGCTCGCTCCAGTAGTTCTTCTTCAACAGTTTGGGTATCAGATACCAGTCCATATAGTGATACTCATAGTCAGCGGTACCCAGTTGCTTGACGTGGACCGTCGAGTCGATGTCACGATAGGCGTACGGCGAGAACTGCTCCCCCTTCGAAGGATAGTAATAAGGCTCGAACGCCACTGTGGAGCCAATGATGTTCGGATTCAGTTCCAGCAGACGAGTCACGACACGATACATATCATCAGGGTTGTCGAGTTTCGACTCCACCTCAGGGACACTGTTCTCCACAGCCACCTCGACAGCCACAAGCACACTGTTGATATGCTGGTTGGCTATCTCCATGCGGCTCTGGGCATTCTCCGTCGAGCCTTCCAGCACGGCCGTTGAACTCAGATAGGTGACGATCAGCGTGATGATGGTGAAGACGACAATCACCGTCAGCATCACCCAAAGGGTCAGCCTGGCATAAAGCGTACGGAACGGGATAAACAGATCTGGCAACTTCATGGCTGTGTCATTTGCTTGTAAGTAATCGGTTTCTTCAGCACGCCACCCTCACAGAGTATCTGGTTGGTCAGATCGAACCCTTCAGGATCCAACTGGTAAGAACGCTTGCCCGTCTTCGGATGGACCAGCAGTTTGAGGCACTCGTCAAGCATCCACTGCTGGGCAGACAAGTTCGAGTGTGTACCAGTCTGTCGCATATAGAGCATCACGATATCAAGCGCCTCCTTAGGATGCGCTGCCACCCACTCCCAGCCCTTGATGGTGGCCTTGACGAACTGATCCACTTCGGCCCGATGAGCCTTATAATAGTCCTTGGTCACGTAGAGGCCGTCCTCTGGCACATTATAGCCGACGTCGCGCATATACAGCAGTTGGTCCTTCTTCAGACGCTGGCCTGCCATCTTCAACTGGTACAGTTCATTGTAGTTCATGGCCAGTGTCGCATCGATGGCTCCAGAGACATACAGATTGGTATGCGAGGCAAAGGGGATCCACTCGATGTCGAGGTTGAGTTTACGGCCCAGGGCCATGGGCAACAGAGATATTCCTACCCTGAACCGCCCCACGTGCTTGCCGTTCAGGCTCTCAAAACTCTTCAGCGGCTCATGGGAAACGACCATCAGGCCGCTCTGCTGGAAATACTGCATCACGTTCACCAGTTGGTCGCCGTCATCGATCATCTCCATCGCTGGCACCAACTGCAGGGTCACAAACTGACTCTCCCCCTTCTTCAGCCTGTTAATGCCAGAACTTGAAGCCGTAGGATGCTTGATGACCACATCCAGTCCCGCCTCCTTATAGAATCCCATGGCGTCGGCCACGTAAAAGCCCGCAAACTGGGCCTGGGCAGTCCAAGTCGGGGTGTACACCACCTGCTTCTGCGCCCAGACGGTGCCGAGAGCCATGCTCATCAATAGGATTAGTGTCAGATATCTCTTTCCCATACACATTTGATAATTCGTCTGCAAAGGTATACAATTATTTCGTAAAATCAGCACGTGTATTGAAAAAAGAGAGCAACTCTCTGTTGCTTTCCACCTTGCCAAAGCCCTGTTCCAACGATAAAAACATACTTTTGCAATTAATATTCCGTTAATTCAAGAATTATTCGTACCTTTGCGCCCGAATTGTATAAAAGGAATGATATGAAGAAACAAATAGCCATTCTCGGATCGACAGGATCCATCGGGACACAGGCCCTGGAGGTCATCAAAGAGCACTCAGACCTGTACGAGGTCTATTGTCTGACAGCCAACAACCAGGTGGAACTGCTGGCCAGGCAGGCCCATGAGTTCAAGCCTGCCGCTGTGGTCATAGCCAACGAGGCGAGATACGACGAACTGAAGGGGCTGATGAGCGACCTGCCTGACGTGAAGGTCTACGCCGGAGCCAAGGCGCTCGACGAGATTGTCGAGGCCGGGCCCATCAACATGGTGCTGACGGCTATGGTGGGCTTCGCCGGACTGTCACCCACCATCCACGCCATCAAGGCCCGCAAGACCATCTGCCTGGCCAACAAGGAGACGCTCGTGGTGGCAGGACAACTGATCTGCGACCTCGCCATCAAATATCGTTCCCAGATTCTGCCCGTCGACAGCGAGCACTCTGCCATCTTTCAGAGCCTTGTCGGCGAGGACCAGAACCGTATCGAGAAGATTCTGCTGACGGCCTCTGGCGGTCCCTTCCGCCTGAAGTCGATGGAGGAGATAGCCCACGTGACGAAGGCCGATGCCCTGAAGCACCCCACATGGAATATGGGCGCCAAGATCACCATCGACTCGGCATCGATGATGAACAAGGGCTTCGAGGTAATCGAGGCCAAGTGGCTCTTCGGCGTCGAGGCCAGTCAGATACAGGTGCTGGTGCATCCACAAAGCATCGTCCACAGCGCCGTGCAGTTCGAGGACGGCTCCGTGAAGGCCCAACTCGGCGTGCCCGACATGCGCCTGCCCATCCAGTACGCCTTCTCCTACCCCAAGCGACTGACGCTCTCTGGCGAGCGGCTCGACCTGTTCCGCCATCCACTGGAGTTCTTCGAGCCCGACCTGAACAAGTTCCGCTGTCTGGCTCTCGCCTTCGAGGCCATCAAGCGTGGCGGCAACATGCCGTGTATCGTCAATGCGGCCAACGAGATTGTGAACCGCGGATTCCTTGAGGACCAGTGCGGATTCCTGCAGATGGGCGACATCATCGAGAAGACAATGGAGCGCACCACATACATCGCCACCCCGTCGTACGACGATCTCATCAACACAGACCACGAGGCCCGCCGTATCGCTACAGAACTAATGGAGAAATAATGTATTTATTGTTTATATTTTATAGTTTATGGTTTATAGTTGATTACATGGCAAGCCCTTCAAAGCTGCAATGTCGTCTGCCTATAGAACATATCATCTATAAACTATAAACTTTAAACTATAAACTTAAAAAATATGGAAATATTTCTGATAAGATTACTTCAATTCATGCTGGCCATCGGCCTGCTGGTGCTGCTCCATGAGGGCGGCCACTTCTTCTTCGCCAAACTCTTTGGCGTACGCGTCGACAAGTTCTATCTGTTTTTCGACCCCTCCATCTGGAAGTGGGACGGCAGTCTGTTCAAATGGAAGCCTAAGGGCAGCGACACGCAGTATGGCGTGGGCTGGCTGCCGCTGGGCGGATACTGTAAGATTGCAGGCATGATCGACGAGAGTTTCGATACTGAGCAGATGAAACAGCCCGAGCAACCTTGGGAGTTCCGTGCGAAGCCTGCCTGGCAGCGACTGCTGATCATGATCGGCGGTGTGCTCGTGAACTTCCTTCTGGCCCTGTTCATCTACTCGATGATCCTCTTCTACTGGGGCGACACCTATATCCCTGTGAAGGATATGACGTTGGGTATGAAGTTCAACCAGGAGGCCAAGGCCCTCGGATTCCAGGACGGCGATATCCTTCTGGGCACAGACAAGGGCACGTTCAAGGAGTTCTCTGCCGACCTCTATCGCGACCTCTCCGAGGCCACTCGCGTCGACCTGATCCGCGACGGCAAGGAGATGAGTCTCACATTGCCTGGCGACCTGAATCTCTTGGGTATGCTCAAGGCAGAACCCTCGTTCGTCCGTCCGCTCATCCCTGCCGTCATCGACAGTGTGATGGCAGATAGTCCTGCCTCCGAGTGTGGTCTCCAGCAGGGCGACGAGATCATCGCCATCAACGACAAGCCCGTAGACTCGTATAATGAGTTCACGGATCAGATAGGCATCCTCGAAGACATGATGACGGCAGCCAAGTCACAGGCCGACAGTCTGAAGATACGCACAGCCACCCTTGTTGTATCAAGAGCTGACGAGAATGGTGCAAAGAGTCAGGATACCCTGGCCGTCACCCTGAGTCCAGAACTGAAGGTTGGTTTCTTCGTGAAGACCATCGCAGGCATCTACGAACCCTATACCCGTGAATACGGCTTCTTCGAGAGCATCCCCGCTGGTATTGCCTACGGCTGGAATGTGCTGGCAGGCTATGTGGGCGACATGAAATATGTGTTTACGGCAGACGGTGCGAAGTCGTTAGGAGGCTTTGGCGCTATCGGCAGTCTGTTCCCCCCGATGTGGGACTGGTACTTGTTCTGGAAGATGACCGCCTTCCTCTCCATCATCCTCGCCTTCATGAACATCCTCCCCATCCCTGCCCTCGACGGTGGGCATGTACTGTTCCTTGTCTACGAGATGATCACACGCCGCAAACCCTCTGAGACGTTCATGATCCGAGCCGAATACGTAGGCTTCGGCATCCTGATACTCCTTATGGTCGTGGCGAACCTGAACGATATCCTACGATGGTTAGGATATATGTGATGCAAAGGATGACCACATAGATCATCACGGTCTGAAGGACCGTAGGATGAAGTGCCTCAATACTCGCTCCTGGCCATGCAGCCATCTGCCCCAGGACGGTATTGAGGCACTTCACTATATATAATAATAGGTACGCGAGAGAAGGGAACAGCAGTACCACAGGCGATAGCCATAGTATCAACGTGGCGGCAGGGATGACGATGAAGTTCGTCAGCAGGAAAAAGGTGGAGAAGCGTCCGAAGTAATAGGCAATCAACGGGGCGACACCTATCTGGGCAGAGACAGATACGGCAACCATCGACCACAGCCATCGTACGGTCTGATGGGAGAGCAGATACTCTCTTGGGAAGAGTCCCTCCAGTAGCGGCATAAACACAAGGATAGCCAGCACCGCCATGAACGACATCTGAAAGCCCACATCATAGAGCGACAACGGATGGACCATCAGCATCACGATAGCCGTGAAGGCCAAGGTATTAACAGTCATTTTGTCGCGATAGCCCAGCGACAACAGGGCATAGACCGTGAGCATCGTAGCAGAACGGACCACACTGGTGGACATCCCTACGAGGAAGACGAAGGCCCAGATACAGAGTACGATAAGCATCTGCGAGACCATCTGCCACCTTCGTCCTATTATCAGCAGCGAAAGCAGGGTGTAGATGATGCCGAGGTGCAGGCCGCTGAGTGCCAGCACATGGGAAGCACCTGTGACGGCATAGACCTCCCTGAGTTCTTTCGTCAGGGCCGACTTGTCTCCCAAGGCCATCGCAGCCACCACTGCATACTGGTCCTCTGACGACTCGTCGACTGCCAGGCGCTTCAAGAGTCGGCTCCTCAACCTCAGGAAATAGAGTTTGGTACGCTCCAGCCTTGAGAGTCCTTCCAGCGAGACCCTCACCTTCTGCCACTTCCAACTGGAAACGAAGGTGCTCCCCGTAAAACCATGTATCTCCAGATAGCGCCGATAATCGAAGGCTCCCCTGTGCCAGTTGCTGTTCTCCCTGATTCGCGACTGGATACTGAGGCCGTCACCAATCCTCAGTCCCCTACTCCGCTCATCCTTGTAGAAATACCCCTTCAGTTTCTGTCCGTTCTTCACCAGCATGATATCCACAGCCATCGTCTTCGGCTTCTCCTGTGGCTCAGAGAGCACCACTGCCTCATACTTCACCTCTTCCTCCGGCCACTGCACCCGCAGCGACGCTTTCTGCCTTGTTGTCAACAGCCATCCTAACAGCACGAAGCATACTGCTATGGCCACCGACTGTAGTAATGCTTTCTTCCATAATAGCATTGTCAGCACTACGGCACCAGCCAACAAAGGCAAGAGCCAATGCCCAGCCTCCACATCATTCCCTATGACAATCCCTGCCATCAGACAGACAGCCAGTCGTAGCAACGGAGATTCTCCAAATAGCCTGTTCTTCATACCATTCAACGTTAACGCCGCAAAGATACATATTTCTTTTGAGATAACCTCTATCATACCACAAATAATTCAAAAAAAAGCATAAATGATTCACTATCCTTCAAAAAAAGCATTATCTTTGCAAGGTTTTTAAGACATGACATGCATATGAGTGTCCATACACGTCTGAAATCATTATCGTTTGCCAACAGGCTCACATGGAAAGTGCTGGGGACTGTATTGTTCATCATGGCCTTTACGCTGGCTATTACATTCTTTGCCGCCTTCCGCGCTATGAAGAGCGAGACCAGGGGCCGATACCTTGGGATGATGAATCTGGTATCAGAAAAGATCAACCTGGAAATCAAGCGAATGGAGATTGGCGCCAAGAATGTATTCGACGAAGTGGGCCACAATCTGGACTCGCCCGAAACCGTTATGGCGGCTCTGGAGAAGGAAATCCACCTGAACAACGATGTAGAAGGCTATTTCGTAGCCTTCGAGCCCAACTATTTCCCACAGCAGGGAAGATGGTTTGAGCCATACATCCACAAGACGAAGAGCGGTGGCTATTATACTGATCAGGTGGGTTCGGCTGAGCACAACTATCTGAAGGCCGACTGGTATCTGAGGGCGAAAACTGAGGATCAAGGCTTCTGGACAGCCCCCTATGTCTATAAAGACAATAAGGGCTACGGCGGGGTGTTCTGCACTTATGTCATGCCCCTTCGCGACAACGAAGGGCGCATGGTCGGTGTTTGCGGAGCCGACTTGCTGCTGGAGAATCTGATTACTGACTTGAAGAAGATTGACGATGAGAGCCGTAGAGACGGTATGATGAATATCGACAAACGATACAGGAACCTCGATTTCTATTCCTTTATTATCGATCGCGACGGCACCTTCATTGCCCATCCGGAGGAGAAACGCATGATGAAGGAGAACATCCGCTCGTTCGTGGACAATGGCAAATGGTTCGGCGACAGCGAAAGTGTCATCCGCAACATGACCCAGATGAAGAGTGGCATCGAGCCAATAAAGGTCGACGACGTCTGGGCTGACATCTATTACACGCCCTTACAATCGGCGAACTGGTCGATGGCCATCGTCGTGCAGAAAAGAGTATTCATACAACCTATCCTCCTACTTCTTCTCAGCCTGCTGTCGGCCACAGGCTTAGGGCAGATTCTGGTATGGATCATCTGCCGGCGGAATATCCGGAAGGAGACAAAACCGCTGGTGGCACTGACACAGTCGGCCAACGAGGTGGCTAAGGGGAACTTCGAAGCCCCATTGCCCAGGTTGGAGTATGAAGATGAGATAAGCAACCTGCGCGACTCCTTTGCCACCATGCAGCACTCGCTTGTGAAGTATATCCAGGATCTGGAAGAGACGACCACCAAGAAGGCCAAGATGGAGAGTGAACTGAACGTGGCCAAAAAGATTCAGATGTCGATGATTCCCAACAAGTTCCCACCATTCCCCAAACGGAAAGACATCGACCTGTTCGGATCGCTGACACCCGCCAAGACTGTGGGTGGCGACTTGTTTGACTATTTTATTCAAGGCGACCGACTCTTCTTCTGCATCGGCGATGTCAGCGGCAAGGGTGTGCCAGCGGCGCTGATGATGACGGTGATACGCTATCTGTTCCGAAGCGTCTCTACCAGGTTTGACGACCCGAAGCAAATCGTCGAGGCCATGAACGACTGTTATGCCGCCGACAACGAGACGATGATGTTCTGCACCTTCTTCTTAGGCATACTCGACCTGAAGACAGGCCTGTTGCGCTACAGCAATGCCGGCCATGAGTCACCTTATCTGATCACCTCGGAAGTCGAACGGATGAAAGTCGACCCCAACTTGCCCTTAGGTGTCATGGAGGGCATGACGTTCACAGCCCAGGAGAAGTCTGTACCCGACGGTGCCATTCTTTTCCTTTATACAGACGGACTGACAGAAGCCACAAACAAACAAGAGACCCTCTTTGGTAAGGAACGAGTAGAAGAATCCTTACGACACGCTTTGGATGATGGGCTGACGGATGTGGCTGCTTTCGTCCACCGGATGACTGATGATGTGGCTGCTTTCGTGAAGGATGCCAACCAGGCCGATGACTTGACAATGCTGGCATTAAGAATCTCATTAAACAATTGAACATTGATTATTAATTTATAAAAACAAAAACTACAATGAAAACGACAATCGAAACCACTGATGGCAAGGCCCTTGTCACCTTTGAAGGTACACTCGACTCCTATATCGCAGAAGAGGTAGGAGAGAAACTTTCCCCACTTTACGAACTTGAGGATACCGAAATCACGCTCGACTGTACGAAACTGGAATACATCGCCTCCAGCGGTCTGCGCATGTTCCTCCTTCTGCTGAAGCATACGGCCCCTCACGGCTGTAGTATCATTGTGAAGGGAGCCAACCCGTTGCTGATGGATATCTTTGAAACCTCAGGATTCAAGACTCTCTTCAAATTTGTGGATTAGTAAAAGGTGATTATTTTATATGGCAAACGGAGAAGTTCAACAAAACGACAAGTTCGTCTACATTCTGACTTTGGGGAATACGATTACCGCCCCGAGTAAAAATCTGGAAGTACTTGAGTTGATACAAGAGGAAAGCGTGACCGTTACGGACAAAGAAGGCCTCTCGTATTTCCTCAATCTCAATGGCGTCAAGATCAACAAAAAGATCTACGAGCCTAATGAGATTGAAGTCGAATTGATTTTCAGGCAAGTGACAAACGACACCTCGAAACCTGTTAGGGCTCCTTCGTTCAGCGAAGTCTCAGACCTGCTGTTACAGCGACAAGCAAAGGTAGAAATCCTGAAGGTGCCAGGGGAATCCACCTTCGAACAGGCTCGCTCAACCAATAGCACGTTCACCATCGCTGAGAGTTACTACGTGTTTGAGGTGGATCCCATGCTGAAGCGCGAATCCGACGGTACGATCATGACCGTGAAGATGAGTATCTTCAGTATGGACAAACTGATGACACTCAACAAGTACAGCAAGGCATACGTTGCCCGTAAACTCGGATCTGGCATCCTTAAGCCTGAAAGTCTCAATTTCGGTACACTGTCAGAGGGTGTGCCACTCATCAAGTCTGACCCCTATCATCTGAGATTCCTGAAATACACCGATACAGAAGTTTTGGCAGGTGTTAACGGGGAACAGGTTATGAATATCCAGTCAGAGTTCATACAGCCTTATCTAGTGCAGTACAACGAGACGTTCTACGACTTCCTCGTCCGTACCGCCAATCGCTGCGGCGAGTTTCTCTTCTTCGAGGACGGACAGTTGACGTTAGGTCTGCCTAGTGCTGACAGCAAATCAGACCCCACCCTCATCAGCGGCTTCAACACGGTGACCATTCAGAAGATATCTTCCGATCCTCTGAACATCAAGGCCTATTCCCGCGACAGCATGAAAGAAGAAAATGGCGACTTGAAAGACCTGAATCAGACTGTCGTCAAGAAACAGTCGACGGGCTATCCTAAAGACGCCTTTGCAGAAAGTCTGTCAAACAATACCGAACAGGCTACCGACGAATACATCTTCCCCCTGTATAAGGACAAGTTCTCGAGCCTGAAGCGTGAGACCTATTATGACAGGCCACTCTACAAAGTGCTGAATGGATTCAAGGCTCTGACAGCGGGTGATGACGCAGTCGCATCGGCAGTCGGATTCGGTGTCGGTGAAGGCATACTTGCCTTTACAGCGAATTCGCAGGTCGGCACCACCAATGCGCTACAGGAAAAAGCCCAGATGGAACCCTATAAGGGGAAAGATGAGCAATATAACGAAGAGAAGGTGGTTCAGTTTTCATCGTTGAATACAGAAGGATGGACCACTGTTAAATTTTACGACGACCGCCGCAAGTCGCAGGAGGAGCAACAGCGCCAAATCATCTGCATCGACATGGGCGCCAACGTCATCCCCGTCAAGTTAGGACAGAAGATCAAGGTCGACGGTGGTGTGAATGGCACTTTCGTGGTCATTCAGATAAACCAGGTCTCGGATACCACGTGGACCCGTGATTATAACAAATATGACCATACTGCCTCTGACAGATATATAGGCAAGCGGTCGCTGAAGATCTACGCCATCCCATCTTATAAAGACAAAAAGGATAATGAGCAGTTCGTCCCGCCCGTGCATCCTGTGCCCATCATCCGGAAAGTCGGTCCCCAGACAGCCTTTGTCACAGACAACAACGACCCGAAATATCAGGGTCGTGTGCGTGTGGCCTTTCCCTGGCAGACACTTGGCAAGGCCGAGAAGATACAGTTGGATGCAGCAGAGTCCGCTCTGAAGAAAGCCGAGGAAGATAGAGACAAGAAGAAGGCTTGGAGCGCAGATCTGTTAACCCGGAAAGCACTCCTCATCAGAGAGCAGGAAGAACTCAATCAGTATGTCAAGGCCTCTGCCTCAGAGCGTCTGGAGATGATGGCAGAAAAGCAAAAGAAATATGACGAAGCCAATGCTGCCCTTGAAGACATAGAAGCCGAACTGGCCAGGTTGCAGAAAGAGAAGGAAAATGTCGAGTCGGAAATCTCCTCTTTGGGCAGCAAGTATTCATTTAGTAAAAAGTCAAAGCCTTTATCCCTTGACATTTCCTATCTCCCGGCTTCTATTAAATACAAAAATAAAGTCTTTGAAAAGAAATCACTTGAAGAGGCTATCGCGACCACCGAAAAGAAGAAAGAGATTAAAAGAAGGGAAGCGGATACCTTCAAACAGAAGATGGAAGAGATGCAGGCGGCTGCTGAGGAATATGATCAGAACCAATACACAACAGGATATGTCAACTCTGTCATTTCCAAAAAAGGTGCAGATCTGGAGGCTGTCAAGGAAGATCTCGAAAAGGCTCCCGACATCGTAAAGGATGCCATCACTGAGGCAGACACTAAGAAGAAAGAGCATGATCAGATCAAAGAATATATTGAGAATATCCTAGTCCGAATGTCAACCCCCTGGATCCGTGTCGCCACTCCTATGGCTACCACAGGTGGTGGAACCTACTTCAAACCGCAGATTGGCGATGAGGTGTTTGTGAACTTCGAAAACGGCAACATAGAGCGCCCATACGTGACGGGAAGTCTCTTCTCGAAAAACGTGCTTGACCCCTATGAGGGCTTTGAGCGCAAGGGAGCGCCAGGAATCCAATGGGGTACTGGCAAGCAAGTGTCGATGACGATGATGTCGCCCAACGGCCACCATATCACGTTCAGCGATCCAGACAAGGGTGACAAGTTCTTCTATGGTCTGAACCCAGGACTACAGTTCTGGGGGCCCTTCTACTCTGGTAAACTCACACCTGGCCTGAGAGACCTGGCTGGAGGTATACATATTGGCGACCGTTATGGCATCTACGAGATCGAGATGTCTACCCACGACCGTTATGTCAACATCAAGTCACCGCTTGGCACAGTGAACATCAATGCCTTTACAGGTATTACTATCGACGCCCCCAATGGCGATGTCAAGATCCGTGGTAAGAACGTATCCATCGAGGCTGGCAATAACCTGACGCTGACCTCAGGCACCAATATCAAGCCCAAGCCTATTGGAAATCCAGACTACTTCTGGGGCAGTCCGATATGGACAGGATTCAAGCATTGGTACACGGCTCCTTTCGCGGCGCTGATGTCTGCTTTTCGCAGTATAAGGTATGGGCTTTTCTGGCTGGGCCATCAGGCCTTGGCTGCAGGACCTGCCGTAGCCAACGACATGCTGGGGCCTGCTGCCTTTGCCGACCTGTCGCTCATACGGCACATGCTGGAAATCGGAATCAAGCCTGTCGAAGGTGCGACACTCATCAAGTCGAAGCGTTATCTCAGACTCGAGGCCGGATCAGGAACGGCAACGATCAAGTACGACAGGTTCCCCAATAAAGAAAAGATTGACTCACAGGAGAAATTCTATCAGGAACTCATCGAGGTCACGAGAGACCTCAATGACAGGATCGACAATTTCTATGAACAATACAGTAACTATTGGGACGCGGCCTTTAAAGCCAGCAGTGATTACCACGCTGTGGCTGATACATTCCTGAAGAATCCTGAAGATCCCGACCTGCGCGAGCAGGCTTTCACCTTTCACAGAGATGAATGGGATGAGGATCTTTTCTACGCTGGTATCAACTTTGACGACAAGATGAAGGACGAGGATGTCGAGTATTCCGGGAAGACCTACCACGGTGAAGAAAAAAAGGAAATCTTCTATATCGAAACTATGCTATACGCAAAACTTACATTCACCCTGCATAAGTTGGCACTTAACTTCCCTAATCTTCTGAATGATTATCCCGATGACAATGTGTTCAAGAAAGCCGCTAAGGAAGCCTTCAAGCAATATGCGGAAGAGGCATTAAAGAAATGGAAAGAAAGATACGGTGATGACAAGCCCAAAGCAGACTTCGCAGAATGGGCAGAAGATCTGTTCACCAAGCAGACCAATCAGACACTGCTCAAGCGCAAGACCATAGCCCTTTATATGATCAAGGTGTCGGAAAGCCAGTTGAACAAGGATGGCAAGTTCCTCTACCTCGGCTACGGAGAGAAAGACATCGTTGACGGTAAACTCCGTGCCGACTACAGTTGGAAGAACTTCATGACCCACTTCGATCACGGGGCCACCTATGGTCAGAAGTGGATGATCTATCTGCTCGACGGCTTATGGGAGCCGATGAAGAAACGGTGGAAGAATCCATTTGCTGCCATCAGCGAGAACAAGATATGGGATAAGCAGAGTGGCCAGATACTCTTCTCTGACAACGACGGATCGACGCTTCACTTCGAAGGCTCAACCCTGAAGTCGGAGACGCAGTCGAACCTCGGCAACCGCGACCAGTTGGTCAAACTCCTCCTTTCTATTAAATAAATAAGGTATACACATTATGGACTATATATTAAAAGACTGGGAAAAGAAGATGTCTGCCTTTGAGAGCAGCGTTGAGAAGGACCTGGTGGAAATCAGGAAGTGCAAGGCCGATATGCAGGAGATGCGACGGCAGATGCACGAGGAGATCAACGGCAGTTACTATGTACGCGACCAGAGCCGCATCATCCTGTCGGCCCCAGAGATTATCTTAGGCAATGTGGATCAGGACGGCGTGCTTTACAACGGAGCCGCCTCGAAGATTATTCTCAGAGGCACACAAGTAGACCTCCAGGCCTCTGGCGACGGCAGCAGGGTGGAGACCCGTGCCTCGAGCATCCGGCAGATAGCAGAAGACCCAGGCACCGACGGACATGAGCACGTCGTGGGAACAGTCTCCGAGGTAGTCAGTCAGGCCCGTAGCATCGCCATCCAGAGCGACGATGCCAAAGGGGCGTTTCCCAATCCTGCTACGACGTTAGGCTGCGGCGTGCGCATTCATGCCGACGTGCAGTTGGAGATTGCTGCCACGCTGGCCGCCGAGAGCAAGGAGAAGCAACTTGAGAACCGCATCAAGAGTCTGGAGAACAGAAAATCGCAACTCAAGGATCAGGCGTCTGTCTGCAAAGAGTCGTTCACATCTTTGATCAAGGAACTCGAGGAGATGATGGAAGAGAAGGAGAAACTGGTGAAAGACGACAAGGCCATCCGTGGGAAATATAACGACGTGGAAATGCTCAACCTACGGGTGGAGGATGCCTCAGAGGCCCTGGCCGAGGAGACTCGCACTTATTCGGCTGTACTCGCCATGCTCTCAGAGACCAACCGACTGTTGAAATGCCTGAAGGATGCCAAATCAGACATCAAGAAAGGTAATGACTATCTCAAGCAGAGCACTGGCAGCAGCATGACCATCCTTGGCGAGAACATCGGCATTGCCTCTGTCGACGGTGAAGGCAACCTGCGCGACAATCCGGGTTCCGGCATCTCGATGAAGGCCAACCAAGTGAGCATCGCCTCCGTCGAGGCTGACGGCAAACTGAAGGAGAAAGGACTGGTGAGCATCAAGGCGATGAACGTCGAGGTGGCCACCGCAGGAACGACAGATGCCGCCTACGACGAAAAGGGAGAACTGACCACTGCCACCTACAGCGCAGAGGGCGACTTCAAACTACGGTCGAAAAACATCACTATCGAGGGCGTCGACTACGAGATAGCAGAGAGCAAGCCGAAGGAGAAGCAACTGACTGCTGACAGCCGCATCAAACTCCGCGCCAAGACCATCGAAGTGTCTACCGAAAGTTCGGCCAACATCGAGGCCGACGAGCAGGGCAACACCACTAAGGCTGACTACACCGCCGAAGGTGATCTACTGGTTCGCTCCAAGACCGTCACCGTAGAGAGCACCGACGCAGAGGGCAAGGCCACTGGCAGCGTGAGCATCAACGCCAAGGCCGTCGCCATGAAGACGATGGACACTGACAAGGAGAGTCATGCCGACACCGCACTGGCCGCTGGCAGTACGATGGTGCTCGTCTCCGAGAAGATGTCCGTGGGTGCCATGTCGAAAGATGTGAAGAGCAAGAGACTGCAGACCGTGTCTGAGGAGATGGGTCTCTTTGCCGACAATACACTCGAAGCCCAGCAGGGTGAAGGCGAGGCTGTGGTGCAACTCGCAGATGGCAATGCCTCTCTCTCAGGAAGCAAGACACAACTCTACGGTGAGACTACCGTCAATGCCAATACCGAAATCAAGGGCGAACTCAAGGCGCCCAAGGCCACTATCGACGCTGTCGAGGCCAAGTCTGCCCTCAAGTCACCCAACATCCAGGACGGCATGGCAGCCGGTGCTGCTGGAGGCGGAGGGAGCGTGAGTGTGAAATTACAAGCAGAGGAAATGAAAAGTGAATCGTAAAATCCGGGAACTATGAACATGTACATAACTGCAGCCATTAAGGATCTGCAAGATAGATTGAATGCCCACCTGACCCTGTTGACCTACAGGTACTCAAACCTCTGCGTGAAGGCAGAGTTAGGGTCTCTGATGCCCGTGACGGTGGCGGCCGACAAAGAATACAATATCGAGGATGTGGCCAAGGTGGCTACACCTGACGAATACCGTCTTGAGGTTTATCCGAACCACGAGGATTACCAGAAGCCCATTATTGAGGCCATCTTCGACGTGCACCCAGAGTTCAAGATGGAAGTCGTGGACGATCCTGGTGATACAGGCACCACCCATATCGTCTATACGATGCCTGACGTGAACAAGGACCGTCGCGACCTGCTCAAGAACACGGCAAAGGTCTTCTACGAAGAGTGTAATATCGAGATTGAGAAGGAATGCGGAAAATACATCACATCCCTGTCCGACCTGGACGGAAGACTCCCCATGGAGGAGGTCAGTGAGATCAGCATGGTGCTCAAACATATCCGCGAAGACTACCGTGAAAAGAGCAATGACCTGTATCAGCAGAAACTGGCCGAGATAGAGGAAGGCTATCAGCAATATCTCTCCAAGGAAGAGAAAACGGTCACGAATGAGCAGATTGACTTCAAGAAAGGTTTCCGTATGAATCCTGACAATTATTAACCCAAGATGAATATGAGCGTTATGCCCTTGTGGGCATGGATATTATTCTATGTGCTGGTGTTGCTGATGCTGATCGTCGACCTGAAGTCGTTCGGCAGGAAGGGACAGCATGAGGTGGGTGTCAGCGAGGCTTTGAAGATGACGGCCGTATGGATTGCCGTGTCGCTGGTGTTCTGTGCCGGCATCTATTGGCTCTATCCCGTCGACTCGCATGAGAAGGCGATGGAGTTCCTGGCAGGCTATCTGATCGAGAAGTCGCTCTCGATGGACAATCTCTTCGTGTTCCTCATGCTCTTCTCCTTCTTCGGCGTGGAGCGGAAGTATCAGCACGAGGTGCTCTTCTGGGGCATCTTCGGAGCCCTGGTACTGAGGAGCATCTTCATCTTCGCTGGTGCGGCGATGGTGGAACGGTTTGAGTGGATCCTCGCCATCTTTGGGTTCTTCCTCATCTACACAGGTATCAAGATGTTCGGAAGCGACAGCGACGAACAGGTGGATCCCTCGAAGAACATCTTCGTCAGGATGTTCAGGCGCTTCTTCCCCGTGACAGACCAGATGCACGGTGACAGGTTCTTCATCAAGGAGATAACCAGAGCAGGGGGCAAGGAGGTTGCGAAATGGCTGGCTACGCCCTTGTTCATCGCGCTGATTGTGATCGAGACCACTGACGTGGCCTTCGCCGTAGACTCCATCCCAGCCATCTTCTCCGTATCGAGAGACCCCTTCATCCTGCTCACCTCCAACATCTTCGCCATCCTCGGCCTGCGGGCCCTCTACTTCGCATTGGCCGCCATCGCGAGATACTTCACCTATCTGAAATACGGCTTGGGCATCATCCTGAGTTTTGTTGGTGTAAAAATGCTGCTGGAGGTGTTCTGGGATATCAAGGTGCCGACCCCCATATCACTGGTCCTTATCTTCGGCATACTCGTGCTGTCCATGGGGTTGTCTGTCGTTCTGTCGAGGAGGAAGCGTGAAAAGACGAAAGCGTAAAAAAATACAAATATATAATAAGTTATGAATAACTATACGAATGATGCCGTGACGCTGCTGAGGGAACTGATTGCCATCCCGTCTGTCAGCAGGAGTGAGGATGAGGCTGCCGACAAACTCGGCGAGTATCTGAACCTGTGGGGACTGCCCTATGGACGAGAAGGCAACAACCTCTGGGTGGGTTGTCAGGACTGGGACAATAACCGCAAGACGGTGATGCTGAATGCTCATATCGATACCGTCAAGCCCGTCAACACCTGGACGCGTGATCCTTTCTGCCCAGCGCTGGAGGGCGACACTCTCTACGGCTTGGGAGCCAACGACTGTGGTGGCGGTCTGGTGTCGACGCTGCAGGCATACCGCATCCTGCTCAACAGGCCCAGGAACTACAACATCCTCTGGTTGGCCTCTGCAGAGGAAGAGGTATCAGGCGAGAATGGTCTGACACGCGTGATACCCATGCTGCCACCCATTGACGTGGCCATCGTGGGAGAGCCTACAGGCATGCAGCCCGCAACAGCCGAACGGGGGCTGATGGTCATCGACGGCTATGCCTATGGCGTCAGTGGCCACGCAGCGAGGGCAGAGGGTGTAAACGCCATCTATGAGGCTCTCGACGACCTGCTCTGGCTTCGTGACTACCGTTTCAGGAAGGTAAGCGAACTGCTGGGAGAGACGAAACTGACAGTAACAGTCGTGGAGAGTGGCACCCAGCATAACGTCATCCCCGACCTGTTGCATTTCGTGATAGATGTCCGGACCAACGAATTTTACCAGAACGAATACGTGTATGAGTTCCTGAGGAAGAAGATGAAAAAGTGTAAGTTGCAAGCCCGTTCCTTCCGCCTGCACTCTTCAGCCATCTCAGCAGACCATCCGTTAGTAAAACGCTGCCTGGAGCAAGGCATGAAGCCCTTTGGCTCTCCTACGCTGAGCGATCAGGCCCTGATGCCATGGGCCTCGCTGAAATTAGGTCCCGGCGATTCTGCCAGATCCCATGCAGCGGATGAGTTCATCACGATTAGGGAAATCGACGAGGCGATTAATACCTACGTCCATTTGCTGGAAGGACTGATTATTTAGTTTACAGTTTACGGTTTACAGTTTACAGATGAATACTTCTATAGGCAGATGAGTGGCTTGCTTGGTAATCATCTGTAAACTGTAAACCGTAAACTGTAAACAATTAAAAAAACTACCTCGCCAGCCAGCCTTCAGGGTTGAGTTTCGCGGTACCACGCCGGAGTTGGAACTGCATCAAACCATCGGACCCCAGCCGCCCGATGGCTTGTCTGGTACTCACTTGCTGTCCGCGGCTGACACTGACAGAGGCCAGGTCGCAATATACAGACAGGTAACTGCCATGTTTGACAATGACGACAGACGTACCGCCATAGCCAAAGACCGCCGTGACAACGCCATCGAAGATAGACCTCACCTGTGCCCCAGGCTGGCCTTTGATATCTATACCTTTCTTATCGAGGGTGACATGCCCCTTCACGTCTGTGACCGTGTTGGTACCAAAGCGATGCACAATCTTATAGCCACCAGCGACAGGCATAGGCAGACGACCACGATTGCCCTCGAAAGTCGAACTCAGACGCTGGTCCTCTGCAGGCACGACAAACTCCGTCTCCGTCTTTCTCTTTTCGGCAGCGATCTCACGCTTTCGTGCCTTCGCCTCCTCAGAGGCACGACGCTCCTCTGCCTTTCTGGCCTTCTCTGCCTCCCTGGCAGCAGCCTCAGCACGGGCTTTCTCCTCTGCACTCCGCCTGGCAGCGGCACGAGCCTCCGCCTTAGCCTTCGCCTCCTTGGCCTTCGCCTCGGCGATACGACGCGCATTCTCCCTCGCCGCAGCCTCGGCAGCCGCCTTCTTCCGAGCCAGTTCCTCTGCACGCTTCTTCCGCGCCTCGGCCTCGGCCTTGCGCTTGGCCTCTGCCTCGGCCCTGGCCTTCGCACGGGCAATCTCTTCGGCAATGAGTTTATCTATTCGGGCATTGAGTTCTGCATCCCGCTTCTTCTGCTGGGCGATAATACCTTGGATGGCCTTCTGCTCTTTCTTCAGACTGGTGACCACCTGCTGCTGTTCCACCTGCTTCGATTCGAGCGACTTCCGCTCCTGTTCACCCTTATAGAGTAAGTCGTTTTTCAGGCGCTTTGTGCTCTTCAGTTCCTCATACGCCTCAGCCACCTGCTGCTGCATATGCTGCACCGCCTCACCCTGCGCCTGCTGATAAGAGGCGTATTCACGTACGAACCGTATACGGCGGTACATCTCTGAGAGGTGCTTGGCACTGAACACAAACATCAGTTGCGACTGGATATTCCGATTACGGTGCATATACCGCATCGACTTCATATAGCGCTGCTTGCGCTCTTCGAGTTCAGCCTGGAGCGTATGGAGTTGGTTGTCGAGCACAGAGATGTCGCCGTCCAGCCGCGTGATATCCTGACGGATCGTATCGATGGTGCGACGCTTGTCCGCAATCTCATTGTTGATGACCATCAGGTTCTGCAGGCGTTTCTTCACGTCACGCTCATTAGCCTGCAACTTCCGCTCTTGCTCCTGAATCTGCTTACGGACCTGAACCTGCTCCGACTTCAGCGAGTTGACCGTAGGAGCAGGAGCCTTCTTGGTTGAGGCCTTCTTGCCGGCCTGACCAGACTTGGCGGTCTTCTTCGCCGGCGTCTTTTTCTTTGGTGCAGACACACGGCTAGTGGTTGTCTGCTTCCTGGCAGTCCTCTTCTTAGACTGCTGGGCAGGGACAACCACCACCATACCGACTATGAGCCAGAGTAGCAGTAGGAGTCGCTTCACGGCGTTATTCTGTCGTTACTTTAGAGAGACATGAAGCGGCGCAGGATTTCGTCGACAGTAACCTCACGGTACTTGTTCGAAATCTCCGTACGCGTTTCCCACTCTGTGTCAGCACCAATATAATTAAGGGTCATACCGAGTTTCACCTCTTTCTCAGGGGTCGTGAGGGTAATGGCCGACTTGTGGGGGAACATGCGCTTGTTCAGTGACTTGAACTCGTCATAGTCCCAGTTCAACTGTGTGTTGCCATTGAAACGGTCCTTATAAAGGATGTTCGCCATGCGGAGCAAAGCGGTATTGCGACTAGCCAGCCAACTGTAGTCCATCTTACCTTCCTCCAGGCCGATAATCATATCGTCGCCACTCTCGAGGATCGTGTAGTTAGCGATGGAGTCTATCACCTGCTTGTCGTTCGTCTTCACCAGTGACGACTGATTCGGGCGGAAGAGTTCGTTCCAGAAGAGGGCCTGCAGGGTCTGGAAGTTCATGCCGCTATTGCGGAGGAAATCGACAGACATCCATGGGGCTTTCAGATATTGTTTGTTGATACGGTCCATGATGAGCACGTAGTCCTTGGTCATCTCGATACGTCCTGCCTCTACGAACCCGAAGGCCATGAGTTGCAGGCGGATGACATCGTCACGCTTCATCTTCAGATTACCTGTAAGGGTCAGTTTCTGGGGTCCCACCTCTACAGAGAACTTCACCTTCGAGGTCAGGAACTTGGCTTTCTGTGCGTTCTCCCTGACGCTGGAGATGAAGTCAGCCTTCTCTCTCATCTCCGGGGTCATGACGGTGGGTTGAGCAACTTTCTTGTGTGATTTACAAGCAGAAAACACTAACGGCAATGCCAAAACGGCAATTTTCAGGATACTGGTCGTTTTCATTCTTTCAAATATTTTTTAAGTTTAATTTTTCTTGTAAGCATTTTATTGTCAGGCTGCTTCTCATGGGCGTCCTGCCAGAAAGAGAGAGCCTGGGTGATATCCTTGTTCTGGGCATAGATGTCGCCCGCATGTTCGATGATGACAGCATTCTCCTTCTGGTCTTCCATCAGTTGCAGGGCCTGGTCGATGTAGACCTTTGCCTCGGCATAGCGCCCCTGCATGAAGAGTATCCAGGCATAGGTGTCAAGATAGGTGGCGTTTTTCGGCTCGGCCTTGACAGTCTTGAAACTCATCTCCTCTGCCTGATTCAGACGCTCACCACGCTCACTCAGATAATAGGCGTAGTTGTTCAGGCATCCGATATTGTCTGCTTTCCATACCAGACAGGAGTCATAGGCCGCGAAAGCCTCCAGGGCCATGCCCTTCTGGTGAAGGATATCTCCCATGACGGCATAGAAGTCCGAGACGATGGCCGGGTCACTATCGCTGGTGATGACGCCGATGCCGTTCTGGAAGGCTCCGAGCGCCCTGTCGAGCGAGTCGCGCCGATAATAGGCGATTCCCTGATAGTAGTAGAAGAGCATCTCGTCAGGGTTGTATTGCCTGGCCTCCTGACAGAGAGTGATGACACGGTCCATGTCGTCCGTCTCCCAGGCATAGGCCACCAGTTGCATACGTGCCGGAGCATAGTCTGGTGCTATCGCCACTGCCTGTTCAAGGACAGGCGTGATACTGTCGCGCGGCATTTTCTTCGCATTCATATACGAGGCACTGAGCAGTGCCATTTCCGCATCGCTCTGCGGCAG
The DNA here is from genome assembly GCA_900319715.1 of uncultured Prevotella sp. GTDB lineage: Bacteria > Bacteroidota > Bacteroidia > Bacteroidales > Bacteroidaceae > Prevotella. Next base: position 25,864 of record ONPM01000015.1, read on the forward strand.
GGCGAGCACCTGGCGGAACAGTCCCAGCACGCGTGTACTGTCGCCGTCAGCAGACTCTGTAGCAGATATCTCCTGTCGCATCAGCCTGACCTTCTCTTCCGTCGTGGCATGACTGCCAAGCAACACGCGCCGTGTCAGCGAGTCGGCAATCTCCTGATGGCCCAGCCCCTTATAAAGGTTCCTGAGCGAAAGGAGCACCCGGGTGTTTTCCGGATCTTCTGTGAGCACCTCGTCGTACACGTCGATCGCCTCGTCCGTCAGGTCGTTCATCAGCAGCGTCTCACCATACATCGCCTTGTAGTTCAGGTCGTTGGGGTACTGTCTGGCCAGGGCCGCTATCTCCGCCACGGCCTCCTTCTTCTTACCCATGCGGTTGTAGAGCGCACTCTTGGCCATCGAGAGGCGTTCGCTCTTGCCGTCATTCTGCTCCAGTTGATTCAGCACGCCGATGGCATGGTCGTAGTCCTCCACCTGCTGGTAGAGTTGAAAGAGCATCTCGAGCATCTCCTCCTGACTCTTGTCGCGGTCGTAGATACCTTTGATCACGGGGATGGCACTGGCATAGTCCTGACGGCTGATGTAAGCCTGTGCGAGTGTCTCCATATAGGTGACATTCTCCGGATCGAGTTCTGCCGCCCGTTTCACACAGTCCATGGAGGCATCATCCTGCTTCAGCGCCGAGTAATATTGTCCGAGGAAATAATACACCTCCGGCGCCTGGGGATTCAGGTCACGACAGTGCCTCAGCAGATCGAACGCAGCATCGTGGTGCCCCTTCTGCCGCTGCACCATCGCCTCGAGGAAGAAGTGATTGTATTTTTTGTTGACAGTTGACGGTTGACAGTTTACAGATGATTTGCTTGTAGGCAGAGTGTCTTGTGCCCCGACTTGCGTAGAACAAGTCAGTACAATCACCGCCGCCAATATCAATCCTCTCAATGTAATCATCTGTAAACCGTAAACTGTAAACCGTAAACTGTAAACTAAAAAACTCCCGTATGCCCATAGCCGCCTTCGCCGCGTTCAGTCTCATCCAGCACCTCTACGGCCACGAACTGGCCCTGTTCGTGCCTGGCGATGACCATCTGCGCGATACGCTCTCCGTCGTTCACGATGAAATCTTCCTGAGAGAGGTTTATCAGCAGCACGCCCACCTCTCCGCGATAGTCGGCGTCCACCGTGCCAGGCGAGTTCAGCACCGTGATCCCTTTCTTCAGGGCCAGTCCGCTGCGAGGTCTCACCTGAGCCTCGTAGCCTGCAGGCAGGGCGATGTGCAGCCCTGTCGGGATGAGTCTCCTCTCCATAGGCTTCAGCACCACGGGCGCATCCAGATTAGCCCTCAGGTCCATGCCCGCACTCTGTGCCGTAGCATACTGCGGCAGCGGCTGATGACCCTTGTTCACGACTTTGATTTGTAGCATACGTTTAAAATTATATTTTAATCAGTGTGCAAAGGTAATGTTTTTACGCCACATTCCCATGCCTCAAGGCATTTTTTTTTCATTTTTACGTTAATTTCTGAGAATTATGCGGCTTATGCGCTTTATTTTCGTATCTTTGCAGCCATTATGATGAATTGGCAACAACTGATATCCAACAAACGACTCGGCCAGGAGCACCGTCATCCCGAACGTCACGACGACCGTACGGAGTTCAAGCGCGACTACGACCGTCTCATCTTCTCAGCCCCCTTCCGCAGGCTGCAGAACAAGACACAGGTGTTCCCCCTCCCGGGAAGCATCTTCGTACACAACCGCCTCACCCACTCCCTCGAGGTCTCCAGCGTGGGCATGTCCCTTGGCAACGATGTGGCCCAGCAGATCATGCGGCGATTCCCCGAGCGCCCCGTCGGCCTCCTGAGCGAGATCGGGCAGATTGTGGCAACAGCCTGCCTGGCTCACGACATGGGCAACCCGCCCTTTGGCCATAGCGGCGAGAAGGCCATCCAGTCGTTCTTCACCGAAGGACCCGGACAGGGCCTGCAGGCCAAGGTCTCGCCACAGTTCTGGAGCGACGTGACCCACTTCGAGGGCAATGCCAACGCCTTCCGACTGCTGACCCATCAGTTCCGGGGTCGGCGCGTGGGTGGATTTGTCATGACTTATTCAACCCTTGCGAGCATCGTCAAGTACCCCTTCTCGTCGACGGCTGCAGGCAAGAAGGGGAAGTTCGGATTCTTCGACACAGAGAGGGAACTATACGTCCGGATTGCCGATGAACTCGGCCTGATCCGCAAGTCTGCCGAGGGCGAACCGCTCCGCTATACCCGCCATCCCCTGGTGTGGCTCGTCGAGGCCGCTGACGACATCTGCTACGAGATCATGGATATTGAAGATGCCCACAAACTTAAAATAATTTCATACGAAGATACGTCGCGCATGCTGCTCAGTTTCTTCGACGAGCAACAGCGCCAGCGCATCCAGCAACGGATCGTCGACGAGGGGGTCACCGACCAGAACGAGAAGGTGGTCTATCTGCGGGCCTGCGTCATCGGCCTGCTCGAGAGCGAGTGCGTCAAAGTGTTCGTCGAGCACGAGCCCGATATCCTCAACGGCAACTTCGAAGGCAGCCTTATCGACCACATCAGCCCGTTGCCCCGTGAGGCCTATCGCCAGTGCAGCCGCATCTCCGTGGAGCACATCTACCGCAGCAAGCCCGTCCTCGACGTCGAACTCTCCGGCTATCAGATCATCCAGACCCTGATGGAACAGTTCATCGAGGCCGCCGTCCATCCCGAGCGCTTCTACTCCCGCCAACTCATCGGCCGTGTCAGCAGCCAGTACGACATCAGTGCTGAGTCACTCGAGGCCCGCATCATGGCCGTCATCGACTACATCAGCGGCATGACAGACGTCTATGCCCTCGACGAATACCAGAAGATCAGCGGCATCTCACTCCCCATCGTATAGCAGTCTACTCAACAGACTCCTTGTCGAGTAACTGAGTGAAGGGGACGTATCCTTTCTCGTCGGCAAAATTGAAGGAAGGCATTGCCCAGTAGTCAACACCGAACTTCTCGGTCTGCAACTTCATCGGAACCACCTGGTTCACACCCTTGCAGGTCAGTTTTGCACTCACGAGTTCGTTCAGTTGCATGGCGTATCCCTCGATGGCAGCCCCACCGACTATGTTTACCCAAGTACCAGCGACTACATCCCAGCGACTACACCTTCCCCAGCGACTACTATTGTGATGCAAGGCGAATGCAGTGTGGCGAGCTCGCTTGGCCAATGCTGAGCCGCAACTCACAATCGCACTGATCATCTCATTGTCAGTGCAAAATTACAACATTCCTCCGACTCACTTCATCCCAATTCATCTTAACTCATCCCAATTCATCCATAATCATCCCAATTCATCCATAATCATCCAAACTCATTGTATCACAGCAGGGACTGCCCCTTCTATGTGTGTGGGATGTCCCTTGTGTGCGACAGATTTTGAGGGTGTTTGCCTGATATGTCGCCTGTGGGGACGGTTGTCGCTACAAGTGAGAGAAGAATTCGGGATTTTTCTTGGAATCGGAAGAAAATCGCCGTACCTTTGCACTGTCGAACAGAACAAACAACATCTGAGCGACAAGAGAAAAGACATTAAGTTTAACAATTTAAAAATAATAAGATTATGACACAGAAGAATTTTATGAGCGCACGCGCTCTGAACATGGAAGAGTTGGAGAATGTAAACGGTGGTCGTTTATTCGGTCTTATCCCCGATGATGACCACACAAAAGAAAATATTGCCCGCAGGTGGTGCTTTTAACCCATCCTCTTTTTTATCGCAAAGCCCCGACTTTCTCAAGCCAGGGCTTTGTTATGTCCAAGATTTTTTGGTTTAGTCACTGGGACATTTTAGTCACTGGGACAGATACTGAGTCATAGCAGCCGTCATACCCAAGTACCTCTTACCTTTGCATCCGATTATAGAGATTGTTCCATTTTCATGAAATAATTCTTGCAGATGGATGCAATACGGTTTAA
>ONPM01000062.1 GCA_900319715.1 uncultured Prevotella sp.
TCCTGCTTCAGGATATATTTGCTGATAGCCCACTCAAAGAAGACGCAGGCAGCCACACTGGTAGCCGTGACAATGACAGAGCCAAGGCCGAAGAAGTAGAACGATACGAGCAGGGCTGGCATCAGGGCGATGATGACACCGTACATGTTGCGCTCTACAGTATCTGTTCCATGTGCATGTGGCGATAATGATACAATTAATTTACTCATCGTTTTATTTACGATTATGGGATTTACGATTTACTATTTATTTCTTAGCAGCGCGACTGCGGATGATGCCCATCACAGTACTCTTTCCCTGACGGATGTTGTCAAGCAGCGGACGGTGGGCAGGACAGGTGAACTGACAAGAGCCACACTCGATACAACTCACGATGTCCTCACGCTCTGCACGTTCCCAGTTCTTCACCTCAGAGATCTTGGCCAACAGATAAGGTTCCAAGCCCATCGGACAGGCACCCACACACTTGGCACAGCGGATACAGGGCTGGGGATCCTTGCGGCGGGCTTCATCATCAGAGATAATCGTCACTGAGTTAGTTCCCTTACAGATAGGCACCTCTGTCGATGTCAGAGCCTTGCCCATCATCGGACCACCGGCCAACAGTTTATTGTCACCTTCAGGCATGCCACCACAGGCATCAATCAGGTCCTGCATCGGCGTTCCCATGCGAACAAGGAAGTTGCCTGGCTTCTGGAGTTTCTTACCTGTTACGGTGGTATAACGCTCAAAGAGTGGCTTGTGCTTCATAACTGCCTCATACACAGCATAGGCAGTACCCACATTCTGAACGATTGCTCCAACATTGACGGGGATGGCAGGAGGTGCAGGTACCTGACGACGGATGACAGCATCTACGAGTTGTTTCTCACCACCCTGCGGATAACGCTGCTTCAAGGGTACCACCTCTACGTGATAGGAAGAACCTCCAAACTTCTCTGCACACTTCTTCGTAAGCAGTTCGATGGCAGGCATCTTATTGGTCTCAATACCGATATAGCCTGTCGTGACCTTGGCACCCTTCATCAGCAACTCAAGACCCACGAGGATCTCATCAGGATGCTCCATCATCAGACGGAAGTCGGCTGTGATATAGGGCTCACACTCTACCGCGTTGATAATCACGCACTCGGCCTTTGCTGTGGGGGGAGGAGTCAGTTTGATGAAGGTGGGGAAACAGGCACCACCCATACCTACGACACCAGCATCCTTGATACGATTAACAATCTCCTCGGGGGTCAGTTCAGGATGAGCCTCGACGGTCTCCAGTTTGTCAGAGCGATCGATAGTCTCTTCCCACTCATCACCCTCGACATTGATGATAATCACTGGTTTGCGATAGCCTGTGGCGTCGATGGCTGTATCAATCTTGAAGACCGTACCACTGACAGACGAATAGATAGGAGCAGACACAAAGCCACCAGCCTCGGCAAGCAATGTTCCCACCTTCACCTTGTCACCCTTTGCAACAACAGGCTTGGCTGGGGCACCGATATGCTGACTCAACGGGAAGATAGCCTGTTTGGGAAGTGCAGCCACCTGCGTCACGGCATCGTGGGTCAGTTTATTCTCCTCGGGGTGTATACCACCTATACGGAATGTTCTTATATTCATGCTTTAGCCTCCTCTTTCTTTTCTGGTTCAACATTAGCCTTCGGAGCCTCTGCAGGCTTTTCTACAGGAGCGGGCTTGGGAGCAGCGGGTTCCTTGGGTTTCGGTGCTGGAGCAGGTGTGGGAAAGTTAACATCGATGATGGCCTTCTTGGGACATACCGTCACACACTTCCTGCACAGACGACACTTCTCATGGTCAATATAGGCCAGGTTGTTCTCTACGGTGATGGCACCAAAGGGACACTCCTTCTCGCACTTGCCACAACCGATACAACTGACAGCACATGCCTTCATCGCCACAGGCCCCTTGTCCTTATTGACGCAGGAGACATACACTCTCCTACCCTTCGGACCCTTCTTGCGAAGTTCGATGATGTTGCGCGGACAGGCCTTCACACAGGCACCACAGGCCACACACTTCTCCTCGTCGACCTCTGCAATGCCTGTCTCCGGATTGACATGGATGGCATCAAACTGACAGGCTTCCACACAATCACCACAGCCCAGGCATCCAAAGCCACAGGCCGTCTCTCCTGCACCACAGGCATGCATGGCAGAACAAGTGCGAAGACCAGCATATTCAGCAATCTTCGGACGATGCTCACACGTGCCATTACATCTTACTACTGCCACCTTCGGCTCACCATTGGCTATGGCCATGCCGAGCAGGTCAGCCACCTGTCCCATCACATCAGCACCGCCCACAGGACAGTTCAAGCCTTCGATGGAACCAGCATCTGCCCCCTTTACGAGTGCATCAGCCATACCTCCGCATCCGGCAAAACCACAACCGCCACAATTGGCTCCTGGCAGCACTTCGTTCACCTGTGCAATACGGGGGTCTTCATAAACAGCAAATTTCTTGGAGGCGGCAAACAGCACGATGGCTGCTATCAGGCCGATGGCTCCAAGCACAATCACTGCAATCAAGATGAAATTCATAAAGCGTTATAATTTGTTTTAGTTTGTTATATATTACTCCAGATAAAATGTCAACTGTCGTCTGATCCGCTCCCGCATGAGATAGATGACCCCATAATAAGGAATAAGGGCGGCCAGAGCACATAGTGCAGCAAGACCTTCATCACCCGTCACCTGCAATACCAACACCAACACGACTATGAGCACCAGGAACGGTACTCCAAAGCCTAACAGCAGTGCTCTTGCAGCCACATCGCCAGAAGTGGATACCACCACCTCCTGTCCGGTTGAGTATTGGGCTGTGTCACGACAGAAGACTTCCACAATCTTCTCTTTCGATTCTGCCGCATGGCAATGCCCGGCAACCTTACAGGCTCCACAGGCCGAAGCCTGCAGGATGCGAACCTTCACACATCCGTCAGCAACGGACTCTACGATTCCTGAATGACTGATCTTATTATGCACCTTGCAAAGGTACAAAAATTTTAAGAATCTTAGGTGAGATTTTAATTATTTTTATTGAAAATAGTCGTAATCGTTTGCGAAATATCTCCTATTCCTCCCTACTCGAAGCAAGGGCAAACTTACGGGATTCGTCTACATGATACACTTCATCCAGACGCGCCTGATACTCTTTCTTGGTATAGTCCATCAGGCGAATCTCATAGTCGCTCGTGATAGAGAAATACTGCACAAACTGTTCTTCGCCGAACTCATTGATATCCTCCGGGTCCATATCGTCAACGGCATAGAGGCACAACTTATCCACCGGCACATAGTCATCATCGAGCGAATAAAGCCAGAGGGAATAATGGCCATCCGTTTCGTCAGCAGCCATGATCATGAGTCTCGCGCCAACACTCTCAGGCAATGCCACAGCCTTCGGATGCTTACACTCCACCAGTTCCATATAAGAGACTATATCAGGCGTCACATCCTTGAAGGCAGGCAGGAAGTTGACGTAATCCTCACTGTAACTGATGGGAAGCGACTGGATCTCCAGACTGTCATAGAAGAGTTTCAGGGGATTGTCTGAGGCCTCAAGGTTCACGCCTTGCAAGGCCAGTTTCTCCTTGATCTCAAGAGCCTTGACACTATCCAACTTATGCTGGAGTTCTTCGGGAGACATTTTTCTTCCGCCGCCACAGGCTGCCAGCAACAGGGCAGCACATATCATCAGTAATATAGGCTTCATCGCTCTTGGATTTTGATACTTACAACGATACTTTCTTCTTCACGGCCTTGCTCTCGTTCTGCAGACGGTCAAGGGCTGTCACTGCATAGACCCATTTCTGGGAGCCGTTCACATAAGGCAACTTCACAAAGGTATTCGGAGTGATGGTGAAGATGTTGGTAGGATTATCATAGTCCTGATGTTCACCCTTCCGGAAACGGTAGACCACATACTTCACTGCCTTATCATTCCAGTTCTCTCCCTTCGGGGCTGTCCAGAAAAGGATATAGCCATCCTCGGTCCAAACAGGCTTCACCTTTCTGACCTTCTTAGGAGCCTTGTTGTCGATGAAAGGCATGGCAGGCTGGAGCGCCGGGTATTTCCAATAGACATTGCGGAGATTGCCACCATAGTTGCCGATATTGTCGACAGCAGCCTTTGCATACCACAACACCGTGCCCTGCACATTGGACATCTGACGATGAAGGGCCATCTTAGCAGCCTGCTGGTGCACCTGGGGATTCTTCAAGTCACGCGCCTTGGCACTGCGCTCCACATCCTCACCAATGATCAGCGGACGGGCTGCAGCATACTGGTTCCACCACCTGATCAGCGTCTCGTAATCTGCTGCCTTATGGCCAATCTCCCAATATAACTGGGGCACACAGTAGTCGAGCCAGCCATTGTTCACCCACATCAGCACGTCGGCATAGAGGTCATCGTAGTTCTGGGTACCGTTGGTGTTACTGCCAACATAGGAAGTGCTCCTGTTGCGATAGATGCCGAAAGGTGAGATACCTACCTTCACCCAAGGCTTGGTATCATGGACGGTCTTATAGACTTGTTCAATAAACAGGTTCACATTATACCGGCGCCAGTCTCCCTGATCCTTGATGCCATTAGGATGATCCAAGAACAACTCATCGTCAGGGATAGACTCTCCCTTCACAGGATAGGGATAGAAATAGTCATCCATGTGCAGTCCGTCTACATCATAACGGCTGACGATATCCTTGACCACTGCACATATATAGTCACGGTTCTCTGCGATGCCGGGATTCAGGAGGAACATCTCATCGTAGGCAAAACAGTTCATGGGTTTACGCACGGCAATATGACTGGATGCCAACTGCTTAGTGCCCTTGGTCTTGGCACGATAGGGATTGATCCACGCATGAAGTTCCATGCCACGCTTATGGCACTCCTCCACCATCCACTGCAGAGGGTCCCAATACGGCGAAGGAGCCACACCCTGACTACCTGTGAGGAAACGGCTCCACGGCTCTATCTTACTCTCGTAGAGGGCATCACACTCTGGTCGCACCTGGAAAATGATCAGGTTCACACCGTCTTTCTTCAACTCATCCAGTTGATAGGTCAGCGTCTGCTGCATCCGCTGTTTACCCATGCCCTGGAACTGTCCGTTAACACACTGGATCCAGGCACCTCGCATCTCACGCTTCACCTGAGCAGAAGCGCAAAGGGGTAAAAAGGCGAGAAGGTGAACAAGCAAGAAACCTATCACCATTCCTTTTACCCCCAACATTCTCTTTATACTCATTTTCTTCATACTTATTTCCTTCACTATTTCACCTTTTCACTTTTTCACCATTTCACCTCTTCACCTTTAAAAAAGTTTCAGTTTATTCTTTCTGGCCTCCTCCAGCGAGAGGAGTTCGTCTTGTGCATGCTGGTAGTCATCGCGCAACTTCTGGTATTTCTCAGTCAACTCCTGCTCCATTTTCTGCCCGTCATTCAACAGACGAGCAGCCACAAGGGCATTCTGCGAGGCATCTTTCAGCCATACCACCGGTCCCGCATAGACAGGGGCTATCTTCAGGGCCACATGCAGTTCACTGGTGGTGGCACCTCCAATCATGATAGGTATATCCATTCCTGCCCGCTGCAGTTCACGGGCCACATTGACCATTTCTTCCAGACTGGGTGTGATCAGCCCACTGAGTCCGATGATGTCGGCATGTTCCTCCTTGGCCTTACGCACAATCTGTTCTGCCGGCACCATCACACCCATGTCGATGATCTCATAGTTATTGCAAGACATGACCACACCGACAATGTTCTTTCCGATGTCATGCACATCACCCTTGACGGTTGCCAACAGTACCTTTCCAGCCCGTTTGCCACCCTCAGACTTGTCTGCCTCGATATAGGGTTGCAGGATGCTCACGGCCTGTTTCATCGTGCGGGCTGTCTTCACCACCTGGGGCAAGAACATCTTTCCCTCGCCGAAGAGTTGTCCGACGGTGTTCATGCCTGCCATCAGCGGACCTTCGATGATATTGACAGCCTTGGGATATTTCTCCAGAGCCTCTTTCAGGTCTGCCTCAAGATGGTCGCCGATACCTTTGACAAGGGCCTGTGACAGTCGTTCCTCCACAGGTAGTTGTGGAGTGTGGGCTGTGGAGTGTGAAGTAAGATTACTTGAAAGGGAGTTGTCTGGGGCTGTACTATTCTCACTCCTCACTCCACTCTCCTCACTCCTCAATATCTCCTCCGCCAACTCCGTCAGACGCTCTGCAGCATCCTTACGTCTGTTCAGAATCACATCCTCAATAATATCTAGTTGTTCTTGAGGAATATCGTTATATGTAACTTTAGATGAAGGGTTTACGATACCGAAGTCCATGCCTTTTGAGATGGCATGATAGAGGAACACGGCATGCATGGCCTCGCGGATATAGTTATTGCCCCTGAAGGAGAACGAGAGGTTGCTGATACCCCCACTGACATGGGCACCAGCGAGATGCTTGTGAATCCATTCCGTGGCACGGATGAAGTCAGCAGCATAGGCATCATGCTCTTCCATGCCCGTGGCCACAGCCAGCACATTCGGGTCGAAGATGATGTCCTGTGGCAACATGCCCACCTCTTCCGTCAGAAGCCTGTAGGCCCGCTGGGCTATATCTATCCGGCGCTCATAGGTAGTGGCCTGTCCCTGTTCATCGAAACACATCACCACCACGGCAGCACCCAGCCGCTTCACATCACGGGCATGAGCCAGGAAAGGCTCTTCACCTTCTTTGAGGGAGATGGAGTTGACGATAGACTTACCCTGTACACACTTCAGACCCGCCAGGATCACCTCCCAGTCTGAGGAGTCGATCATCACAGGCACCTTGGCAATGTCGGGCTCTGCAGAGATCCGGTTGAGGAAGTTCACCATCTCTACCTTGGCGTCGAGCAGGCCGTCATCCATATTGATATCGATGACCAGCGCCCCGTCAGCCACCTGCTTGCGGGCGATGGAGAGGGCCTCGTCATAGTTCTTCTCCTTGATCAGTCGCAGGAACTTCCTGGAGCCTGCCACGTTACAACGCTCACCCACATTGATAAATGTAGAGGTAAGAGGCGAGATGTCAGAAGAGAGAGGAATGTCTTTCCGCCCTACTTCCAGCAATTCCAGACCCGAAAGCCACATGTTTTGGGGCTTCGGAGCCGGCACATGCGGTTTCTTCCACACACCAGGTATTCTTTCACCTCTCACCTCTGAACTCTCACCTCTCACCAACGGCACATACTTGGCAATAAACGTCTCATCGGTACCGCAACAGCCCCCGATGATGTTCACCAGTCCCTCATCGATAATCTCACCGATCTTGGGTGCCATCGTCTCTGCCGTCTCATCATAGAGTCCCATGGAGTTGGGCAGTCCGGCGTTGGGATAGCAGGTGATATAATAAGGGGCCTTGCGGGCCAGTTCACGCAGATAGGGTTTCATCTGGTCTGCCCCAAACGAGCAGTTCAGCCCGATGGAGAATATGGGATAGGAACTGACACTGGCCAGAAAGGCGTCGAGTGTCTGACCACTGAGGGTGCGCCCAGCCAGGTCGCTGATAGTCACAGAGAGCATGACAGGCACTTCCCTGCCCTGCTCCTTCATGGCCTGCATGGCGGCATCTATGGCAGCCTTGGCATTCAGGGTGTCGAAGATGGTCTCTATGAGCAGGGCATCCACCCCACCGGCCAGCAGACCGTTCATCTGCTCTACATAGGCAGTCTTCAGTTCGTCGTAGGTGAGGTCTCTGGCAGCAGGGTCATTGACATCAGGCGACATGGAACAGGTCTTGTTGGTCGGACCTGCCGAACCAGCCACAAAGCGTGGTTTCTCTGGGGTTGAACATTCGTCAGCCACGCGTCTGGCAATCCTGGCTCCTTCGTAGGCCATCTCATAGGCATAGTCACCCAGGGCATAGTCTGCCTGGGAGATACGCTGGCTGCTGAAGGTGTTGGTAGTGATCATGTCGGCTCCTGCCTCCAGGTATTGCCGATGGATGTCTGCTATCACGTCAGGACGAGTCAGCGAGAGCACATCGTTGTTACCCTTCAACAGTCCAGGCATATCCTGAAAGCGGTCTCCCCTGAAGTCCTGTTCAGTGAGACCGTAGGTCTGGATCTTCGTTCCCATTGCACCATCGAGAACAAGAATCCTTTCTTTCACAATATCGTTAAGTCTACTCACAGAGTAATCATCTATAAACTATAAACTCTAAACTATAAACCCTAAACTATAAACTCTAAACAATAAACCGTAAACTACTTATACACCTTCATCGCCCTGTCCATCTCCCTCCGGTCTTCTTTCTCCTTCAGGGTCTGTCGCTTGTCAAACTCCTTCTTACCCTTGCAGAGGGCGATGTCCATCTTTGCACGGCCTTTCTCATCGATAAACACCAGGAGGGGCACGATGGTGTAGCCCGTCTGCTTGGTGGCACTGGCCAACTGTCTGATCTCCCGCTTGGTGAGCAGCAACTTACGGTCGCGCTTCATCTCATGGTTGTTGTACGAGCCATAGAAATAGGGGCTGATGCTCATGCCCTTCACCCACAGTTCTCCGTTGATGACGGTACAATAGGTATCCACCAGACTGGCCTTTCCCAGACGGATGCTCTTGATCTCCGTACCTGTCAGCACGATGCCTGCCGTGAGGGTCTCGATGAAGAAATATTCAAACGAGGCCTTCTTGTTCTTTATCTGTACAGGACTCTTCTTCCTGATCTGTTCTTCTGTCTTGTTCACTTTGTGAATGATTGATTATGATTGAATCGTTGCAAAGCGATCCAGATGATCGTCTACATAGTGTGCGATGTCGTCAGTCCACTCTTCCTCATGCTCCACGAACTGGTCGTCCAGGTTGTCAAAGTCGGGGAACTGTTCGAAGAGTGCCATAAACTCCTCCTGACTGCAGTCCTTCTCTATCTCCTCCCGATGCTTGAGCCACAGGGTGTGGGCTTCGTAGATCAGGTTCGACAGGTCGCGCAGCCCCCACTGCCGGAGGGCCTTGGCCAGGGGATTCTTGAAGATGAATGTGCCATAGCCGTTGTAGATCAGTTGCACGAAGCCACCGTCCATCACCTCCTCATGCAGCGTGTTCCAGGCCAGCAGTGTGATCTGGTCGGCATTCAGTTCCTGCATCGTCTCTGCTGTCAGTTCTCCACCGATACTGTCGTAGATGGCCTTCACAAACACGGCGAGGAAGGCATCCATACCCTCCATCGCTGCCTGCTGCAAATCAGCATCCTTGATCGTCACTTCTTTCATTGCCTTTTGCTCTTTTTCACTCTTTCACCTCTAACTCAAACACCCCTGTGGGCAACTGTCGGCGCAGCACTTCCAGTTCCACATCCTTGCCCGACACGATACCATAGTCGCGCAGGATGGTCTCTACGGTCTTGCGGGCCAGTTCGGGATGGTTGTTCTCCTCACTCAGATGACAGAGCCACACATGGCGCAGGTCCTCTGTCATATTCTCAGCGATGGTCTTACCGCACTCTGCATTCGACAGATGGCCAGTAGGACTGAGAATGCGCTTCTTCAGGTAGGCCGGATAAGGCCCGTTCTGAACCATCTCCACATCATGGTTGGCCTCTATGATGAGGTAGTTGGCCCGCGAGATGGCATCCTTGACATCCTCGGTGACAGAGCCTACATCGGTGACCAGTACCAGCGTGACTCCCTCCGCCTGAATCTCATAGCCCACATTCTCGCTGGCATCATGGGGCACGGCAAAGGGGCGCACCTGAAAGTCTCCCACGGTGAAGGGCTGGCCCACCTCGATGTATTGCTTCATCTCATCGGCCACCTTACGCTGGATGCAGTAGTTATGGTCGATGCCGTTGTGGACAGCCTTCGTCGCATAGACAGGCACATGATACTCATAACTGAAAGAGCCTACCGACTTGATATGGTCTGCATGGTCGTGGGTGATCAGCAAGTGCTTCACCGACTGCAACTGTATGCCATAGTCTTTGCAGTATTTCTTCAGTGTGCGTATTCCTATGCCTATATCTATCATCAATCCGTCTGTGGCAGTACCGAGATAATAGCAGTTCCCGCTGCTGCCACTTCCAAACGATATAAATCTCAACATGACATTCGTATTTTCGTGCAAAGGTACGATAAAAAGTGAAGAGTGAAGAGTGAAGAGTGAAGAATTTGCTGCCGCCTTGTTGTTTTTTAACTATTATTCCTTAATTCAATCGTTAAAACAGTGAAATTCATGGTTCAGAACGGCAGTCCTACGGCGAAATGGAAGGCCAGGTCCCTGCTCAGCCGCGGATGGATGATGGGATAGTGGGTGTCTTCCTCCTCATAGGCTGGGTTCACGGCCTTCATGCCCAGGTCGAAGCGCAGGATGAAGTAGTCAAAGTTCAGACGCAGGCCCATGCCATAGCCCACTGCCAGATCGTCGAGCAGACGGGAGAACCTGAACTGTCCCCCAGGCTGGTCCTTATAGTCGCGAAGGGTCCAGATATTGCCTGCGTCGACAAACATGGCCCAGGAGAACTTCCAGAACAGATGGGAGCGATACTCCAGGTTCACGTCGAGTTTCATGTCTCCCGTCTGGGTGATGAAGTTGATCTTCCCGTCCTTGTCCTTATAACTGCCGGGCCCCAGGCTGCGCACACTCCAGCCTCTCACGCTGTTGGCTCCTCCGGCAAAGTAGCGCTTCTCAAAGGGCAGCACCTCACTGTTGCCATAGGGATAGGCGATGCCAAAGCCTGTATGGAACACCAACTGGCTGTTATCCCACTCATACAGACGGTGGATGAAGTCGATGTCAAATTTCGCATACTGGGCATAGGCTATGTTGAAGGTCATGTTCTGCCCCAGGCTGTTCTTCGAGGTGTTGAAGGTGTGGGCATACAGGTCGAGCAGATTGCCCGCTGTCTCCACATTGGTCTTCACTGCCGTACGCCCGTTGTTATAGGCAAACCCGAAGCCGATCTTCATGATGAACAGATCCTCGTAGTTGTACTTCAGGATGGCATTCGAGTTGGTGTTGTCCGACAGATACTCGTCGCGGAAGGTCTGGCTGATCCAGGGCATGAACACATAGTTCAGGTCGATCAGGTCCAGGCGGTAGTTCCTGTAACTGTTCTCCTGCTTCCACTGGTAGTGCCAGCCTGCTGAGAGCACCCGGCGATGGAACTCTGGACGGTCCTGGGAGTCATAGAGCAGCGACACCTCGCTGGTGGCGATGATGCTCCTGCGGAAGGTGGGCTTCAGGAAGGGGACGATGAAACGGGGAAATGACAGGCGGCTCTCCACACTGTACTCGAAGTAGTCCTGATTGCTGTACCCCTCGAGGCCCCGGATGGCCTCATAGGCCCCACGCAACTGCACGCTGAACAACTCTGACCCGCGGAACAGGTTGCGGTTCTGATAGGTCAGCGAGACGGCTGCCCCCAGGTCTCCCGCAGTGTTAGTGCCCTCGGGCTGGAAACTGAGTGTCGAGGGCTTGTTGGTCTGCACCAGCACCTTCGCATCCAGCAGCGTCGTGTCGGCCACTGTCTCATAACTGATATTGGTGAACTTCACCGCGCTGAGCCTGCCAAAGTGGTTGTAGGTCTTGCGGAGTGCCGAGGTGGAGTAAGGCTGGCCTGCCTCGATGAAGGTGTTCTCCTCCAATACATGACGGCGCAGATGGATCACGGAGTCAGTCATGCCACTCTGGAAACTCACGTCGCGGATATGATACTGGGGGTGGAGCGAACTGCTGTCGTTGGCCGAGTGATAGTAGGGATGCAGGATGAGGCTCACGTCGACCTCCTTCTCCTTCTGATGCCGACGGGCCCGATAGGTGATATACTCCTTGTGGAACCTGAAGTAGCCATGATCCTGAAGATAGGCCGTGATGTCGTTGCGCTCTCCGTTCAGGGCATCGGCACTGAACTGCTTGCCGGCATAGAGGGTGCTGCTGCGATGGTCCAGCATCCGACTGATCACAGAGTCCTGGATGTCGGTCTCATACTGCCTGATCCTGTAGGCCCTGCCTGGACGGAGCAGATAGATGGCATTGCACTTCCGCTTCTTGTAGTCCACATAGAGCGACACCTCTGCATCCAGATAGCCCTTGTTCTCAAGCGCCAGTTTCAGGTCCTCACAACTCTGTCGGGCCAGCAGGGTGTCGAACACCACCGGGGCCTCTCCCATCGACCTCAGGGCACGGTTCACCCACGAACTGTCCCTGCCTGCCATCGAATAGATGCCCAGGGGCACCTTCACGCTCGACAGCCAGCGGGTGTTGCCCTTCTGCCTCACGTATTCCTTCATGGCCAGGGCGTCGATGTCATGATAGTCTGAGTCGGCCACCACGCGCACCTTGTTGAGCATGTAACTGCCCTCTGGCAGATGGCGTGTAGCAGAGCAGCCACACAGAAGCAACGCTCCCGTGACCATCGCCAGACACTGCCTCGACAAGGGTATTTTCATCACTCGGTCTTGATAATCTTCTGCAAAATTACAAAAATATTTGAATTATGCATGATGAATTATGAATTATTTAGTATCTTTGCACAGAAAATTCCGAATACTCCGGCCAATCCGAATACTCTGACTCATCAAATCAAGCCCCGTGTCTATCACCAAAAACCAGATCAAGTTCATCCGCCAACTGGAACAGAAGAAGTTCCGTCGCCGTGAGGGTCTCTTCGTAGCAGAGGGGACCAAGGTTGTTGGCGACCTCCTCACCCACTACCGTCCCCACTCCATCTTTGCCACCCCCGAGTGGCTGGCCGGGCATCAGTCTTCCTGTCAGTCCTCTGCCCCTCTCATCCAGGAGGTAACCCCCGATGAACTCCGCCGCATCAGTTTCCTTCAGCACCCCCAGCAGGTCCTGGCCCTCTTCCCCCTGCCGTCATCCTCATCTCTGACTATATCATCATCATCTCTGCCTTCAGACATATCTCCTTCCTCCTTTCTCCTTCCTCCTTCCTCGAAAAAATCACTCCTCCTTTCCCTCGACGGCATCCAAGACCCAGGCAACCTGGGCACCATCATCCGCATAGCCGACTGGTTTGGCATAGACCACATCATCTGCAGTGAAGACACTGTCGATGCCTGGAATCCGAAGGTGGTACAAGCCACGATGGGCAGCATTGCGCGCGTGAACATTATATATACTAATCTGATACAGTTCATCGACACCCTGCCAGAGGGCTTCCCCATCTATGGCACCCTGCTCGACGGAGAGAACATCTACGCCCAGACCCTCACCCCTCACGGGCTCATCATCATGGGCAACGAAGGCAATGGCATCTCTCCGGAAATACGCTCCAGAGTGAACCATCGCCTTCTCATTCCCAGTTACCGCACAGACGACACTGCCGAGAGCCTCAACGTGGCCATTGCCACTGCCATCACCTGTGCTGAGTTCCGCCGCTGCTTCCCCTCGTAAATTAGGAAGGGTGACCTCAATCAATAATCGTGATGACCCAGGCGCCTGTCTCAAAAAAAAGGCTATTTTGATGAATATTCGAAAAAAATGACTAACTTTGCACTCGTATTCCAAATCACATTTACTAACAAAACTGTTATTTGACATGAAAAAGTATTGTTTATTTGTATCTCTGACATTGGTTATAGTATTGACCAGTTGTAGCAAGCATGTTACTGATCCCTTAGTGTCAAATACATATTTTTCGCAATGGAACGAGTGCACAGCGCTGTCGGCCCTGAAGGATTATGTGGATGATGTTACCAACCCGAAGTCGCCCAACTTCATTAAGGCGGAAGACCGTATCGCCACCTTTGACATGGACGGTACATTCGTCGGAGAACTCTTTCCGACCTATTTTGAGTATAACTTGCTGGAATACCGTGTACTCGACGATCCCGCCTATCGTGACAAGGCACCTGAGGACGTACGCCAGACGGCACAGGAAATCAGAGACTTTGTGAGGAATGGAAAGCCACTGCCAGATCATTTCAATCTAAAGCATGGTCGTGCGGCAGCAAAGGCCTATTCTGGTATGACGCTGGCCGAGTTTGATGCATACGTCAAGGCTTTTGCAGAAAAACCTGCCAACGGATTCAAGGGAATGACCTTTGGCCAAGGCACTTATAAGCCTATGCTGGAGATTATCAATTATCTGAAGGATCACGGGTTTACGTACTATGTTGTGTCAGGTTCCGACAGATACATTGTCAGGGCACTGGCCACCGCCGTCGGTTTCGATGCAAACCATGTGATAGGTACCGACTATGGGCTCTGCTCCAGCAAGCAGGGTGATGCGAATCCTCTCGATTATACGATGGACAAGGATGAAAAAATCATCCGCTCTGACGAGTTTATCCTTAAGGACGAGAAGAACAACAAAGTGTTGCAGATTAGCAAAGAGATCGGAAAGGTGCCTGTGCTGTCGTTCGGTAACAGTAGTGGTGATGCAGCCATGCACAATTACTGCCTGAGTAACAATCGGTACCGCACTGCCGCCTTCATGCTTGTGGCTGATGATGATGCCCGCGACCATGCCAATCTCGCCGAGGCTGCCAAGCGTGAGGCTAAATGGCGCGAAGCCAACTACCACATCATCTCAATGAAGAACGATTTTAAGACTATCTATGGACCAAACGTCCAAAAGGTTGATTTTGTATTTCCGAAATAACCGTTAGTCATAGAGGGGACAGGGTCATAGAGGTGCTTGGGTATTACGGCTGCTATGACTCAAGTACCCCACGGCTACCAAGAGAAAATGGGGCACAGCTCCATGTTAAAGTCTGTCATTCCTGCTCTACTTTGATGAAAATTCAGTAACTTTGCAGCGCAAAGTTTGTAATACGGCAGACAATATGGCAAAGATAACAGTACAGAATACGCAGATAACGGTCATAAAGCAGAATGAAGATGACTATATCAGCCTGACAGACATGTTGAAGGCG
>ONPM01000008.1 GCA_900319715.1 uncultured Prevotella sp.
GCACTTCAAACAGCCTTGGAAGAACTGGGGGCGCTCAGTTCTCCCCCTGAGTCAGGGGGAGCCGGAGGGGGTCTGAACGCGGGCCAGACGTGCGCTGGTTCAGACCACCCCGCCCTGACGGGCACCCCTCCTGACTCAGGAGGGGAAATGGCTACCCTGTACGATGAGTGGGGGCAGGAGATTGAGGCGCTGTTTGATGAATACCCCTGTCTGAGGGAGGCGTGTGTCGGACTGAAACGGAATGGCTATCCCGCCGCCCTCTTCTCCAGCGCGGCCCTCTTCGGCACGCTGATGACCAGAACCTGGTACTATTACTACCACCGTCCGGAGGAGGAACGCAGACTGAACTACAGCATCTTCATCATCGGCGACCCGGGCAGCGGAAAGTCGTTCGTCGGCAGGCTCTACAAACTGATTGCGGCACCGATCATCTATTCCGACAAGGTGGCCGAGGCACCTCGTCGAAAGAACAGAAGAAAGAAGCCCTTCAGCAGCCCGAC
This sequence comes from uncultured Prevotella sp., assembly GCA_900319715.1. GTDB lineage: Bacteria > Bacteroidota > Bacteroidia > Bacteroidales > Bacteroidaceae > Prevotella. The sequence continues at coordinate 501 of ONPM01000008.1, forward strand.
GTGATCATCAGGATTCACGGCACGCGAACGGCCAACGGCGTGTTTATCGAGGACATGAACAAGGCCGTGGAGATGGTCGGCGACAAGCCCATGCACCTGCATATGCTCACCTTCGACGCGGAACTGGACTCTTCGACGGCAGCCCAGAAGGGCGGTCAGTGGATCGACAAGTCGACGATGGAACTGAAGGCATTCCACAACGAGGAGGACAACCAGCAGTATAAGAATGTGGACTCTGTGAACGGCCCGTTCGACGTGTATTGGAACTTCATCTATACCGGCACTCCCCTATCCCTCCACCGGAAGGTGACAGAGCGTAACTTCGGGTCGGGACTCTCCACCCGCCTGGCGGTGATCGAACTGCCCGACGATGAATTCGAGATGATGGCACGTCATCAGGCTACGGTAAACAGGGCAGCCAACGAGCGGCTGAAGGAATGGGCGTTCCGACTGGATAAGGTGTCGGGGCTGCTGCCGTTAGACCCGCTGGTAGACGAGATCTGGGAGTGGACCCGCGACCGCCTGGCCATCGCCAAGATCAATGACGACAAGGCCGACAAACTGCTGCTGAAACGCGTCGGCTATTACGGCATCGGCATCGCTGCTCCCTACATACTGATGCGCCACTGGGACGAATGGCAGGAGAGCAAGACCTTCACCATCGACGAGACCGACCTGGGGCTCTGCGATCTGGTGCTTGAAATCCAGTACCGCTGCCAGCACTTTTTCTTCGGGGAGTATGCCCGGCATTACTATGACAATATGGACAGCGACCCGACCAGGGAGAAGAGACACTACCAGAAGACGAGTATTGCCTACGGCATGTTGCCGGAAACCTTCACCCGCGAGGATGTGATGCGGCATTATGAATGCATCAAGGGTACTGCCGACGTCATCATGTCGCGACTGGTTAAGGACAACATCGTGAAACGCATTGACAAGGGAATCTACCAGAAGATGCGGTCGTCCATCTGAAAATGAGAATCGCCCGCCTCCTGAGATAGGAAGCGGGCGACTATAGGGTTGGTAGCACTTACAACTTACATACTTACAACTTACATCTTACCATTTACTTTGAGTCAGCCTCGGCCTGCTTGGTCTCGGGAGCATCATCGCCGTAGTAGTTGTAGTAGGCGTTGTAGCGGTTGTAGCCCCAGTTGCTGTTCAGACGGTCGGGATCGAGTTCCTTGGCCTTGTCGTAGTAGCCGATGGCTTCCTTGTAGAGGGCCTTCTTCTGTGCGGGATCCTCGGTGTTCTGAGCCTGTACGCTGAGGGCGGTGCCGGCGTAGGTCTGGATGGCGGCATTGTCGCTCTTGACCTCAGCGGCCTTCTTCAGGTACTTGGCAGCCTCGGCGGGGTTGCTGTTGAGCATGCCCAGGCCCTTGTCGGCCAGAGCCACGAAGTTGTTGGGATTCTCAGCCAGGGCGTCGTCGAGGATCTTGTCGGCACCAGCCTGGTCGCCAGTGGCGGAGAGCATGTTGAAGAGTTTCTCCATCACGCCGTCGGTCTTGTGCTCGGCATAGATGTCGCGCAACTGGCCGATGAACTTCACGGAGTCTTCCTTGGTCTTCAGGTCGTTGCCGAGGATTTCGAGTTTGAGGTTCAGGCAGCCTTCGTACTCCTCAGGATCCTTCATGGCGATGTCGCAGAGTTTGAGGGCCTTGTCCATATCCTTGTCCTGATAGGCGAAGACGGCAGCGAAGCGTGCCACCTGTCCGAAGAAAGGCTTCTGGGGTCCGCGGTCGCAGGCTGCGAAGAGGGGTGCCTCATCGCTCTCGGCAAAGAGTTCCCAGTACTTGCGGGCCTTGGCGTTGTCCTTGGCCTGTACTGCCTCCTGTCCGGCATTGACGAGGGAGTTGCGGGGACCCATCCAGAGGCGCTGGGCGTTCTTCTCAGCGAACTTCGGGGCTACCTTGCCCTTCTCGTTGGGCTGCTGGTCGAACTGGTCGCAGGTGATGGCATTGCAGATGGCATTGTAAGCCGACTCTGCCATCAACTCCTTGTCGATGGGCTTCTCCTGCTGGCCCATCTGCTTGGCCAGTTGGTTCTCGGTCTCAATGGTGCTCTGCTTGTTGAAGGCATCGTAGGCCAGGTCGACGAGCATGTTGTAGGCAGCAGCCTTCTCCTGAGCGTTGGCGAACTGGTCGATAGAACTTTTGACAAGTGCTTCAGCCTCTGCGTAGCCAAGGCCCTTGAACGACTTCTTAAACGCCTTGAAGGCGTCACTGTCACCGGCAAAGGCTGTAGCGCTGGCTACAACCATCATTGCCATCATCATTAGTTTTTTCATAAGCGAAATTAATTAGTTAATGTAAATTTACTTATTTTGATTTATGATTCTTGATAGTCGGCTTATTCCTGAGGGGTCTCGTCAGTCTCGGGAGCCTGGTCTGTCTCGGGGGTCTCGACCGTGATGTCGGCAGGCAATTCCTCGTTGAGCACCTCAGCCTCCTCGAACTCTTCCTCGGGATCCTCGGAGTGCTGCACCTTGCAGACGCTGGCGATCACATCGTTCTTCTTGGCGAGGTTGATGAGGCGCACGCCCTGTGTGGCACGGCCCATGACGCGCACGTCGGCGACCTTCAGGCGGATGAGGATGCCCGACTTGTTGATGATCATCAGGTCATTCTCGTCGGTGACCACCTTGATGGCTACCAGACGGCCTGTCTTCTCGGTGATGGCGAGGGTCTTCACACCCTTGGCGCCACGGGCGGTCTTACGGTAGTCCTCCACCTCGGAGCGCTTGCCGTAGCCGTTCTCTGAGACGACCATGATGGTCTCCACGTTCGGGTCGTTGACGCAGACCATGCCCACGACCTCATCGTCGCCACCGTCGAGTCGCATGCCGATGACACCGGTAGAGACGCGGCCCATGGTGCGGACATCGTTCTCGTCGAAGCGCACGGCACGGCCATTGCGGTTGGCGAGCAGCAGTTCGTTGTGGCCGTTGGTCAGACGAACGCCCACCACCTCGTCGCCCTCGTTGATGTTGATGGCGATGACACCTGCGGCGCGTACATTCTTATAGGCGTCGAGACGGGTCTTCTTGATGATACCCTGCTTGGTGGCGAACACCACGTAGTGGGTCTTCAGGAACTCCTCGTCGTTGAAGTTCTTGATGCGCAGCACGGCGTTGATCGAGTCGTCGGGATCGATGTTGAGCATGTTCTGGATGGCACGGCCCTTCGAGTTCTTGTCGCCCTCGGGGATCTCGTAGCACTTCTGCCAGTAGCAGCGTCCCTTCTGTGTGAAGAAGAGCAGCGTGTTGTGCATCGTGGCGGGATAGATATACTCTGTGAAGTCGTTGTCGCGGTGACGGGCAGCCTTCGTTCCCACGCCTCCACGGCCTTGCTCATGGAAGTCGGCCAGCGGTGTGCGCTTGATGTAGCCCATGTGGCTGATGGTGATGACGACGGGATCGTCGGGATAGAAGTCCTCGGCATTGAACTCGTGGTCGAAGGGGATGATCTCCGTGCGGCGCTCGTCGCCGTACTTCTCCTTCACCTCGAGCAGGTCGTCCTTCATCACCTGCTTGCAGCGCTCAGGGTTGTCGAGGATCTCCTGCAGGTCGGCAATGAGTTTCTGCAGGTCGTCGAACTCCTGGTGGAGTTGGTCGACACGCAGGCCTGTGAGTTGGCTGAGGCGCATATCGACGATAGCCTTCGACTGGAGTTCGTCGAGATTGAAGCGCTGTTCGAGGTTGCGCTGGGCGTCGGAGGGCGTCTGGCTGTTGCGGATGATGCGCACCACCTCGTCGATATTGTTCACGGCGATGATCAATCCCTCGAGGATGTGTGCACGCTCCTGAGCCTTGCGCAGGTCGTACTGTGTGCGGCGGATGGTGACATCGTGGCGGTGCTCGACGAAGTACTTGACGCACTCCTTGAGAGTCAGCAGGCGCGGACGGCCTTTCACCAGCGCGATGTTATTCACTGAGAATGAACTCTGTAGGGCGGTCATCTTGAAGAGTTTGTTCAACAAGACATTCGCGTTGGCATCGCGCTTGCAGTCGACGACGATACGCATGCCCTGACGGCCTGACTCATCGTTGACATTGGCCACGCCCTCGATTTTATGCTGGTTGGCCAGGTCGGCGATATAGGCCACGAGGTCGGCCTTGTTGACACCGTAGGGAATCTCGGTAACGACGATCTTGTCGTGGGTCTCACCACTCTCGATCTCGGCCTTGGCTCGCATCACGATACGGCCGCGGCCCGTCTCGTAGGCTTCGCGCACTCCCTGCAGGCCATAGATATAGGCTCCCGTCGGGAAGTCGGGGCCCGGGATATACTGCATCAGTCCGTCGGTATCGATGTCGGGGTTGTCGATATAGGCACAGCAGCCGTCGATCACCTCGCCCAGGTTGTGGGTGGGCATGTTCGTGGCCATACCTACGGCAATACCATTACCGCCATTGACGAGCAGGTTGGGTATCTTCGTCGGCATGACGGTAGGCTCCTGCAGAGAGTCGTCGAAGTTGGGAGCCATGTCGACGGTCTCCTTGTCGAGGTCGTCCATGATGTGCTCACCCATCTTCGAGAGTCGGCACTCGGTGTATCGCATGGCGGCAGGCGAGTCGCCATCGACGGAGCCGAAGTTACCCTGACCGTCGACGAGCGTGTAGCGCATGTTCCAGTCCTGGGCCATACGGACGAGGGCTCCATAGACTGACGAGTCGCCGTGGGGGTGATACTTACCAAGCACCTCACCTACGACGCGCGCGCATTTCTTATAAGGTTGGGTAGAGACGTTGTTGATGTTCATCATACCGAACAGGATTCGGCGGTGTACGGGTTTGAATCCGTCGCGTACATCGGGAAGGGCACGTGCCACAATGACTGACATGGAGTAGTCAATGTAACTGGACTTCATTTCCTCCTCAATGTTGATTCTAATGATTCTGTCGTTATCAAATGTTTGATCCATAAAAAAAGTATAATTTTGCGTTTAAGGCACTTTTTAAGCCCGCTGACGCGTTTTTAACCGTGCAAAGGTAGGCATTTTTTTTGTTCCCACCAAACATTTAAGCTATTTTAGCGGAAACTTTTTTTGTATTTATGGCACGATGTTTGCAGAAAATGTTGTAACTTTGCAACAGAATAGCGTAAAATCGCATATCGTAAACAGGTAAATCGTATATCGTAAATAGGTAATAGTAAATCGTAAATTCGTAAATCGTAAATATAATGACGAGTCAATTTTCGCCGAAAGTCTCAGAAATTCTCGCTTTCTCCCGTGAGGAGGCCGCCAGGCTGGCCAGCCGAAGCGTAGGGCCCGAGCATCTGCTCCTGGGCATGCTTCGCAGTCAGCAGGGGCCGGTGGTAGAACTGTTCCGGCGGCTGAACCTGAATCTGCAGTCTGTCAAGACCGAACTGGAACAGCGGGTGCGTCAGGACGAGATAGGCATGCCCATCCATACCACCGAACTGGTGCTCAACGAGAATGCGAGCAATATTCTGAAACTGGCCGTGTTGGAGGCCCGTATCCAACGATCCACAAAAGTAGACGAACAACACCTGTTGCTGGCCATCCTCCACGATGCCGTCAACAACGGTGCCAAACAAGTATTAGAACTGAACAACATGAACTACGAAGACGCAATGGCCATGCTCTATGCGCCAAAGAATAACGGCGTCACCAATGGCATCGGCCTGCCTGACGAAGAAGAGGAGGAGTTTGAAGAGAACGAATCAGGCAACACCAGTAACTCACACACATCCAACACGGCCACGACGGCACAGAAGAAGCAGGCCTCGAAGACGCCTGTGCTCGACACCTTCGGCACAGACCTCACACTGGCGGCCGCTGAGGGACGGCTGGATCCCTGTGTGGGACGTGAACGTGAGATCCAGCGCATCATCGAGATACTGGGCCGCAGGAAGAAGAACAATCCCATCCTCATCGGTGAGCCCGGTGTGGGGAAGAGTGCCATCGTAGAAGGACTGGCACAACTCATCACCACTCACCACACCTCGCCCATGCTCTTCGGCAAGCGCATCTATACCCTCGACATGACGGGGGTGGTGGCCGGTACGAAGTATCGCGGACAGTTTGAGGAACGACTGAAGGCGCTCATGAAGGAACTGGAGGCCAATCCCGACGTGATTGTGTTCATCGACGAGATCCACACCATCATCGGCGCTGGCAGTACACCCGGGTCGATGGATGCTGCCAACATCATGAAACCCGCACTGGCGCGAGGCACCATCCAGTGTATCGGCGCCACGACACTCGACGAGTACCGCAACTCCATCGAGAAAGACGGAGCCCTGGAGCGCCGCTTCCAGAAGGTGCAGGTAGAGCCCACCACCAGCGATGAGACGCTGCAGATCCTGCGGAACATCAAGGACCGCTATGAGCATCATCACCACGTGGCCTATACGGATGAGGCCCTCATGGCATGTGTCAAATTGACAGACCGCTATGTGACAGACCGCTTCATGCCTGACAAGGCCATCGATGCCCTCGACGAGACAGGATCACGCGTCCATCTGGGCAACGCTCAGATACCACCAGAGATTGCTGAAAAGGAAAAGGAGATCGCCAGCATCAAGGAGAAGAAGCAGTTGGCTGTGAAGAACCAGAACTTCGAACTGGCGGCAGGCTATCGAGACCGTCAGACCGTGCTGGAGACAGAACTGAAGTTGCTCAACGAGCGTTGGAGTTCCGGCGAGGGAGAAGAGCGCCAGGTGGTCGATGCCGAGCAGGTGGCCGAAGTGGTGTCGATGATGACTGGTGTTCCCGTCCAGCGGATGGCCGAACAGGAGGGCATCAGGCTGAAAGGCATGGCTCAGGAACTGAAGAATGCCGTCATTGCCCAGGATGCTGCCATCGACAAGATGGTGAAGGCCATCCAGCGCAATCGGGTCGGACTGAAGGATCCGAACCATCCCATCGGCGTGTTCATGTTCCTCGGACCTACTGGCGTGGGCAAGACCTATCTGGCCAAGAAACTGGCAGAGTTCATGTTCGGCAGTGCCGACGCCCTCATCCGTATCGACATGAGCGAATATACAGAGAGTTTCAACACCTCCAGACTGATTGGTGCACCTCCGGGATACGTGGGTTATGAGGAAGGCGGACAGTTGACAGAGCGTGTGCGCCGTCACCCCTACTCTATCGTGCTGCTCGACGAGATCGAGAAAGCCCACGGCAACGTGTTCAACCTGTTGCTGCAGGTGCTCGACGAAGGACGTCTGACGGATGGTAACGGCCGTTTCGTGGACTTCCGCAACACGGTGATCATCATGACATCGAATGCCGGAACGCGACAGTTGAAGGACTTCGGACGCGGTGTAGGCTTCAGTGCCTCTGGCAGTACGGGGCTCGCTATCAACGAACAAGACAAGCAATATGCCCGCGATATCGTGCAGAAGGCACTCTCGAAGCAGTTCTCGCCCGAATTCCTGAACCGTCTCGATGAAATCATCACCTTCGACCAACTCGACCTGGATGCCATCAAGCGCATCATCGATGTGGAACTGAAGGGCCTCTATCAGCGCATCGAGCAGGTGGGCTATAAGATCGACCTGTCTGACGAAGCTAAGGAGTTTGTCGCCACGAAGGGCTATGATGTGCAATTCGGTGCCCGTCCTTTAAAGCGGGCGATACAGAACTATATCGAAGATGGCATCAGCGACCTGATCGTGAACGGTAACCTGCCTTCAGGCTCCATCATCCACATCACACTGAAAGAAAACAAAAACGAGTTAGCGTTTAACTAACTCATTTCCCCTCCTATTAGGAGGGGGCAGGGGTGGTCTGAACAGCCTCAATATCTGCCTCAGAATCAGCGCTTGTTCAGACCCCCTCTGACTCCCCCTAACTTAGGGGGAGAAAATATTACCTAGAGACCTTCGCACTCCTTGATCCAAAGGGTAAACGAGGCGTCGCTCGGCATGCGCCAGTCGCCACGTGGCGAGAGACTCACACTACCCACCTTCGGACCGTCAGGCATACAACTGCGCTTGAACTGCTGGGTGAAGAAACGACGGCAGAACACCGTGAGCCATTTCTTCACAGTCGCTTCTTCATACAACGGTCCCCTGCCTTCCACAGGCGACGGCTCGCAGAAGGCCTTCTTCGCCAACATGAAGATTTTCGACGGCGAGAAGCCATAGCGCAGGAAGTAGTAGATGAAGAAATCGTGCAGTTCATACGGTCCCACGAGATCTTCTGTCTTCTGCTTGATCTGACCGTTCTCGTCAGCAGGTATCAACTCGGGCGAGATGGGGGTATCCACAATGTCAAGCAGTGTGTCTGTAGCCATCTCACCAGCGACATAAGTCACCAGATGACGGATGAGCGTCTTCGGAACACCCGCATTCACACCGTACATCGACATGTGGTCGCCGTTATAGGTCGCCCATCCCAGAGCGAGTTCCGAGAGATCACCAGTACCCACGACAATGGCATTCTCCTTGTTGGCCACATCCATCAGGATCTGCGTACGTTCGCGGGCCTGTGAATTCTCATAGGTCGTATCGTGCTGGTTCTTACTGTGTCCGATATCCTCAAAGTGCTGGGTGACAGCCTTGGCGATGCTGATCTCACGGATGGTCACGCCAAGGGTCTGCATCAACTTCACGGCATTGTTATGCGTGCGGTCTGTCGTACCGAAGCCTGGCATCGTGATGCCGATGATGCCCTTACGGTCAAGGCCGAGTTTGTCGAAAGCCTTCACGGTCACGAGCAAAGCCAACGTAGAGTCCAGGCCTCCGCTGATGCCAATGACTGCCTTCTGGGCGTTGATATGATAGAGCCGTTTGGCGAGGCCTGCCACCTGGATATTCAGGATCTCCTCACAACTGTCGGCCATATTGTCACTCTTGGGGATAAACGGATGGGGATCGATTTCTCGTAGCAGTTCGAACTCTTTCGGAGCCACGACCTTGCACATGATCTCATGGGCATGAGCATGTCGCTGGGCATTGATAAAGGTGGTGTTCACCCTGCGCTCAGCACGCAGTTTCTCCACGTCGATCTGACTCACCTGTAACTGAGGCTGGAACGAGAACCGCGAGCCCTCCAAGATCAGATGGCCATTCTCGAAGATCATGGCATTGCCACCATAGACGACATCCTGAGACGACTCGCCGAAGCCACAACTGGCATAGACATAGCCGCTGATGGTTCGGGCACTCTGCTGGGCGAGCAGCGACTTCAGATAAGTGTGCTTGCCTATCAGTTCATCGCTGGCCGAGAGGTTCAGGATGATGTCGGCACCCGCCAGCGCCAGGTTATTGCTGGGAGGAATGGGAGCCCAGACATCCTCGCAGATCTCCGCGCCGAACTTCACGCCGCCTGTAGTCATGAATATCTGTGGCTCTGGCGTAACGTGGACAGGACTACCTGCAAAGTAGATATCCGTCGGAATCAGATCCTGTGCAGAGGCAAACCATCGTTTCTCGTAGAACTCGCCGTAGTTGGGCAGGTAGGTCTTTGGCACGATGCCAAGCAATGAACCGCTCTGAATGACAGCGGCACAGTTGTAGAGCAGGCCGTTGATCACCACGGGCAGACCTAACACCGTTATAATGTCGAGTTTACGGGTGAAGTCGAGCAACACCATCACGCCCTGTTCGGCACGGTCGATCAGCGCCTGTTGCTTAAACAGATCCTGACAGGAGTACCCCGTCAGACACAGTTCCGGCAATACCATAATCTCCACGCCCCGCCCCTCGGCCTGGGCAATCAGACTCTCAATCTGTTGTACGTTGTACTCTACGTCGGCCACTTTCACCGCAGGCACGGCAGAAGCCACCTTTACAAATCCGTATTTCATACCTTTATCTTTTGTACGTCGTTTTCAATAATCGTATAGATCAGCGCAGGCTGTTCGAAGAAGTCGTTCTCGCGGAAGGCATGGAGTTTGTAGAACTTCACTGTATCCACGTTCACCTGGGCATTCACAGCGGGTTTCAGCATAAACGGCTTTTCGCGCTTGTAGGCGATGAGTTGCACGCAGCAATGCTCCAGCCCATTCAGGTCCTCACGTCCGAACTCCTCGATATATTCCTTGGTATTAGGCTCCAACTCACCCTCTGCGCGCACCGTCCAGGCATTGTTCTCGCCTGTCATAAAGACATAGCGCATGTAGTAGTTGGAGTCGTTGATGAGGTAACTCTCAAAGCGGGTCTGTGTGAGTTCCTTCATATCCATCGGCACGAAGGCGAGATAGGCGCTCAGACGGTCGCCACCTCTCCGCTCCACGGGCTTCGCCTTGAAGGTGACGGGCTTATTCTCAGGCTCAGAGTCAGTCTGAACAGCCTCCTGACCTGACTGCTTGTCTCGGATTTCTATCTCTTCTTTCCTGTCACCTCTCACCTCTATCAGATGCTTGGTCCCATAGTCTTCTTCGCCCACCACCACGACTTCCGTCATCAGCATGGGCACTTGGAAGCCATCCGCGTCCTCTACGAGCACGATGTTCTTCCCCTGGAATCCGGCCACACGACCCCCTCCTATCTCATTCAGGAACCTTACTTGATCACCAATTTTCATCTTTTTCTCTCTTTTTCAGGGGGCAAAGGTAAATAAAAATGCCCGAACCACCAAAGATTCGGGCAAATTTCTTATCTGTCTCTACAAATCTCAAAAGAAGACATCCTCCATGTGAGGTTTATTATCTCGCACGGTCGTACCACTCCTTCAGCATACCGCGGGGTGTACCCTTCGAGACGAGGGCATCAAGCGCCTCACGGGCTTCTTTCTTGCGCTTGAGACGTATCAGCAGGTCGACTTTTGAGATGACGAACCCCTCGTTGTCGGGGCGCAGACGGATAGCCTCGTTCCAGTCGTAGAGTGCCAGTTCGTACTGCAGATACTTCGTCTCGAAAGCAGCCCGAGCGGCATAAGCATCGGCACTGTCAGGAAACATCTGCACGATTTGGTTCAGCACATCCATCGCATCTGACCGCCGACCCATCTTCTGCAGGATATGGGCCAGTCCCAAACGGGCTTCAAGATGCAGGGGCTGGATGGCGAGGAATGACTCGTAGTCGACACGCGCCAGATCGTAGTGCTTCTGCCGTTCATGCACATAGGCACGGAAATACAAGGCTGCAAGATTCTTCTCATCAGTCCGCAGGATACGACCATACTCGGCCAAGGCATAGTCCCAGCGCTCCAACTGGATATCGGCCTCCGCCTTGCGCAGACGGAGGTCGATGTTGTCGGGATCCTGCTTGAGGCTTGCGCTGAGGGTCTCCAGGGAGTCACGCCACTCCTGACGCGACTGCGCCACAGCCGTAATGACAGACAAATAGAAGAGAACAAATAGGAAGTATCTCATGAAGATTATTTCTTGAGGATATAATTGACAATCCACTCTCCTACCTCGCGGGTACCATAGTGGGCGCCACCTTCGACCTGAATATCCGGGGTACGGACATTGGCATCGAGCGAAGCATTCACAGCCTCACGGACGAGGGATCCTTCCTTGTTCAGTCCGAAGTGCTCTAAGAGCATGGCGGCAGAGAGAATCTGTGCCAACGGGTTGGCAATGTTCTGGCCAGCAGCCTGTGGCCAGGAGCCATGGACAGGCTCGAACAACGGCGTGTGCTCACCCAACGACGACGACGGCTGGAGACCCATCGAACCCGTAATGCACGAGGTCTCGTCGGTGAGAATGTCGCCGAAGGTGTTTTCAGTTACGATGACATCAAAGAAACGGGGTTCCGTCAGCACACGCATCGAGGCATTGTCGATAAACATGTAGTCGGTCTTCACCTCAGGATACTGTGGCTCCATCTCCTGGGCAATCTGTCGCCACAAGCGTGAGGAGGCCAGCACATTGGCCTTGTCGACAACGGTGAGGTGCTTACGACGGGTCATGGCCATCTCGAAGGCCACCTTCAGGATACGCTCAATCTCAGGACGGGTGTAGATGTCGGTGTCGTAGGCCTTGTCGTTGTCCTGATACTTCTCTCCGAAGTACATACCACCCGTCAGTTCACGAATCACCACGAAATCGGCACCGCGTAACAGTTCCTCTTTCAGGGGCGACTTATGCAACAAACAGTCGAAGGTGGCCACAGGACGCACGTTGGCGAAGAGTCCGAGTTTCTTACGCATAGCCAGCAGACCCGTCTCTGGGCGCACCTTGGCCGTAGGATCATTGTCGAACTTCAACGAGCCAACAGCGGCAAAGAGCACGGCGTCAGCACGCATACACACCTCGTGGGTTGCATCAGGATAAGGGTCGCCCACCTCTTCGATGGCATGGGCACCACAGATGGCATGCTCATATTCAAACTGGTGTCCGCACTTCTGGGCTATCGCGTCGAGCACAGCCACACCTTGTTTCATAATCTCAGGGCCGATACCGTCGCCCTCTAAAATCGCAATCTTCAATTTCATAAACTCTAAACTATAAACTATAATCTGTAAAGTGTAATCATCTGTAAACTGTAAACTGTAAACCGTAAACTGTAAACAGTAAACTACAAACAATCTCTCTGTTCGTTTTCATATATGTTCAGCATCTTAAATGTAGCCTTGATAGCAGCCTCCGTCTGGTCGGCATCCAGACCACGAGTGCGCAGGATCTTACCATTATCGTTCCAGGTGATGACCGTCTGCACGAGGGCATCAGTACGACCACCTGGGGGGATGGTGACGGCGTAGTTCTGCAAGATGGGGAACGTGCGGTTGAGATATTTCTTGTAGATATACCTCAGCGACTTCACAAAGGCGTCGTACTGACCGTCGCCCGTGGCACTGGCCTCGTATTCCTGACCATTGATCTCTACCTTGATGTTTGCTCCCGGCTTCAGACCGTAAGCCGTAGATACGACATAACTGACGAGTTTCACCTTATCCTCCTGTACATCGTGCTTCAGCACGTCGCTGACGATGAAGGGCAGGTCGTCCTGCGTCACACGTTCCTTCTTGTCGCCGAGTTCGGTGATACGCTGGGTGACGCGCTTCGTCTGTTCAGGCGTCAGTTCCAAACCGAGTTCCTCAAGGTTCTTGATAATGTTCGCCTTGCCACTGTTCTTACCAAGATCATATTCCCTTCGACGACCGAAACGCTCTGGCACGAGGGCATTCTGATAGAGTCCGTTCTTCTTGTCACCGTCGGCATGGACACCAGCCACCTGCGTGAACACATTGTCGCCGATGATGGGCTGGTTGGGGGCTACGGCGATACCGCTGTAACTCTCCACCAGACGGGAGATATCGTTAAGTTTGTCCTCGCGGATATTCGTCTTGGCATTGAACTGGTCCTTGAGGATCACCTGCACACTCGACAGCGGTGCATTGCCACAACGTTCTCCCAGACCGTTCACCGTCACATGAAGTCCCTTGGCACCACTGAGTACAGCGGCCAGGGAGTTTGAGACAGCGAGGTCGTAGTCGTTGTGGGCGTGGAAGTCGAAGTGGGTATCGGCATAGCGCTTCATCATCTTACGGAAATACTCGATACACTGCAGGGGGTTCATGATGCCGAGGGTGTCGGGGAGCATGAACCGTCGGATGCCGATGTCGCAGAGGGCGTCCATCATATCGTAGACATAGAAAGGAGAGTCCTTCATGCCGTTCGACCAGTCCTCGAGATAGAGGTTCACGTTCATGCCCTTGCTACGGGCGTATTTCACCGTCTGGATGATGTCCTCGAGATGTTCCTCGGGGGTTTTCTTCAACTGCTCCTGACAATGGCGCAGAGACCCCTTTGCCAACAGGTTGACGGTCTTACAGCCACAGGAGTCTATCCAGTCGATGCTCTCTCCGCCGTCGATGAATCCCAGCACCTCCACCCTGTCGAGTTTGTCAATCTTCTCCGCAAAGCGGCAGATCATACCCACAGCCTCCTTCTCTCCCTCCGACACCCGTGCCGAGGCTACCTCAATACGGTCTACGTTCAGGTCGTTGAGGAGCATACGGGCGATGATGAGTTTCTCGTGTGGCAGGAAACTGACTCCACTAGTCTGCTCTCCGTCGCGTAACGTCGAGTCCATGATTTCCACAAAGGGCTGGATGCGCTGGTATTTGCTTACTTGTTCTGCTGTTCCCATTGTTCTGTCTTTTCTTGATTCTGTACGAGGAAGTCGATGTCGTCAAGCCCGTTCATCAGACAGTGCTTCTTATAGCCATTGATGTCGAAGTGCTCGCTACGGCCAGTGGCTTTGTTCGTCACCATTTGGTTCGGCAGGTCGACCTCTACCTCAGTCTTCGGGTCATTCTGAATACTCTGGAACAACTCTGACAGGAAATCCTCCGAGACCACCACGGGCAACACGAAGTTGTTCAGTTCGTTGTTCTTGTGGATATCAGCAAAGAATGAACTGATGACCACGCGGAAGCCATAACCAGCGATGGCCCAGGCGGCATGCTCACGACTCGACCCTGAGCCGAAGTTCTTCCCTGCCACGAGGATACATCCCGAATAGCGGGGATCGTTCAACACAAAGTCCTTGTTCACGGTACCGTCACTATTGTAGCGCCAGTCACGGAAGAGATTATCTCCGAAGAAACTCTCTTCTCGGGTCGTGGCCTTCAGGAAGCGGGCGGGTATGATCTGGTCTGTGTCCACATTCTCCAACGGCAGTGGCACGCAAGTCGATGTTATAACGTCAAATTTCTGTTTCATATTCTTTAAATTTAGGAAAAAAATCTCTCGGATCAGTGATGACACCAGTGACGGCGACAGCAGCAACAGTCAGAGGTGAGGCTAGGATGGTACGGGCACCTGGTCCCTGACGCCCCTCGAAGTTGCGATTAGAGGTAGAGACGCTCAACTTCCCTGCGGGAATCTTGTCGTCGTTCATTGCCAGACAGGCCGAACAGCCAGGCTGACGGATCTCAAAGCCAGCAGCCTCCAACACCTTGTCGAGTCCTTCCTCACGAATCTGCTTGTCAACAGCCCACGAACCAGGCACCAGCCAAGCCACCACATCAGGAGCCTTCTTCCTACCTTTCACGATAGAGGCAAAGGCGCGGAAATCCTCAATACGACCATTCGTACAGGCCCCGAGGAACACATAATCCACCTTCGTGCCTAACAACTTCTGACCAGCCTTGAAACCCATATACTCGAGAGCCTTCTCAAAGCCTACTCCACCCTCTGCAGGGATGGCTTCCGTGATACCGATACCCATGCCGGGGTTAGTTCCATAAGTGATGCGAGGTTCGATATCTTCTGCCTTGAATATCAGTTCCTTATCAAACACGGCATCATCACCGCTCTTCAAGGTTTTCCAATAGGCAATGGCCTTCTCCCAGTCATCACCCTTCGGAGCATATTCACGACCTTTGAGATACGCAAAGGTGGTCTCGTCAGGGGCAACGAATCCCCCACGGGCACCCATCTCGATAGAGAGGTTACAGAGTGTCAGACGACCTTCCATCGACATACCCCTGACCACGTCGCCACTATACTCGACGAAGTAGCCTGTGGCTCCCGAGGTCGTCAACTGGGCCATCAGATAGAGGGCCACATCCTTCGCCGTCACACCCTCCCCCAATTTGCCGTTGATGGAGATTCTCATCGACTTCGGTTTCTGCTGGAGGATGCACTGCGAGGCCATCACCATCTCCACCTCTGACGTGCCGATGCCGAAAGCTACAGCGCCCATCGCACCATGGGTAGAGGTGTGCGAGTCGCCACAGACGATGGTCATTCCTGGCAACGAAAGACCCTTCTCAGGCCCCACCACATGGATGATGCCGTTGTCTTTCGAAAACATGCCGTAGTGCGTCAGTCCGAACTCGGCGGCATTCTTCGCCAGCGTGTCCACCTGTTTCTTCGATACAGGATCATCGATGGGCTTGTCCTGATCGTGAGTGGGGGTATTATGGTCTGGCATACAATAGATCTGCTTGGGACGGAAACACTTCAGTCCCCTGCTCCGCATCCCGTCGAAGGCCTGCGGTGAGGTCACCTCATGACAGTACAACCTGTCGATATACAACTGTGTGGGACCGTCTTTCACCTGTTGCACCACGTGCCTGTCCCAAATCTTATCAAATAATGTATTCATACCTTTTTCTTTTTGTTTACGGTTTACAGTTGATTACCTTGCAAGCCATGCACATAGAGCCTATAGAAGTAATCATCTGTAAACTGTAAACTATTCATCTTTCTTAAACTTATTAATACAATCGATATACGCCTCGACGCTGGCGGTGACGATGTCCGTATTGGCACCGAAGCCGTAATAGAGCGAGCCATTGTACTCCACCTGCATGTGTACCTTGCCCACATCGTCGGACCCTTTAGAGATCGCCTGGATGGTGAACTCCTTCAGCGTCATCTGCTTCATGATGATCTTCTTCAGACCCTTGATGGCTGCATCCACGGGACCGTTTCCACTGGCAGCAGCCTCGAACTTCTGACCACTGATGTCGAGACCTATGGAGGCCACGCTCTTCACACCCTTACCCGTGGTCACCTGCAGGAAGTCGAGTTTCACGGCGTGGGCGTCGGCCATATCGGCACCTGCCAGCATCAGCACGTCGGCATCATTCACCTCCTTCTTCTGATCTGCCAGAATCAGGAACTTCTCATACACCTTGTCCAGTTTCTCCTCTTCGAGATCCACGCCGTTCACATGCAGCCGGTGCTTCAATGCTGCACGACCAGAACGGGCTGTCAGCACGATCGAGTTGTCGTCGATACCCACATCCTTCGGATCCATGATCTCATAGGTATGCACATTCTTCAGCACCCCGTCCTGATGGATGCCTGAGGAGTGGGCAAAGGCGTTGCGACCCACGATGGCCTTGTTCGGCTGTACGGGCATGTTCATCAGACTCGACACCATTCTCGACGTGGGATAGATCTTCGTGGTGTTGATGTTTGTATCAATGCCGAGTCCCTTATGACACTTCAGGATCATCGCTATCTCCTCCAACGAGGTGTTGCCTGCACGCTCACCGATACCGTTGATGGTCACCTCCACCTGACGGGCACCAGCCATCACACCATTGAAGGTGTTGGCCGTCGCCATACCCAGGTCGTTGTGGCAATGGGTGGAGATGATGGCACGGTCAATACCGTCGACATGCTCCTTCAGATACTTGATCTTCTCGAAATACTCCTGTGGCAGGCAGTAGCCCGTGGTATCAGGGATATTCACCACCGTGGCCCCAGCCTTGATCACGGCCTCCACCACCTGTGCCAGATACTCATTGTCCGTACGGCCTGCATCCTCACAGTAGAACTCCACATCGTCAACAAAGCGCTTGGCATACTTCGTAGCAGCCACGGCCCGCTCAAGGATCTCCTCACGGGTGGAGTTGAATTTGTACTTAATGTGCTCGTCCGAGGTACCGATACCCGTGTGGATACGCTTGTGCTTGGCATACTTCAGCGCGTCGAAGGCCACATCGATATCTTTCTCTACGGCACGTGTCAGCGCACAGATCACGGGCCACGTCACGGCCTTCGAGATCTCAATCACCGAGTTGAAATCACCCGGACTAGAAATGGGGAATCCTGCTTCGATCACGTCCACGCCCAACTGCTCCAGCGCCTTGGCCACCTGAATCTTCTCTACGGTGTTCAACTGGCACCCCGGCACCTGTTCGCCGTCGCGCAATGTCGTGTCGAAAATAAACAATCTGTCGTTCATCGTCTTGTCTTTTGTTTATGATGTTGTTTTTATTATTTTTATTCTTTATATCTCAAACAAAAGCCCTTCACACTCGGAAGTGAGAAGGGCTCTATCTAATTATCTATGACTGATTTCAATTATCAATTATCTACACGCCTAATCACTTCCGACCGCTCCCTGCAGTCGAATAATAATAAGGCCGTTAAGTAGATTCAGACTCATCATATCTATATGCGTTTTTTTTCGGCTGCAAAAGTACACATTTCTGCCGTAACAAACAAATATTTTGTCACTTTTTTAAGCAAAAAACTTTCATTATGCCATTTTTTAACGAATGTTTCAGAGTTTCTTTAGTCCATGAGGGCCAGCGTGCAGAAGCCCTATCTGACCCATCAGGCCCTGGAATGGTTCCTGGGCATTACTGATTAGCAAGACGGTAGATGGCTGTCATATCAGCAGGGTTAAGCACCTCCATCGCACCGATATTCATCCTTCCACCACGACTGCACTTGGCGACAAGCGTCTCTATTTCCTCCTCCGTAGCCTGACGGCCAATCAGTCCGGGGATGCTCGTAGGCATGCCGATCTGATCGAAGAAGCGCTCAATGGCCTCAATGCCCCTCAGGGCGGTGGCACGGGGATCGGTGAAATCGTTTCTCACACCCATCACGTTCACGGCGAACTGCACGAAGCGATTCAGGTGCTTGTCCATCACGTAGCGCGCCCAGGAGCCCCAGATAGCGGCAAGACCCGCACCGTGGGTCACGCCGAAGAGTCCGCTCAGTTCGTGCTCGAGTTTATGGCAGGCGAAATCCTTCTCCGTACCACACTCCGTCAGATCGTTGTGCGACAGCGAACTGGCCCACATGATAGCGGCACGGAAGCGATAGTCCTCGGGATTCTTCAGCACCTCGGGCACCGCCTCCTTCACTGTCTTCAGCAATGCCTCGGCGATGGCATCCGTCAACAGGGCGTCTTCGTACTTCGAGAAGTAGCGCTCCATCGTGTGCATCATGATGTCTGTGGCTCCAGCGGCCGTCTGGTAAGGCGGTAGTGTATAGGTGCGCTCAGGGTTCATGATGGCGAACTTACAACGGCAGAGGTCGCTGTTCACACCCCGCTTGAGCATGCCCTCGTCCTGGGTGATCACGCAACTCGACGACATCTCACTTCCAGCGGCTGGAATCGTCAGCATCACACCTACGGGCAGACAAGCCTGAGGCACGGCCTTCCCGTCCCAGAAGTCCCACACGTCGCCCTCGTAGGGCACCCCGTAGGCGATGGCCTTGGCAGAGTCGATCACGCTACCGCCACCGACAGCCAGGATAAAGTCCACGCCCTCACGACAACAGAGGCCGATACCCTCCTTCACCTTCGACAGCAGCGGATTGGGCACTACCCCACCCAACTCCACGAAGTCGATGCCTGCGTCGTTGAGCATCTGCTCCACCTTGTCGAGCAGACCGTAGCGACGGGCACTGCCACCACCGTAGTGGATAAGCACCTTCGTGCCACCATACTGTTTCACCAACTCCGGAAGCCTGGCCTCCGACTCCCGTCCGAACACCACCCGCGTCGGGGCATAGTAATTGAAGTCCTTCATCATGTAATTAGCATTAAAACAATAATTCTGCTGCAAATATACGACTTTTTGAAGAGAATTACCTATCTTTGCGCCATAAAAATTATGAAAAAGATAGTATTCAGCATATTAACCCCCTTGGCCGTACTCTTCCTGGCAGGTCTGATGACAGGCAAACCGGCACGTCATACGTTGCGCGTGATGAGTACTGTCGGGGATGAGCATACGGGGCTTCCGGCAGAGGACTCCGTACGCCGTCAGTCCGTTTCTTCCTCCCGTCTCCTGAAAGAAGAATTAGACTACTATATGGACCGTCACAACCTGCAGGACGAGGGTTACGAGATGGTGGTGGCCTTCGCTGGCGGCAAGCGTCACCAGGTGGCCGTCGACCGTTATATACCTCTTTGGAATGTAGGCACTTGGCAGGAACACCTGCGTGAGGGCACAGCCCTCGTCCTCGACTCGATGGGCAGGACGTTGGTGGGCACCTGCCAGAACGACTCACTCGTCACGGGCATCAGGGTCGACACGCTGGGCAACTACGCTGGCGACTTCCTGCATGAGAAATCATCAGGCCACGGTGCCTACACGCTCACCGACTCGCGTGGCTACTATGAGGGCCACTGGGCAGACGGGCGCCGTGAGGGCTTCGGGCTCTCGGCAGAGACGAAAGCCGGTGGCGAGTCCAGCCTGCGCGTGGGTATCTGGCGCAACGACCGTTTCATGGGCGAACGCATGCGCTACACCACCGAACGCATCTACGGTATCGACATCTCACGCTACCAGCACGGCAAGGGCCGCAAGAAATATCCCATCCACTGGGACCGTCTGCGTATCACCCACGTGGGTAAGCGTGGCAGTCAGAACGTCAGCGGCAGTGCCGACTATCCCGTCTCGTTCGTCTACATCAAGTCCACGGAGGGTACGACCATCCGCAACAAGTACTTCGTCAACGACTACGCCAAAGCCCGCAAGCAGGGCATCCGCACAGGCGCCTACCACTTCTGGTCTGTGCGCAGGAGCGGTGCCGAGCAGGCCAATTACTTCATCCGCAACACCCTCTTCCGCAGTGGCGACCTCCCGCCCGTGCTCGATATCGAGCCTTCTGACGCCCAGATCAAGATGATGGGAGGCGAAGACCGGATGTTCGAACACATCCGCACGTGGCTGAGGATGGTGGAGCGCTATACGGGCGTGAAGCCCATCCTCTACGTCAACCAGCGGTTCGTCAATAAGTACCTGTCGAAGCAGGCCGACCTGAAGCGCGACTACAGCGTGTGGATTGCCCGTTACAGCGAGTACAAGCCCGACGTCAGGCTCACCTATTGGCAACTCTCCTCCGACGGGCGCGTGGCCGGTATCCAGGGCGACGTAGACATCAATGTGTTCAACGGCTACCAGAGCCAGTTTGAGACGTTCCTCAAGGAAACAACGATCAAGTAGTTTCTCTTTGTTTACAGTTTACGGTTTACGGTTTACAGATGATTACACTTTAGGATATGAAGACGATTTTGATTCTGGTGGGGAAGACGACGGATAAGCACTTCCAGGCAGGGATTTCAGACTACGTGGAGCGCATCGGGCACTATATGCCCTTCGAACTCGTGACAATACCAGAACTGAAGAATACGAAGAGCCTGACGGAGGAACAGCAGAAGACCGCCGAGGGAGAACTGATCCTGAAACAACTGCAGACCAGTGATACCGTCGTGCTGCTCGATGAACACGGAAAGGAATTTCGAAGCATAGAGTTCGCCCGTTGGCTGGAACAGAAACGGACCACTGCCCGTCGCCTTGTGTTCATCATCGGAGGTCCTTACGGATTCTCGCCTGTGGTCTATGCCCGTGCCAACGAACAACTGTCCCTCTCGAAGATGACCTTCTCCCATCAGATGATCCGCCTCGTGTTCACCGAACAAGTCTATCGAGCCTGTACCATCATCCGCGGCGAACCCTACCACCATGAGTAGTTTACGGTTTACGGTTTACAAAAACCCTAAATATTCACTCCAAACGTCTGCTTCGCCTCGCTCATCACGAACGTACTCTCGATAGAGGCCAGACTCTCGATCTCACCCAGTTTGTTAAGCACAAACTCCTGATAATGTTTCATGTCGCGTGCGCGTACCTTTAATAAATAATCATAGGCGCCCGAGGTGTTATAACACTCCGTGACCTCTGGGATGCGCTGTATGCGACGCACGAAACTGTCGGCAATCTCGTGGTTGATCTGCTTCAGTTTCACCTTGCAGTACACCTGAAGCCCCAGCCCCAGTTTCTCTGGGTCGAGCACCGCCACATACTTCTTGATGTAACCCTGCTTCTCGAGCCGTTTCTGCCGTTCAAACACGGGCGTGGGCGTCAGATGGACGGCATCAGCCAACTCTTTCGTGGTCAGTTTCGCGTTCTTTTGCAGCGTCTTGAGTATCTGCAGGTCTGTTTCGTCTAATTTCGTTGCCATAGTTCAGAATTCTCTTGTTTCGTTGTTACGGGTCGAAATGGAAAAATTATCCATTCTGCGTGCAAAAGTAGGAATATTTTCTGATATATGCAAGAATTCAGGAGAATATTTCCAATCTGGTTTTAGTGATGGAATACCTGGTTATGGTGTTAGAGATGCCTGGTTACAGAGTTAGAGACGCCTAGTCATAGAGTTAGCGATGCCTTCTATACCCCTATAGGAGGCATTCCTTACTGTTGTGGAAGGCATTGGAATGAGTCGTGGAAGGCATCAGAACGACCGTTAAGTATATATATTTATCAACGCACCCGCGGTTTTGCCATGCAGGGATTGCAAAATCAGAACGTGATTCAGGCAGTCTGTGACAGTTGTGACAGTTGTGACAATTAAATTTTCACCCACTTCAACAATATTATTATATATATAATATATTATATATATAATAATAAAATTCTACTCCACATTTTTCCCGCGAAAATAACTGTCACAACTGTCACACCTTGCTCTTCTGCCGTACAGGGCTGTATGATTAGCACTTATCTGCCTGCCACCAAGGCTGTTTTGGTGTTTTATTCTGTTTCACTGGGTAAGAGCAGGGCTTCTTGGAATAATACTCTGAGAATTTGCGGAATATAGTTATATCTTCTGGAATCAGACTAAAATTTGGGTAATATTTCTAAACGCCGTACCTTTGCACCGTCGAAAAGACACAAAACAGAGAACATCATAAAATTACAAACATTATAATAAAAGAAAGGAAAAGATTATGAGTAAGAAAGACTATCGCTTCGAGACTTTGCAACTGCATGTAGGCCAGGAACAGGCCGACCCCGCTACTGATGCCCGTGCCGTACCCATCTACCAGACCACATCGTATGTGTTCCACAACTCCCAGCATGCTGCCGACCGCTTCGGCCTGCGCGATGCCGGTAATATCTACGGACGCCTGACCAACTCGACCCAGGGTGTGTTTGAGGACCGTGTCGCTGCGCTGGAGGGCGGTGTGGCCGGCCTGGCCGTCGCCTCGGGCGCTGCTGCCATCACCTACGCCCTACAGAACATCGCGCAGGCAGGAGATCATATCGTGGCCGCTGACAACCTCTACGGCGGCTCGTACAACCTGATCACCCACACGCTGGCTACGCAGGGCATCACCAACACGATCATCAACGTGAACGACCTGGAAGCCCTCGAGGCAGCCATCCAACCCAACACTAAAGTAGTATATGCTGAGACCTTTGGTAATCCTAACAGTGATGTGCTCGACCTCGAGGGCGTGGCCGCTGTGGCTCATAAGCACGGCATCCCGCTGATCGTGGACAACACCTTCGGCACCCCCTACCTGATCCGCCCGCTGGAGCATGGGGCAGACATCGTGGTTCACTCGGCCACAAAGTTCCTCGGTGGTCACGGAAGCAGCCTGGGCGGTGTCATCGTCGACGGCGGCAAGTTCGACTGGAAGGCCAACGACAAGTTCCCCACCCTCTCGAAGCCCGACCCTTCGTATCATGGCATCGTGTTTGCCGACGCCGTGGGAGCCGCTGCCTACGTTACTCGTATCCGTGCCGTCATCCTGCGTGATACGGGTGCCGCCATCTCGCCCTTCAACGCCTTCATCCTGCTGCAGGGCGTCGAGACGCTGAGTCTGCGTGTGGAGCGTCATGTGGAGAACGCGCTGAAGGTGGTCGATTTCCTGACCAGCCATCCGAAGGTGGCGAAGGTGAACCATCCCGCCCTGGAGAGTCATCACGACCACCAACTCTATAAGAAGTACTTCCCCAACGGCGGTGCCTCGATCTTCACCTTCGAGATCAAGGGCGGACAGGAAGAGGCCTGGAAGTTCATCGACGCCCTGCAGATCTTCTCGCTGCTGGCCAACGTGGCTGACGTGAAGAGCCTCGTGATCCATCCCTACACCACCACCCACTCGCAACTCTCGCCCGAGGAACTGGCCGAGCAGCACATCACACCCTCGACCATCCGACTGAGCATCGGAACGGAGCACATCGACGACATCATCGACGACCTGTCGCAGGCTTTTGATAAGATTTAGGTAAAATAATCCGGGAAAAAGGGCGTTATCTGTGGCTTTATTCGTACCTTTGCCGACGATATGATATTCTATTTCTCAGGCACAGGCAATACGAAATGGGTGGCAGGACAGATAGCCCAAGCCATCGGAGAAGAGTTACTCTACATACCCGACCTCATCAGGAAGGGACAGTACGAACACACATGTCACGTGGGGGAGCGGATCGGATTCTGCTTCCCCACGCACGGCTGGCAGCCGCCAAGGATCGTGAGGGAGTTTATCAGGAGGTTGAGGGTGAACAGACCACCCCAGGGCTCTTCTGACTCAGAAGGGGAGATATTCTGCTGGGCACTGACCACCTGCGGCGACAACATGGGTGAGGCCATGACGATCCTGAACAAAGAACTGGCTTCGAACCCGCACCTGCGGGGTGCCGGAGGCCAGCCGTTGCAGGCCGAGACACAGTTTGCCGTGATCATGCCGGAGAGTTACGTCTGCCTGCCGTTCATGAAGACGGACTCCGAAGAGAAGGAGGCCATGAAGATCGAACTGGCGACGCTGCAGATGCCCCATATCATCCAGATGATCGATGAACGGCGCTCTGGCATCATGGAACTGGAAAAAGGCGCTACGCCACGACTCTATTCATACGTGATAGGCGGCTACTTCAACAAGAGGATGATAACAGACAAGAAGTTCACCGTCGACGAGGATGTTTGTACCAAGTGCGGCAAGTGCTCCAGGGTGTGTCCTGTGGACAATATCAAAGGTACACCGCCCGCATGGATTCATAACGGACGGTGTACCTCCTGTCTGGCCTGCTATCACTACTGTCCTGTGCACGCGATTAACTTCGGCAAGATTACGAGGAAGAGAGAGCAGTATTATTTCGGTAGAAGATGAACGGGGAATAGCCGTGTTCAGCCCACCCCGCCCTGACGGCACCCTCCAGACTTTGGAGGGGAAATTAATAGACACGGGGGCCGAAGATGGCCGTTCCCACACGGACCATCGTCGTACGCGTCTCGAGGGCGATGGGATAATCGTCGCTCATGCCCCACGACCGTTCGCAGAAAGCATCGTCATCAGCGAAATACGCGGCCTTCACCTCATCGAAGAAGTCGGCTGCTGTCTGCATCTCACGACGGATCTGATCACGGTCGTCGACAAACGACGCCATCATCATCAGACCGCAGATGCGCACGTGTGCCATCCCACGCCATTCGCCATCAGCCAGCAGTTCGCGACAGGCGTCAAGCGAGAGGCCATACTTGGTGGCTTCCTCAGCGATATGCAACTCCAGCAGCACGTTGACAACCCTGTCGCATTTCTCAGCCTGACGGTTAATCTCCCGCAAGAGCCTGATGGAGTCAACAGCCTCAATCATAGACACATACGGAACGATATATTTCACCTTGTTGGTCTGAAGATGACCAATGAAATGCCACTCGATATCCTTAGGCAGCGACTCGTGTTTCTGACGCAGTTCCTGTTCGTGACTCTCGCCGAAGATGCGCTGACCCTCCTCGTAGGCCGCCAGGATGTAGTCGTCAGGATGGTATTTGGAAATGGCCACAAGGCGGACTCCCTGCGGCAACGTGTCGAGGACACGGTGCAGATTTCCTTTGACGTCGAACATCACTCAGCCTTCTTGTATTCGTAAACGTCCATCAGGGTGGTCTCGGCCACAGAAGAGATGACGTAGTCGATCATCGTGCCTCCCATCGCCTCGTCGATGTTCTTCACGGCCCCGTTGAAGGAGCCTGCCTGGACAAGATAGGTCACGCTGCTGCGCTTCTCCTTGTCCGTCTTCTCATCGTAGGTGATGAACTGCAGTTTGGTCTTGTACCACTTGTCGGCCATCTCGTCGTCGCTGAAGAAGATCTCCCCGTAAGTGGCCTTCTTGATGTCTGCCACATCGAACTCGCCGCTGATATAACTCGACATCTCTTCGGTGATACGCTCTTCGGCCTCGCTGAAACTCAAGGCGTCGACCACATAATTCTCTGTCACTTTCTTCTGCAAGCCGTCTTCCATGACTTTCTCATAGCGGATCTTGCACTCAAACCAGTTTGCTGATCTTGATCTCATTATTATTTATATTAATTATTCTTATTTCCTTCTAACTGGGCGCTCAGGCTCTACGGGGTCCAGAGGATCCACACCATACTTATCCCTGTAGCGGTCGTAGATGTTCTCCTGCTTAGATTTGCGAGAGGACGAGGGTGTCGTCGTGGTGGTTGTGGTGGTAGTGGTTGTCGTAGGACGGGTGTCCGTAGCCGTAGAACTGCCTGTGTCGCCAGACTTGCCCTGAGTCGTCTTCTCTTCGGGCACTGTCTTCAGTCCGATATAGTCCTTATCCATCGCCTCCATCTTCTTGCGGGTGATATTCTCGATAATCTCTGCGGCAATGGCCTGCGTGCGGTCGGAACTCAGGTTGGTCTGCGAGGCCAGTTCCAACTGTTTCTTCGCCAGGTCTTCTGTCATCTGCTTCGACTTCGCAGCGAACACCTTCTGCTCACCGTTCATGGACTCCGTATTATAGACGCGCGAGATGATGATATCAGCCGCCTTGGTGAACTGCTTGCGGAAGATGGCCTCGGCCTTCGCATTGTACTGTCGCATCCGCTTCTCATCCACCGAGACAGAGTCATTGCGCAGGGCCTCCTCGGCGATAACGGCAGCGATGGTGGCAGAGTCGGCATCAGCACCGATACCCAGATAGTCCTCCATATTCTCCTCAAACAGGTCGTCGGGGATAGGCTCCTTCACGGGTTTGACGAACTCCACAGGCTCCGTGCTGGGCAGGAGGTAGAAGAACAGTCCCACCAGACAGAGGGCAATGGCAAGGGCAGAACCCCCGATTACGGCCGTCTTCCGGATGGTACGGGCTTTGTTGATAGCCTGACGCATTGTCTCCGCATCCTGGTAACGGCTGTCAGGGTTCGCGGCGGTGGCTTTCTCCACGATATGCTTGAATTCGAAGGGCAGTCCCGACGACTGATAGATCCATGAGATGAAACGTCCCAGTGAATAGACGTCACTCTTGGCATCGGCACTGCCGCCAGCGAGCACCTCGGGGGCAATAAAATCCTCCAGGTCTTCGTAGAGTACGTCTGCTCCTATTTTCTCGTAGAACGATCCGTGGCAGAGCAGGCGCACCGACCCGTCGTTCTTGCGCACCAGGATGTTCGACGGTGCGTAGCAGACGTGGTAGATATTGTGGGCATGCAGTTCGACGGTGATGTTGAAGAGGTCGCGCAGAGTGGAGATGACGAAGTCGCCCTTCGCCACCATCGAGGGGTTCTCGTTGAGCAGTTGCTCGATAGTGATGTAGTTTCCCACCTCGACGGCAATGGCATAGATACCCTCGTCGCCCTCGTTGGGGGTATAGTGAAGTTGCTGCTTGGAATGGATCTCTGCCAGCGCCTCGTGCTCAGCCTTCACACTGCTGTTGAAGGTGATGGCATCAGCCACTTCATCGTGGAACTCCACAAAGTTGGAGTATTTACCGTCGATCAAACGCTTATAGAAATAGCCATACGGCAGTCTGACCTTCGTAGTCTTCCGGACGTCGCGCGTCTCAAGCAATTCCTCGTAATTCATCCTTTAATAATATTTACGATTTACAGATTTACGATTTACGATTTTATCCTGCAGGCAGAATTTTGCTGCAAAAGTACATAATTAAATCGAAAAAACGCACAAATTCAAAATTAATTTGTACCTTTGCAACCGAAAATAAGAAAATAGCAAATCGTAAATCAGTAAATCGTAAATAGTTTAGCGATGCCAGAAATATCCGTCCGCGGCATTGAGATGCCCGAGTCACCTATCCGAAAACTTGCCCCTCTGGCTGCCGCAGCCAAGAAACGTGGGACGAAGGTCTATCATCTGAACATCGGCCAGCCCGACCTGCCCACTCCCCAGGTGGCCCTCGACGCCTTGAAGAAGATTGACCGCGACATCCTCGAGTACTCACCTTCGCAGGGTTACCTGAGTTACAGGGAGAAGTTGGTAGATTACTATGCGAAATACAACATCAGCGTCACTGCCGACGACATCATCATCACCTCTGGCGGATCAGAGGCGGTGCTCTTTGCCTTCCTCAGTTGTCTGAACCCGGGCGACGAGATCATCGTGCCCGAGCCTGCCTACGCCAACTACATGGCCTTTGCCATCTCGGCAGGCGCCAAGATCCGTACCATCGCCACCACCATCGAGGAGGGCTTCTCGCTGCCGAAGGTGGAGAAGTTCGAGGAACTGATCAACGAGCGCACCCGTGCCATCATGATCTGCAACCCCAACAACCCGACAGGCTATCTCTATACCCGTCGGGAGATGAACCAGATACGCGACCTCGTGAAGAAATACGACCTGTATCTCTTTTCCGACGAGGTCTATCGTGAGTATATCTACACGGGCTCTCCCTATATCTCTGCCTGCCATCTGGAGGGCATTGAGCAGAACGTGATCCTCATCGACTCCGTATCCAAGCGCTACAGCGAGTGCGGTATCCGTATCGGAGCGCTCATCACGAAGAACGCCCAGGTGCGTGCCGCCGTGATGAAGTTCTGTCAGGCACGTCTCTCCCCGCCCCTGATCGGACAGATTGTGGCAGAGGCCTCGCTCGACACCCCAGAGGACTACCTGCGCGACGTCTACGACGAGTATGTAGAGCGCCGTAAGTGCCTCATCGACGGACTGAACCGCATACCCGGTGTCTACTCCCCCATCCCCATGGGTGCCTTCTACACCGTGGCCAAACTGCCTGTCGACGATGCTGAGAAGTTCTGCCGCTGGTGTCTGGCGGAGTTTGAATATGAGGGCGAGACGGTGATGATGGCGCCTGCCGCAGGCTTCTATACGACTCCGGGTGCGGGCATCAACCAGGTGCGTATCGCATACGTGCTGAAGAAGAAAGACCTCGAGCGGGCGCTGTTCGTCTTGAGGAAAGCCCTCGAGGCCTACCCCGGCAGAGTGGATGAGTAATCATAAATTTCAAACTTCAAATTTCAAACTTCAAATTTCAAAGTTCAGACTCTTTGAATCTCCCTCTTTTTATAGCGAAAAGAATCTATAGCGACCAGGGCGACAAGCGTAAGGTGAGTCGCCCGGCTATACGTATTGCCCTCGTGGGCGTCGCCATCGGACTCATGGTGATGATCATCACCGTCTGCGTGGTGCTGGGATTCAAGCACACCATCCGCGACAAGGTGGCAGGCTTCGGCGGACACATCCAGGTGCAGAACCTGTTGAAATACAACGACATCGACCCCTACACCATCTGTGCCGGCGACAGCATGATGCAGGTGTTCAGCCAGCAGGCGGGCGTCAGGCATGTACAGCGGTATACCATCACCCAGGGACTGCTGAAGACCGACGACGACTTTCTCGGCGTGATGTTCAAAGGTGTAGGTCCGGAATTCGACAGGCACTTCCTCGCGCAGAACATGGTCGCTGGCGAGATTCCCGCCTTCAGCGACTCCACCAGCCGTTATCAGTTGCTCATGTCCAAGATGATCGCCGACAAACTGCACCTGAACGTGGGCGACAAGGTCTTTGCCTACTTCATCGGCGACGAGAATGTCAAGACCCGCAAATACACCATTGCCGGCATCTACCAGACCAACATGACCCGCTTCGACGAGCATCTCTGCTTCACCGACCTCTATGCTGCCAACCGTCTCAACGGCTGGGACGAAGGCCATTGCACAGGCGTAGAAGTCAGCGTTGAAGACCTCAACTATCTTGCCGTGACTACTGATGCCTTCATCGACAACATCAACCGTACGGACGACGGACATGGGAACACGATGGTCTGCCAGACCATCTACGAGATCTACCCCAACATCTTCAACTGGCTCGAACTGCTCGACATCAACGTGTGGATCATCCTCGTGCTGATGGTTTGCGTGGCTGGCTTCACGATGATCAGCGGACTGCTCATCATCATCCTCGAGCGTACCCAGATGATCGGCATCCTCAAAGCCCTCGGCACCCGCAACAAGACCATCCGGCACACCTTCCTCTGGTTCTCCGTCTTCATCATCGGACAAGGCATGCTCTGGGGCAACATCCTGGGCATCGGCCTCGTGCTGCTGCAACAGTACACGGGCATCGTGTCGCTCGACCCGCAGGTCTACTATGTCAGCGAGGCACCGGTGGAACTGAACCTGCCGCTCATCGCCCTGCTCAACCTCGTCACCCTGCTCGTCTGTGTCTTCGTACTGATAGCACCCTCGTACCTCGTCTCACACATACAACCTGCCAAATCCATGCGATATGAATAAAATATGTTAATATTGCACATTTTTTTTGCGAATGTGCAATATTAGCACTACCTTTGCACAAAAATTCAAAAAATGTGCAATTTCCATGGAGCAATTTAGCAGTTTCAATGCTTATATCCAAAAGGCCATTATCGAAAACTGGGATCAAGATGCGCTGACCGACTATCAGGGTATCACGCTTCAGTTCCACGATGTAGCACGCAAGATAGAGAAACTACATATACTCTTAGAGAACAGCGGCATCAAGCGCGGAGACAAGATAGCCATCTGCGGTCGCAACTCGGCCCACTGGGCTGTCAGTTTCCTCGGCACGCTGACCTATGGTGCCGTGGCGGTACCCATCCTGCATGAGTTCAACGGCGAGCAGATACAGAACATCGTCAACCATTCCGGTGCCAGAATCCTCTTCATCGGCGACTATGCCGTCAAGACCATCGACCCCGAGGCGATGCCCCATCTGGAGGCCATCATCAACATCCCCGACTTCTCGCTGATGATCTGCCGCTCGGAATCTATCACCTACGCGCGCGAACATTTGAATATGATGTTCGGCAGCAAATACCCCAAGGCTTTCCGCAAGGAGCATGTACACTATTACGAGGACTCTGCCGAGGAACTGGCGCTCATCAACTACACCAGCGGCACGACGGGCTTCTCCAAGGGTGTGATGCTGCCCTATCGCTCGCTCTGGGGTAACGTCGAGTTCATCATCGACCGTCTGGGCCGTAAGGTGCGTCCGGGCGACAATCTGCTGAGCATCCTGCCTATGGCCCACATGTATGGCATGGCCGTCGAGTTCCTCTTCGGATTCTGTCACGGATGCCACCTGTTCTTCCTCACCCGTCTGCCGTCGCCCGTCATCATCGCACAGGCCTTCGCAGAGGTGAAGCCCACACTCATCGTCACCGTGCCCCTGATCATCGAGAAGATCATCCGCAAGCGGGTCTTCCCGAAGATCCAGAACAACCGCATGCGCCTGCTGCTGCAGATGCCCGTCGTGTCGAAGAAGGTGAAGGAGCGCATCTATCAGGAGGTCTACAAAGCCTTCGGCGGAAAGGCCTATCAGGTCATCGTCGGAGGGGCGCCCCTGTCGAAGGAGGTCGAAGAGTTCCTTCTCTCCATCAACTTCCCCATCACCGTGGGCTACGGCACCACCGAGTGCGCCCCGCTGATCTCCTACTGCGACTACAAGGACTTCATCGGCGGCAGTTGCGGCACGCCCGTAGACCGCATGGAGGTGAAGATTCTCTCTTCCGACCCGGAGCACATCCCGGGCGAGATTGTCACCCGCGGCACGAACGTCATGCAGGGCTACTACATGAACGAAGAAGCCACCCGTCAGGCCATCGACGACGAGGGCTACTACCATACCGGCGACCTCGGCACGATGGCTCCCACAGGCCACCTCTTCATCCGCGGGCGCATCAAGAACATGCTTCTGGGGGCGAACGGACAGAATGTCTATCCCGAGGAGATCGAAGACCGGCTCAACTCGATGGCGATGGTCGCTGAGAGTGTCGTCGTGCAGCGCGGAGAGAAACTCGTCGCACTCGTTCATCCCGACAAGGACGAGATGATCAACTTCAGCGAGACCGAACTGGAGCACATCATGGAGCAGAACCGTCAGGAACTCAATAACACGCTTCCCGTATACAGCCGTATCGCAGCCATCGAACTGCATAAAGAGGAGTTTGCCAAGACACCAAAGAAAAGTATCAAACGCTACTTATATCAGAATATCTAATCGCTTATGGAACAAATACCTAGTTTTAACTCACTGATCCAGCAAAGCATCATCGAAAATTGGGATCGTGATGCGCTGACAGACTACAAGGGCCAGACGCTGCAGTATCATGATGTAGCCAGAAAGATTGAGAAAATACATATCCTCTTCGAGAACAGCGGTATACAGAAGGGCGACAAGATAGCCCTCTGCGGGCGCAACTCCAGCCAGTGGGCCGTAGCCTTCCTCGCTACCCTCACCTTCGGCGCCATCGCCGTGCCCATCCTCCACGAGTTCAATGCCGAGCAGATCCACAACATCGTGAACCACTCCGAGGCCCGGCTGCTCTTCGTGGGCGACCATGTGGCCACCATCATCGACCCCATGCAGATGCCCCGGCTCGAGGGTATCATCAACAACCCCGACTACTCGCTGATGGTGTCGCGTACCGACAAACTGACCTACGCCCGCGAGCACCTGAACGAACTCTACGGCAAGAAGTTCCCCAAGTACTTCCGCAAGGAGCACGTACATTATTATATGGAAGAGGATCCCAATGAGTTGGCGCTCATCAACTACACCAGCGGCACGACGGGCTTCTCCAAGGGCGTCATGCTGCCCTATCGCGCCCTGTGGTCGAATGCTGACTTTGCCCAACACGTGCTGGGCAAGATCATCAAGCCCGGCGACAAGGTGATCTCCATGCTCCCCATGGCCCACATGTACGGCATGGCCTTCGAGTTCATCTACGAGTTCCTGCGCGGCTGCCACGTCTACTACCTCAACCGCGTGCCCTCGCCCGCCATCATCGCACAGGCGCTGGCCGAGGTCAAGCCCGTCATCATCATCGCCGTGCCACTGATCATCGAGAAGATCATCCGCAAGAAAGTGTTCCCGAAGGTGCAGAACAACCGTATGCGCCTGCTGCTGCAGATGCCCGTCATCTCGAAGAAGGTGCGCGAGATGATCTGCCAGGAGGTGCTCAAGGCCTTCGGCGGCAACATGTACGAGGTGATCATCGGAGGCGCCGCCCTCAACCAGGAGGTGGAGCAGTTCCTCAAGCGCATCGACTTCCCCTACACCGTCGGCTACGGCGCCACCGAGTGCGCACCCATCATCGGCTACGAAGACTGGCACCTCTTCGCCCCGGGCTCCTGCGGCAAGGCGGCCTACCACATGGAGGTGAAGATCGACTCGCGCGATCCAGCCCACGTGCCAGGCGAGATACTCACCCGCGGACTGAATGTCATGCTGGGCTACTACAAGAACCCCGAGGCGACGGCAGAGACCATCGACAGCGAGGGCTGGTATCATACGGGCGACCTTGGCACGATGGATGCCGACGGCAACATCTACATCAACGGCCGCTCGAAGAACATGCTCCTGGGTCCTAACGGACAGAACATCTACCCCGAGGAGATCGAGGACAAACTCAACTCGATGACGATGGTGGTGGAGAGCGTCGTCGTGCAGCGCGACAACAAACTCGTTGCCCTGGTCTATCCCGACTACGACGAGGCGAAGAACATGAAGTTCTCGGCCGACGACATCCGCAACGTCATGAACCAGAACCTCAACGGTCTCAACGAGATGATCCCTGCCTACGAGAAGGTCTCGGAGATAGAGATCCGCGAGGAGGAGTTCGAGAAGACGCCCAAGCGCTCTATCAAGCGATACCTGTATACATAATATACATCACAACAAGACAAAAAAGAAGGGGCTGTTTGATG
>ONPM01000014.1 GCA_900319715.1 uncultured Prevotella sp.
TTCGGATGACCTTCCACGTGTGCTTTCTGTTTCAATGATTTGCTTGAACTCTTTTTCTGTGCATTGGTCACCGATAGGGTAGTACATGAACTTACCATTAAAGCTGTACCTGATACATACTGGGTATAAGTTGCTTTTTGAGTGTCGCTTGTCTAAGCCAAGCGAAATAGTACAGTTACTTATCTTTGCTGATAGTGTAGATTTTGCCATATTATATGTATGTTTTTATTGTATTTTTGCCACAATTTCTACCTAAAATCGTATTTTCGGGAAAGTCTTTCTTCTGAAAGTCTTTATTTACGGGCGTTTTCGATGTTGATTTCGGGAAAGTAAAGGGAAAGTTTACTCCTTTTTTTAGCCGATTTTAGCCTGTTTTAGTCCATTTTAATCCGATTTAGATTTGCGCTGCAAAATTACATAAATATCTGATAATCAGCAAATATATTCCAAAATTTTATAATTTATTAAAAGTCTAAATCTGATTCATAATCATGAGGTCGCCGGTTCAATCCCGGCTCCCGCTACATTCTAGGATTCATCCTCGCCTCGACGGTGGGGATGAATCTTTTTGGCTAATATCTTTTGTTTCTGTTGTGCTCATATCCCCTGATTCAGAAAGAGGTAAAGGCCTTACTGACCAAAACCGCCGATTTTGGTCACCAAATCCGCCGAATTTGCTTCGATGGTCATTATCTTTCACTTAGTCAGGATGGCGAAGCATCTTTTATTTCAGTATTTGTTTTGTGGTTTGAAGGATTTTTGTTACCTTTGCAGAGGCTAAAGAACATCATCCAATGAGAAAACTGCGTGACTTCTGTCTCCTGACTCTGTTTGCTGCTCAACCGCTGGTTACTGGCGCTCTGGCGCAGGAGGTGATCAGTTTGGAGGGTTCGTGGGACTTGTCCCTCAACGACTCGACGCATTACGACGACTATGTGATGCTGCCAGGCTCGCTGCTGACCAACGGGAAGGGTGACCCTGTGACGGCCGATACCCGCTGGACGGGTTCGACCTACGACTCTTCGTACTACTTCAACCCGTGGATGGAACAGTATCGTAGGGAGGGCAACATCAAGTTCCCCTTCTTCCTGACGCCTGAGAAGCACTTCGTCGGCAATGCCTGGTATCGCCGTACGGTCTACATCCCCCAGGATTGGAAGCGGCAGCGCGTGACGCTCTTCCTGGAGCGTGCTCATATCGAGACCACCGTCTTCATCAATGGCCAGAGGGTGGGGCATCAGATGTCCCTGTCCACGCCCCATGAGTACGACGTGACGAAATATCTCCTGCCTGGAAAGCGGAACACGATTGCCGTCTGTGTGTACAATGGCATCGAGAATGTCTGTGTGGGCCAGGACTCGCACAGCGTGACGGACCAGACGCAGGGTAACTGGAACGGCATCATCGGAAAGATGGAACTCCGTGCCCAGTCGCCGCTGATGAATATCAGGAAGGTCAGGATCTATCCTGAGCCTAAGGACGGATATCTGCGGGTCTTGGTGGAGTTGGACAGCGAATATGATCCTATGTTTTACAATGAGGATCTGACGGTCATCATCTCATCGTTAGGGAAAGACGAGGAACTCTCATTCATTGCCACAGAGGATGTTAAAAGCAGGACGATGGATCTGCTCATACCCATCGAAAAGTCTTTCGCCCTATGGGATGAGTTCGACCCTCAACTGTATCAGATCGGAATCAGCATCAGCACAGACTATTACGAGACCATCTTCGGCATCCGCCAGATACGGGCTGAGGGCAGGCAACTGTATATCAATGGTCGTCCTCTACTGCTGAGGGGTACGGTGGAGAACTGCTGTTTCCCGGAGTCGGGCTATCCGCCTACTGACGAGGCGTCATGGGTCTCGGTCTTTACGAAGATGAAGGAGTATGGACTGAACCACATGCGCTTCCATTCCTACTGTCCGCCGGAGGCCGCTTTTGCCGCTGCCGACAAGATGGGTGTCTATCTGCAACCCGAGGGGCCAACGTGGCCTAATCATGGGGTGAAACTCCGCAATGGACAGAAGATCGACCAGTATCTGCTGGAGGAGTCGAGGCGCATTGTGGATATCTACGGCCATCACCCCTCGTTTGTGATGATGGCTTCGGGTAATGAGCCTGCCGGCGACTGGGTGGCCTACTGCAACGACTGGGTGAAGGCCATGAAGCGCTACGATCCGTCGAGGCTCTATTGTGGGGCTTCTGTAGGTGGCGACTGGGCCTGGGATGGCGGGTCGGAGTATCATGTGAAGGCTGGAGCGCGAGGACTCGACTGGGATCAGCGGGCGCCTCATGCTGACGACGACTACTATAGCCTGATGGAGTTCCCTAGGAACTATAAGGACACGATCGCTAACAATAGTCCTGTCGTGGCTCACGAGCAGGGTCAGTGGTGCGCTTTCCCCGATTTTCGTGAGATGCCGGAGTATGTGGGTGTGTATAAGCCCCGTAACTTCGAGATTTTCCGCGACCTGCTTCGGGAGAACGGCATGGAGCAGCAGGCGGAGAAATTCCTGATGGCCAGTGGACATCTGCAGACACTTTGCTATAAGTATGAGATAGAGCGTAATCTGCGGACGAAGGACTATGCGGGTTTCCAACTCCTGTCGCTCAATGACTACAGCGGACAGGGAACGGCGATAGTCGGGCCGTTGAATGTGCATTGGCGGGAGAAAGGCTATGTCAGTGGCAGGGATTGGTGTGAGTTCTGCTCGCCTCTGGTGCCTCTGGCGCGATTTCCCAAGTTCGTCTATACCACTGCCGACACCCTGCGGGTGCCCGTTGAGGTCTATAATGCCCTCTATGGTCAGATATCACCCATCCGGAAGAACTACTTTATCACCGAGGGCGAGCGGGTCATCACGGGTGGGGCTCTCTTCTCCGATAGCATCCCGGTAGGCAAGAACTGGGAGGTGGGTACCGTCGTCTATCCCCTCGACAGCATTAGCAGCCCCTGCAAACTTACGCTGACCGTCAGGATCGGTAAGACGGTAACGAACCACTGGGACTTCTGGGTCTATCCTCCCACGCCTGCTTCCTCTGAGGGCGACATTCATGTCACCGATACACTCGACGCCCATGCGCTGGCCGTACTGAAGAATGGCGGCAAGGTGCTGTTGGCGGCAGCGGGCAAGGTGAGACTGGGTAGCGACGTCGTGCAGCACTATCTTCCTGTGTTCTGGAACACGTCGTGGTTTAAGATGCGGCCTCCTCATACTACTGGGGCCTATATCGACACAACGCATCCTTTGTTCAGGCATGGCTTTCCTACGGACGACTGGAATAACCTGAACTGGTGGGAATTGCTGAACCGTGCTCAGGTGATGAACCTCATGGAACTGCCTGCCGACTATCAGCCGCCCATCCAACCAATAGACACGTGGCATGTCAGCCGTAAGTTGGGCATGCTGATAGAGGCTAACGTGTTGAAAGGCAGACTCCTCATGACGACGATGGATATCGACAGCGACCTCGACCATCGGGTGGTGGCCCGTCAGATGCGTTATGCCATCCTCGACTATATGACGAGCGATGACTTTAAGCCTGCGCTGACCCTCGATCCCAAGACGGTGACGGACTTCTTCACGAAAGACGGTCCTCAGGTCAGCATGTACACCAAGGCATCGCCTGACGAACTGAAACCCAAACTCACAGAACAGTAATAAGCAAAACAATCAGGATATGATTAAGATCAGATACAGCCTCACTTTTCTGCTGATTCTCTCTGTCGTGGGCGTTTTGGCCCAGGGACGGGAGAACTATGAGTTTATGCGCAATCTGCCCGTCTATGCCGACTCCTTGATCGCTGACCTGACCTATCCCTTGGCTTGGGGGAATAGCGACATCCGAGACTTCGATGCCTGGAAACAGAAAGCCCGCGACAAAGTGTTCGACTGTATGCTCGCCCCGCCGCCTGCACCTGCTAACGGCTACGATGTGAAGGTGCTCTACGAAGAGCAGCGCGACGGCTATAAGGCCCGTAAACTCGAAATCCGCCTGTCACGGTACTATACCGTTCCCGCCTATCTCCTGATTCCCGATGGCAAAGGGCCTTTCCCTGCCGTGAATGTTCTCCACGACCATGGTGCCCATCTCTTTATCGGCAAGGAGAAGGTCATCCGTCCACTGGCCTGTGAAGACACTGTTGTCGTCAAGGATGCCGAAGAGTGGGTGAAGAACTACGAAGGTCAGTATTTCGGCGACTATCTGGCCCAGCATGGCTATGTGGTCTTTTCCTCTGATGCCCCGATGTGGGGAGAACGGGGACAGAAGGAGGGACCTCGCCGTGATCGATACGATATGATTGCCGGCAATATGATGATGTACGGCATCGACCTCTCCGCCTATATGACCTTCGACGATATCCGCGCCACCGACTATCTCGCCTCGCTGCCAGAGGTAGACTCTCTGCGTATCGGCTGCACAGGCTGGTCTATGGGGGCCTATCGTGCCTGGATGCTCTCAGCGCTCTCCGATCATATCAAGGCCGGGGCGGCCGTCTGCTGGATGGTGACTACCGACGAACAACTCTCCTTCCGTTACAGTCGTACGGAGAATGGCGGCTTCGCCAATTGCCTGCCCGGTTTACGCCGTTGGCTCGACTATCCTCATGTCGCCAGCATCGCCTGTCCCAAGCCGATGCTCTTTATCAACGGCTCTCAGGACAAACTCTTTCCCGTGGCTGGCGTGAAGAAGGCCTTTCAGACCATGCATGAAGTCTGGGATAGTCAGGGTGTGGGTGACAGGATTGAGACGGAACTATGGGAGATGCCCCACAGTTGTGGCCTTCGTTCCCAGCAGCGGGTGTTGCTGTTCTTTCAGAAGTACTTATAGAAAAGAGAAACTATTTCGTCGTTTATAGGGCAATTCGTTGCGTATAGAGCAATTTATAAAGGCTTGTTGTTAATGCATAGTGGTGCAATTGTGGTGTAATCGTGAAATAAGAAAATCCGCAAGCGACTGATAATCAGTTTCTTGCGGATTGCTTTTGGTGATCCGTTTGGGGCTCGAACCCAAGACCCCAACATTAAAAGTGTTGTGCTCTACCGACTGAGCTAACGGATCAACCTTTCGATGCTTCCTTTACGAAAGCGGCTGCAAAGGTAGGCATATTTTTTGAATCCGCCAAATTTATTCGGAGGATTTTTACTCTAATGATGCTTTTTGCCTCGTTTTTTCCTCTCGCAGGGCCTTTTGATAGCACTCTCTGCAGAGTGGCTCGTACTCTGTCGTCTCACCTAGCAGCACCCGCTGCGATCCTTCCACAGTGCGGTGACTGACGTAGGCCAAGTTGCCACACTTGACGCAGATGGCATGTACCTTCGTCACGTCGTCGGCGATGGCACACAAGGATGGCATCGGACCGAAAGGGATGCCCTTGAAGTCCATGTCCAGTCCGGCGATGATGACACGGATACCACGATTGGCCAGTTCGTTGCACACATCCACGAGCCCCATATCGAAGAACTGGGCTTCGTCAATACCCACCACATCACAGTCGGAGGCGAGCAAGAGGATGCTCGCCGACGAGTCGATGGGAGTGGATATGATATGTTTCTGGTCGTGGCTGACAACATCTTCCTCGGAGTACCTGACGTCGATGGCGGGCTTGAATATCTCCACCTTCTGACGAGCGAACTGGGCCCGGCGTAAGCGTCGGATCAGTTCCTCGGTCTTACCTGAGAACATCGAACCGCATATGACCTCGATTCTTCCTGGGCGATGAGCCTCTCCTGTTATGTTTTCGGTTATCATGACTGCAAAATTACCAAAACGTTTTAAAATTTGCAAAGATTTTGCCGCTTTTTTTGTCTATTATGAATATTTACGCTAAATTTGTCCCCCGAAATGGGCATATTGTATATTGTTCCAACGCCAGTAGGCAATTTGGAGGATATGACACTACGTGCCGTCCGCCTGCTGAAAGAGGTCGACCTTATCCTTGCCGAAGATACCCGGACGTCGGGCATCCTCCTAAAACATTTCGATATCCGTAACTCTCTTATGTCGCATCATAAGTTTAACGAGCATGGTACGAGTGCTGCCGTGGTCAGTCGTCTGCTGGCTGGCGAGAACGTGGCGCTGATCAGCGATGCTGGTACGCCAGGCATCAGCGACCCAGGCTTCTTCCTTGTCCGTGAGGCTGTGAGGGCGGGGGTAGAGGTGCAGTGCCTGCCAGGAGCGACGGCCTTCGTGCCGGCCTTGGTGTCGAGTGGACTGCCCTGTGACCGTTTCGTGTTCGAGGGATTCCTCCCACAGAAAAAGGGTCGAAAGACGCGACTGGAAGAACTCTCGTCCGAGACACGCACGATGATCTTCTACGAGTCGCCCTATCGGCTGGTGAAGACACTTCAGCAGTTTGCTGAGGTTTATGGTGCTGATCGTCAGGTAAGCGTCTGCCGTGAGATTTCCAAGGTGCATGAGGAGAGTGTCCGCGGTTCGCTGAAGGAGGTGATCGCCCACTTTACAGAGAAGGAACCCAAAGGCGAGATTGTCATCGTGCTTGCGGGGAAGAGTGAAAAGGAAACTGTAGAATGAAGAGTAATCAAATTTAAATATTAAATCTAAATTTCAAATCAGATGAAAAAACTAGTGATTTTAGCCCTTGGTGGGCTGATGGTTGCAAGTTGCAACGAAGGAGTTAAGAAAGCAGAGCAGGCCGCACTCGTGCA
Source organism: uncultured Prevotella sp. (assembly GCA_900319715.1). GTDB lineage: Bacteria > Bacteroidota > Bacteroidia > Bacteroidales > Bacteroidaceae > Prevotella. The sequence goes on from ONPM01000014.1 coordinate 6,675, forward strand.
GCGTGACTCTCTGGAACAGATCATTGCTCAGAAAGACAATGAGATCAACGACATGATGACCACTCTGAGTGACATCGAGGAAGGTTTCCGTGAGATTACCGAGGCTCAGAACCGTGTGACACTCGCCAAAGAGGGTGAGGGAACTAATACTAAGGTGCGCATTAAGGAGAACATGCAGTTCATCCAGTCTGCCATGAAGCAGAACAAGGAACTCATCAACAAACTGAAGCAGCAGGTGCGTGAGAGTAGTGTCAAGGGCGAACAGTTGAAGAAGATCATCGACAACCTGACGGAGCAGATGAATCAGAAAGACCAGCAGTTGCAGGCTCTGCGTGAGGAACTCGACAAGAAGGATATCCACATCGCAGAACTCGACGAGCAGGTAGCAGACCTCAACCAGAACGTCACCACCCTGAAGGAGGAGAATACCCAGAAGGCTGAGACCATCTCTACGCAGGACAAGACGATCCACTCTGCCTGGTTCGTCTTCGGAACGAAGAAGGAACTGAAAGAGCAGAACATCCTCGACAAGGGTGAGGTGCTGCAGTCTAACTTCAATAAGGAGTACTTTACCAAGATTGATATCCGTATCGATAAGGAGATCAAACTCTACAGTTCTTCTGCGGATATCCTGACCAATCATCCTGCTGGCAGTTACACGCTTCAGCGCGATGCCAAGAAGCAGTATGTGCTCCGTATCACCGATCCGGAGCGTTTCTGGTCCACCAGTAAGTACCTTGTCGTCCAGGTGAAATAAGTGTGAATAGATATGATAAGGGATCCCTGCTGTTCGGCAGGGATTTTTTGTTGTTTGATGTTACACCTTATTAATATATAAGGAAGGAACGGTGTCCTGACATCCATTTCACGACCTGACGCCAACGTTACTATTTTAAGTCTGAAGATCTCGTTGTTTTATCTGTTTCTATGTTGACTTAAATCAATGGTTGTTTAATGAAATGTTAAAAAATACAAGAGAAGTGTATCTTTTTTATAATTTTATTCGTATTTTAGAAATATATGCACTATTTTTGCAAACTGATTTGGGCGGAAACGCTCGATAAAGCCAACTAATTACACATTATATAATAATATTTAATAACCAAAGAGAGAGAATTTATGAAACAAAGACTAACAATGTTTATGATCAGCCTCTTCCTTTTCGCAGGTAGTGCGCTGGCACAGACAAAGGTGTCCGGTACAGTCTTCTCACAGGAAGACGGTCAGCCCATCATCGGCGCTGCCGTCAAGGTAGAAGGAACAAGTACTGGTATGTTGACAGACGTAAATGGTCGCTTCTCGCTGACTCTGCCTGAGGGCAAGAACCAGATCACGGTTTCTTATCTCGGCTATGAGTCTAAGACGATGACGGCCAAGAACGGCATGCGTGTATTCTTGAAGAGCGATGCCACAGCCCTCGACGAGGTGGTTGTGACCGCCATGGGTATCAAACGCTCTGCAAAGGCACTGGGTTATTCGGCTACAGCCGTTGACGGCGACGAGATCGCTGCAGCACGTACTGCAGACGTGATGTCGAGCCTCCAGGGTAAGGTGGCTGGTGTGCAGATTACCTCTGCTGCTGGCGACCCGGGTTCGTCTAACTCGGTTATCATCCGTGGTATCAGTTCTCTGAGCGGAGCCAACCAGCCCCTTTACGTCATCGACGGAGTGCCTATGAACAACTCTGCTGTATTCAGTAACAACGGTCTGGACAGCGGTTACGACTTCGGTAACGGTGCCAACGCTGTGAACCCTGACGACGTGGAGAGCATGACCATCCTGAAAGGTGCTGCTGCTACCGCTCTTTATGGTAGCCGTGCTGCCAATGGTGTTATCTTGATCACTACCAAGAGTGGTAAGAAGCAGGCTAAAGGTTTCGGTATCGAGTATAACGGTGGTCTGCAGTGGGAGCAGGTGATGCGTCTGCCGCAGATGCAGAACGACTTCGGTATGGGTTGGAACGGTGACAAGACTGACGACGAGAACGGTTCTTGGGGTCCCCGCTTCGATGGCTCTACCTTGAAGTATGGTACTGTATACAATAACTCTCAGCAGATCAAGTCTTATCTGCCGATTAAGAACAACATGAAGGACTTCTTCGACACTGGCTTCCGCTATTCGAACAGTGTGTCGTTCAATGGCGCTACCGAAAAGAGCGACTACTTCGTATCTTTCTCTCAACTGAAGGATGACGGTATCATTCCGACCAACGCCGACAGTTACAGAAAGTACACCTTCTCTGCCCGTGGTTCTCATAAGATCAACAACTTGACATTCAGTTCTTCGGTGAACTACGCTTATCAGAAGAACAACTTCGTCCAGACTGGTCAGGGCTTCGAGAATATGTATAATGCTATCATGCAGACTCCGCGTGATATCTCTATCGCCGAACTGAAAGACCTGGAAAATCCTTTCAATACGCCAGGTTACTACTATACACCGTATAGCGTGATGAACCCGTACTACATTCTCAACAATCACCTGAATGAGAACGAGAGCGAGCGCTTCTATGGCAAGTTCCAGGTGGACTACGACTTCCTGAAGTGGTTTAAGTTGTCTTACCGTCTCGGCTTCGATACCTCTACTGCCCATCACCACATGGGTGTGCCCAACTATTCTGTATTGTTCCCTGATACTCCTAACTGGGATTCAGAATTGAGCAGCCAGACCGGTAGCACCTCAAGACGTACGACTCGTCGCCGTGAAATCAACCACGATATCATGCTGACATTCGACAAGGCCTTCAACGACTTCAATGTGAATGCAGTTGCCGGTTTCAACGGTAATGAGCGTAGACTCTCCTATCTGGATTCCAAAGTAACGAACCTGACGGTTCCGACCTATTTCAATGTCTCTAACTCTGCCGAGATTCCTACGACGAAAGAGTATCAGTGGAAACGTCGTTACTATGGTATCTATGCTCAGGCTGAAGTCGCTTATAAGAGCATGCTCTACCTGACACTGACAGGACGTAATGACTGGTCATCTACGCTGCCAAAGGAGAATCGTTCGTTCTTCTATCCTGGTGTGACAGTCAGTTACATCTTCTCTGAGATGCTGAAGGAGAAGACACCTTGGCTCTCATTCGGTAAACTCCGCTTTGCCTGGGGTAAGACTGGTAACGATGCTGATGTCTATATGACTGACCCCTATTATACACAGGGTAGTTTCAACTCATCAGGTTGGGCCGACAGTAAGTTCCCGTTTGCAAAGACTGGTACTAACGCATACACCGTAGGTAATGTGCTTGGTAGTATGGACCTTAGCCCTGAGATGACGACTGAGACTGAAATCGGTATCCAGTTGGCATTCCTGCAGAACCGCATCTCTATCGATGCTACCTATTATAACCGTAACTCTGACAAGCAGATCACCCAGTTGAGCACCGATGCCGCTTCAGGCTATACAGCCCAGAACGTGAACCTTGGTAAGATCCGCAACCGTGGTGTTGAGTTGCTCGTTACAGTGGTGCCCGTCCGCACGAAGGACTTCGAGTGGAGCCTGACTTGGAACTACACCAAGAACAACAACAAGGTGATGAAGTTGCCTGAGGAGATGAACGGCCGTGCCAACATCTATGGCTTCACCGGCGGTACAGGTCTCTACGCCATCGAAGGTGAGGAGATGGGTGTCTTCGAGGCATACGTCGCCAAGACAAACGAAGCCGGTCAGATCATCGTTGACAAGAACGGTCTGCCTCAGAATACAGACGAGATGGTTAAGATTGGTACCATCAACTACGACTACATGATGGGTATCGGTAACTCTCTGAGATATAAGGACTTCTCGCTGTCATTCGACTTCGATATCCGTCAGGGTGGTCTGATGTTCTCTCGTACACACGATATCACCTACTTCACGGGTAATGCTATGCAGACAGCCTACAACGACCGTAACCCGTTCGTTGTGCCCAACTCTGTCATCGACAATGGTGACGGTACTTACTCTGAGAACAACATCCCCCTCTATGGCACGACTCTCTACAACTACTGGGACAACGGTGCTGAGGCCATGGGTTCTGGTTCTCTGATTAGCAAGTCATACGTCAAACTGCGTCAGGTTGTGTTCGGATGGAACGTTCCCGCCAAGTGGCTGGCTAAGACTCCGCTGACCGGCGTACGCCTCTCTGTATTCGGAAACAACCTGCTGATGTGGACTCCGGCAAGCAATACGTTCATCGATCCTGAGGGTTCTTCATTCGGTAACGACCTTCAGGGTAATTTCGGTGAGTACAGTTCGAACCCGAGTTCTCGTAAGTTTGGTTTCAACGTCAACGTTAAATTCTAAAAGAAAGGAAACAACAGTATGAAAAAGATAAATATTTTAGCCGCTGCGGGATTGATGCTGCTGTCCAGTTGTGATCTGGACATCAATCAGGACCCGAACTATCCTTCTGGCAGCGAGATTACTCCGGAACTCCAGTTCCCGTCAGTCATCAGTGCCATCGCTGACGCTTCTGGTGACATGATGTTCAACTACGGTGGTTTCTTTGCCCAGTATTTTGACCAGATGCCTGAGGCTAACCAGTATAATGACATTGCAGAACTGAACATTGATGAGTCTAAAGACCTGTTCAACCGCTGCTATCGTAACCTCTATGCCGGTGCTTTGATGGATATCGAGGAAATCAAGACCAAGACCACGAACACTTCCAACCTCTTTGCATGCCAGGTCATGCGTACACAGGCCTTCCAACTGCTGGTCGATAATACCAGTGAGACTCCTTATACAGAGGCTCTGAAGGCTGCCAGCAATTCATCACCTTCGTATGATGACGGTAAGACGGTCTACGAGGGCGTCCTGGCCGAACTTGATGCTGCTGAGGCTGCTCTCACAGGAGAAGCCATGAGCATGACGGATCCCCTGCTTAACAAGAACCTTGCACAGTGGAAAGGCTATGCCAACGCTCTGCGTCTGCGTATGTACTTACGCCTGTATGATGGCGGACAGAGCGAGTACGCTTCAAAGATTACCGCTCTTGTTTCGGCTGATGAATTCTTTGAGGGGGATGTGAAGTGGGATGTGTTCTCTGATCTCGAGGGCCAGTACAATCCTTGGTACCAGTCTGTCTTCCGTCTGACTCAGAACCATTGCGCTGCTTATCCTATCGTCAGTTACATGCAGTCCATGGACGATCCGCGTCTCTCGTACATTATCCTTCCTCGCACTAGTGACAATACCTACGTTGGTCAGTTCCCTGGCTCGAAGCAGAATCCTGACATTGTTGGTACTTCTTACAAGAACCAGGATGTAAGCAACATCGACTACAGCATCACCCACGATATGCCAATCTACCTGTTCACACAGAGTGAGTTGCAGTTCTTGCTTGCTGAGGCTCAGTTGCGCTTCAACAACGACGATACTGCTGCTAAGGCTGCTTACGAGGCTGGTGTAACCAAAGACTTCGCTCTTCGCGGCATTGATGGTGCCGATGAATTTCTGGCTGCCTCTGGCGCCTGGACGGGTTCTACGGAAGAGAAACTGCACCTTATCTACATGCAGAAGTGGACAGCCCTGTTCATGCATGACCACATGGAGGCTTGGTCAGAGATTCGCCGTACTGACGTGCCTGCCCTCTCCGATGCCACTGCTGCTCAGATCAAGGGCGACATCTCTGTCTACACTCCTGGCGACCTGATCCGTCCTGCTGTGAACAAGAAGGGTGATGACAATATCGCCATGAGTATTCCTTACTCAAGCGACTCTCGTAAGTACAATGTGAATACTCCTACGCCGGCCCGTCAGATTACTGACAAGGTGTTCTGGGATGTGAAATAACAACATTTAATCAGGAAAGATATATATGAAAAAGGTATTATTATATGGACTGATGTCTTGCGCGACAGTCTTTGGCTTTACCTCGTGCAATGACGACAATGATCAACTCACCGATACAAGGGTGACCCATTTCGCAACCATTGAACTGGAAGGTGAAGATCTTATGGTGTTGAATGTGGGCGAGTCTTATACGGAGCCGGGCTATACAGCAATGGAAGGTACTGAGGACATCACCTCAAAGGTCGTTGTTTCCGGTGCAGTTGACAGCAACGAAGCCGGTTTCTATACCCTGACATATACGGCCGTCAATAAGGATAACTTCTCTGCTTCTGCCAAGCGTACAGTCATGGTGAAGGATTCTCAGAGTCTGGCAAGTGCTTACTTCGGTGAGAGCCAATATGGTTCACGTCACTATTTCGATGCCCCCATCGTTATTTCTGACAATGGTGATGGCACATATACCATTGATGACATTGCTGGCGGCTTCTATTGCTACGGACGCTATCCTGGCTATGAGCCAACCTACGACTTCCATCTGGAGGCTGTTATTAAGCTGAATGAAGACAACAGCATTGAATTGGTATCATGTGACGGCTCTAATTGGTATTGGGGTGATCCTATCGCTATCACATCTGGCTCATATGATCCGGAAACAGGTACAGTGACCCTCACAAACGACTTTAGCGGTACTCCGCTGTATGTTACATTAACGAAATAATAAAAGTAAGCAAGAATTATGAAAAAATATATTTCATTCGCATTTATGGCCCTCGCCCTTTCGTTCGGCTTTGTCAGTTGTGACACGGAGACGAACGAGGAACCGGGTGGAACCAATGTCCAGAAGATGGCCGGTCGTTGGGATGTTCAGGTCGATATCGTTGATGAGAGCGGAAGCGTTCTCTACGAGGATCCCTATAAGAAGGGTACGATTACGATTATGACCTACAACACTGCCGACAACAGCATGAACCAGATGTGGCTGGACGATGATGGTGAATTCTGGGCTTTCCAGATGAAGGTCGATGTTGACTATCAGGCTCGTACTTTCTCTTGCCCTGAGAAGGACTATGATGCTGATGGCACTGGTACGGCTATTGTCACTGGCGGTAAGATCCTGGAGGGAGCAGCCAAGAACCTTCATGGCATGCCCAACGACAGTATCGTATTCAACATCAAGTTTAGCGATGATGATAATAATTTCACATACCGTGTTTCTGGTCAGCGCTATACTGGATTCTACGAGTAAATCTCAACTCACTTCTTAATATGATCCCCTGTCGCATCTGCGGCGGGGGATTTTTTATTTCGTGGCTGGCGACGTTTAGTCACTACCTTCCCGAATTGCTATCCAGACATGGCAAAATAGGGGGTGCGTTGGTAGGGATGCCTTCCAAGGGTCGTTCTGATGCCTTGTATGAGTGGTGTAGATGCCTTGTACGACAGTAAGGGATGCCTTCTATGGGGGGATAGAAGGCATCTCTTACACTGTTGGATGGCATGGATATAAACGGTCACGGTCACAGCTGTGACCATGTGACCGCGCAAGAAAGCAGTTTGTTGAAAATACTTTATATAACAAATAGTGGAAATTTTAGTAATGAATCTAATAACCTGTATATAAGCATGTTGCGTAATATTCAGAGGTTTATGTATGAGGTAAAATTATTTGATCTTATTTTGCATTGTTCGGTTCTGCGGTCACATGGTCACAGCTGTGACCGTGACCGTTTTCAGGAAATAGTTGGTGGCCTGGCTTGGTGGTCTGCGTGAAAAATAGTACCTTTGCAGGCAGATTTGCAAAAAGATGAAGAGGTCGAGATGGTGTCTGGTGTTTGGAACTGTCCTCCTGCTCGTGGGTTGTATTGCCGACGAGGTAGGTGGCGTGTATCTGCTGACGGAGACGGTGGATGACATGCCGTCGACCAAGAATCATAGCGCAGAGGTGTACTTCCAGGCTGGTGATACGTGGAAGGCACGTTCATCCGCCGACTGGCTCGCCGTGGATCCTTCGGAGGGTGAGAGCGGACGCAACGAGATCGTACTGCGGACGGTGGAGGCTAACCACTCCCGTGAGCGCCGTATGGCCACGGTGACTATTGAGTCGGGCGGCAAGCAACAACTGCTGACGGTTTGGCAGCGAAACGAATATGCCCTGTTCGATCCGAAGGTCTATACTGTGGCGGCTGAGGGTGGTGAGGTCGAGATGTCGTTCACCTCGAACGTGGCAAAGGATAGCCTGCTCATCTCGTATATTCCTCAGGAATGGATCGGATGGGAGGGGGATACCTCAAAGGCTGGCGGAACGAGAGCCGCCGTGTGGAACGGCAGGGTGCGCAAACTGGTGGTACAGCCGAACCCGGAGCGGACGGACCGGTCTGCTTCTTTCCTGCTCGTGATGTATGGGGAGAAATGGCGGACGCTCTATCAGGTGCTCGATACAGCGTGGGTGCATCAGTTAGGGAGGCCCTGAGCGTCAGCGCCTGGACTGGAAGAAGGTCTGCATGAGTTGACGGCACTCGTCTTCGAGCACACCGCCTACAATCTCGGCCTTCGGGTGCATCGCCCTGGGGGCATAGGTATGGAAGCCGCGCTTCTCGTCGGCCGTGCCGTAGACGATACGGGGTATCTGGGCCCAGCCGATGGCTCCGGCACACATCGTGCAGGGCTCGACGGTGACGTAGAGGGTGCAGTCGGTGAGGTACTTCCCGCCGAGGGCGTTGGCAGCAGCGGTGATGGCCTGCATCTCGGCATGGGCAGTCACGTCGCAGAGCGTCTCCGTCAGGTTGTGGGCACGGGAGAGGATATGGTCCTTGCACACGACGATGGCGCCGATGGGTATCTCTCCAGCCTCGAAGGCGGCCTGCGCCTCGTCGAGTGCCCGCTGCATGTAGAATTCGTCTTTTTTCCGCTGATCTTCCATAATCGTTTGCAAATATAAATCTTTTTTTGTACTTTTGCAAACGAATATGGAATTTAAGGTCATTCATATCGACGAAACAGACTCCACCAACGGATGGCTGCGCGAGAATATACGGACGTTCAGACCCCTCAGTCCTTCGGACGGCTCCCCTGACTCAGCGGAGCAAGTGGTTACCGTGGTGGCTGACTATCAGACGGCAGGACGCGGCTGCGGCACGAACACGTGGGAGAGTGAGCGGGGGAAGAACCTGACCTTCTCGATGCTGATCCATCCGAAGGATATTCCGGCGCGACAGCAGTTCCATATCTCGATGGCAGTGTCGCTGGCTGTCTGCGAGGCCTTAGGTCAGCATATCGGCGACCTGAGCATCAAGTGGCCCAACGACATCTACTGGCGCAATGGGAAGATCGGCGGGATGCTGATCGAGAACCTGTTGCAGGGTGACGTGATCAGAGACAGTATCATCGGTATCGGGCTGAACGTGAACCAGCAGGTGTTCAGGAGCGGGGCGCCCAACCCTGTGTCTATGTGGCAGATTACGGGACAGGAAACGGACCGTCAGCAACTGCTCGACGATATCCTGCGCTGTATGGACCACTATCTCTATCATGACGTGAGGCCTCAGTATCTGCAGATGCTCTATCGTCGCAAGGGCTTCCATCCCTATGCCGACGGCGACGGGGCGTTCATGGCAGAGATTGTGGAAGTGGAGGATGACGGTCATCTCGTGTTGCTCGATGATTCTGGCCAGCGCCGTCGGTATGCCTTCAAGGAAGTGCAGTTCGTGATATAAATCGTAAATATATAAATCGTAAGTGTATGAGGTTTAAGAGAATTCTATTGAAGTTGTCGGGCGAGAGCCTGATGGGAAAACAGGGCTACGGTATCGACCCTGAGCGTCTGGGCGACTATGCCAGGCAGATCAAGGAGGTGGCTGAGATGGGTGTTCAGATCGGCATTGTGATTGGTGGTGGCAACATCTTCCGCGGCTTGAGTGGCTCGCAGAAGGGTTTCGACCGTGTGAAGGGCGACCAGATGGGCATGTGCGCTACGGTCATCAACTCGCTGGCGCTGTCGTCGGCCTTAGGTGCCGTGGGCGTGAAGAACAAGGTGCTGACGGCCATCCGCATGGAACCCATCGGAGAGTTCTACACGAAGTGGAAGGCCATCGAGGCCATGGAGGCTGGCTATGTGTGTATCTTCTCTGCTGGTACGGGCTCACCGTACTTCACGACGGACACCGGCTCCAGTCTGCGTGGTATCGAGATTGAGGCCGACGTGATGCTGAAGGGTACCCGTGTGGATGGTGTCTATACCGCTGACCCGGAGAAGGACCCGACGGCCACGAAGTTTGAGGAGATCACCTACAAGGAGGTGCTGGCACGTGGACTGAAGGTGATGGACCTGACGGCCATCTGCATGTGTCAGGACAACAATCTGCCCATCTATGTGTTTAATATGGATGTGGTGGGGAATCTGAAGAAGGTGATGGATGGTGAACCCATTGGCACACTGGTGCACAACTGATACATCTCGCTGATTATTTTAAGACCACAATTACACGAATTCGTGGTCTATAAAAATATCAATTCTCTACTTCTGTAAATTCAACGTATTCGCCGTCGGAGTGGTCAAAGATCTTGCGCTTGTCCTCCGTGTCGCGATCGTCGATAATCGTTACGCCACTGCTCGTAGTCGTCTTGCGGGCAGTGTCTTTTTTGTCAGCCTGCTGACGGGGCTGTTCCTGTTGCGTAGTCTTGAAATAGTCATCGCCGAAGGGATTCCTCTGCTCCCGTCTGGCCTGTTCGCGCTGCTCGTATTGGGCCTGCGTGCGACTCTGGCGCGGACCTCCCTTACTGCCCTTGAAGTAGTCGTCGCCGAAAGGTCTTCTCTCTTTCTGTTCCTTCTGCTTCTGGTTCCGGTAGTAGTTGTCCTCCGCCTCCTGGCGCAACTTCTTTATGCTACGGTATGTGAAGTTGATGACGAGCATGACGATAACGGCGATGGCAATGAGGCCGAAGATAATGGCACCAATGATGAGTTTGATCATGTTAAACAGGCTTTTGAATGGATTGTTTTGTTATGACAGACAGAATGACGTACCATGCAATAATCACGGCTATTCCGGTGATGCCAAATAATAACAGGATAGGTACGCAGGTAAGAATGAAGATATACTTGATTTCATTGCCTTTCCATCCCCACTGCTTGAACTTCAGGGCGAACATTGGAATCTCCGCAATGAGCAGATAACTGCTGATGAAGACGCCTGCCAGAAGGAGATAAGGGAGTGAAGAGTGAAGAGTGAAGAGTGAAGAATTTGCTTCCGCCATATAATCGTTCAGTCCGACGATGAGTGAGCCCCAGAAGAGGGCATTGGCAGGTGTGGGCAGTCCGATAAAGCCGAGAGCCTGGCGCTCGTCAAGGTTGAACTTCGCCAGCCTTAGGGCCGAGAAGGCAGCCATCACAAAGGCGAGGAATGGTACGAAGATCAGATGGATGTGGAAGGAGCAGAGATAGGTGAAGATGATGGCTGACGGGGCAAAGCCGAAGGTGATGTCGTCGGCCAGCGAGTCGAGTTCCTTTCCGATGGGGGAGGAGACATGCAGCAGGCGGGCCACCATGCCGTCGAAGAAATCAAATACGGCCCCTATGACGATGAAGAGCAGTGCCAACTGGTAGTCGCCCTGGAAAGCGAAATAGGTGGCAATGCAACCTGAGACCAGGTTGCAACACGTAATCGTATTGGGTATATGCTTCTTCATATCTCTCACCTCTTACCTCTCACCACTACTTCAGTTTCGCAATCACGGTCTGGTCGCCTGTCGTGGGCTGTTCCATGCGGCAACACACCTCCGTGCCGAGAGGCAGGAAGACATCGACGCGCGAACCGAGTTTGATGAATCCCAGATGCTCGTCGATATAGCACTCTTCATCCTTCTTGGCGTAAGTGACGATGCGACGCGCCATTGCTCCTGCAATCTGGCGCACGAGGATATCCTCACCCTCAGGGGTGGTGATCATGATGTCGGCATGCTCGTTCTCTTCGCTGGCTTTCGGCAGCCAGGCCTTGTGGTAGTTGCCATCCTGGTGGTGTACAAACTTCACCTTGCCATCGACGGGGAACCAGTTGGCGTGGACGTTCAGCGGACTCATGAAGATGGAAATCATCAGCCGCTTGTCGTGGAAGTACTCGTTCTCCTCCGTTTCCTCGATGACCACGATACGTCCGTCGGCCGGAGCCACGACGAGGCGCGACGTGTCGCCGTTGAAATAGCGGATGGGGCAACGGTAGAAATTCAAGGCCAGGAACCAGGCCGTGCCGAAGATGATGATGAATATCCAGAAAGGAATGACCGTCTCAAAGAAATGGAAGAGCAGGAAGGCAATGGCCACGATGGCAATGGCACCCAGAAAGAGTTCCTGTGTACCCTCGCGGTGAATCCTGATCTTTTTCAGTTTATTGATCCTTTTTCCCATTTGGTATGGCTGTTATTTTGTATTTGCGTGCAAAGGTACATATTTTTTACGTAAGTTACAAACTTTTCACGTTTTTCTTTTGGTTATTCCAAGAAATAGGCGTATCTTTGACCCTCAAAACTAACAGAATATTAAGAAAAAGATGGAAGATTTCGTACATCTGCATGTACATACATATTACTCGATCCTGGATGGTCAGTCAAGTATCAAGAAACTTGTAAACAAGGCTGTCGACGACGGTATGCGGGGCATGGCAATCACCGACCACGGTGACATGTTCGGCATTAAAGAATTTCATGACATCTGCAACGATGTGAACAAAAAGCGCAAGAAGGAAGGCCTGGAGCCTTTCAAGCCCATCTTCGGTTGTGAGATGTATGTGGCCCGTCGTGGCGATAAGAACTTGCGGGACCAGAAGGAAGACCTTGGCGGCTATCACCTCATCGTGCTGGCCAAGAATGCCAACGGCTATAAGAACCTCATCAAACTCGTCAGCAACTCCTGGGTCGACGGTTTCTATAACCGTCCCCGTACGGACCGTGCCGATCTGGAGAGATACCATGAGGACCTGATTGTCTGCTCGGCCTGTATCGCTGGCGAGGTGCCTGCGAAGATCCTGAAGGGAGATATCGCCGGGGCCCGTGAGGCTATCGAGTGGCACCAGCGCCTCTGGGGCGACGACTACTATCTGGAACTCCAGCGCCATGAGGTGACAGACCCTGCCATCCGCGCCAACCGTGAGACGTTCCCCCTACAGCAGCAGGCTAACAAGGTGCTGATAGAACTGGCAAAAGAATATGGCATCAAGTTGATCTGTACCAACGACGCCCATTTCGTGGATAAGGAGAATGCTGAAGCCCACGATCATCTGCTCTGCCTCTCTACAGGCAAGGACCTCGACGATCCGACCCGTATGCTCTACTCGAAACAGGAGTGGTTTAAGACGCGCCAGGAGATGAACGACATTTTCGGTGATGTGCCGGAGGCACTGTCGAACACGCTGGAGATACTGGATAAGGTAGAGGTCTACGGTCTCGACAACGACCCCATCATGCCGTTCTTCCCCATCCCTGAGGAATTTGGTACGGAGGAACAATGGCGTCAAAAGTTCACGGAGCAGCAACTCTATGATGAGTTCACGAGCGACGAGAACGGCCAGAATCAGTTGTCCCCGGAAGACGGAGAGAAGAAAATCAAGAAACTGGGCGGCTATGACAAGATCTATCGTATCAAGTTCGAGGCCGACTATCTGGCAAAACTCGCCTACGAAGGTGCGAAACGCCGTTACGGCGACCCGATACCCGATGATGTGATGGAGCGCGTGAAGTTCGAGTTGCACATCATGAAGACGATGGGATTCCCAGGCTACTTCCTCATTGTGCAGGACTTCATCAACTCCGCCCGCGACGAACTGGGTGTGATGGTGGGCCCCGGGCGTGGATCGGCTGCTGGTAGTGTGGTGGCCTACTGCTTGGGTATCACGAAGATCGACCCGCTGAAATACGACCTGCTGTTTGAGCGTTTCCTCAATCCCGACCGTATCTCATTGCCTGATATCGATACCGACTTCGATGATGACGGCCGGGGCAAGGTGCTGAAGTGGGTCATGGATAAGTATGGCCATGAGAACTGTGCCCATATCATCACCTATGCCACGATGGCCACGAAGAACTCCATCAAGGATGTGGCCCGTGTCGAGAAAGTGCCGTTGGCTGTCTCCAACGCCCTTTGTAAGGCCATCCCCGACCGTCTGCCTGACGGACCTGACGGAAAGGCGACGAAGATGAACCTGGTCAATGCGCTTAAGTATGTGCCGGAGTTGCAGGAGGCAGAGGCATCCAGCGACATCCATCTGGCGAATACCATCAAATATGCGAAGATGCTCGAGGGTACGGTGAGAGGTACGGGTATCCATGCCTGTGGCTTTATCATCTGCCGCGACCCGATCTCTGACCATGTGCCCGTCTCTACTGCCGACGACCCTGACTTCAAGGGCGTGAAGACGAACTGTACACAGTACGACGGACACGTGATTGAGTCGACGGGACTCATCAAGATGGACTTCCTCGGACTGAAGACGCTCTCAGAGTTGAAGGAGGCGTGCGAGAATATCAAGCGTACCCGTGGCATAGAGGTCGACCTGGATACGATTCCCATAGACGACCCCAAGACCTACGAACTCTATCAGCAGGGACGTACCGTTGGAACCTTTCAGTTTGAGTCGTCGGGCATGCAGAAATATCTGCGCGAACTGCAGCCTACGGTCTTTGAGGATCTCATCGCCATGAACGCCCTCTATCGTCCGGGACCTATGGGCTATATCCCCCAGTTCATCCGTCGTAAGCATGGAGATGAACCAATCACCTATGATATCCCGGTGATGGAGAAATACCTGAAGGATACGTATGGCATCACCGTGTATCAGGAGCAGGTGATGTTGCTCTCCCGACTGCTGGCCGACTTCACCCGTGGTGAGAGCGACGCCCTGCGTAAGGCGATGGGTAAGAAGAAGAAGGATATCGTCGACGCCATGAAGCCGAAGTTCATCGAAGGTGGTGTGAAGAATGGTCACGATCCGAAGGTGCTTGAGAAGATATGGGGCGACTGGGAAGCCTTCGCCTCCTACGCCTTCAACAAGTCTCATGCTGCCTGCTATTCCTGGGTAGCCTATCAGACGGCTTACCTCAAGGCCAACTATCCGGCTGAGTTCATGGCGGCTATCATGAGCCGTCGTCGCGACCAGATCACGGAAATCACGAAACTGATGGACGAGTGCAAGCAGATGAAGATCAACACCCTTGGTCCTGATGTGAACGAGAGTTACGAGAAGTTCGGTGTGAACCATACGGGTGATATCCGTTTCGGTCTGGCCGCCATCAAGGGCCTGGGCGACTCTGCCGCATTGGCCATCATCGATGAGCGCGAGAAGAACGGCCCCTATAAGGATATCTATGATTTCGCCCAGCGCGTCTCCTATGCCAGTGTGAACCGCAAGGCTTTCGAGTCGCTGGCACTGAGCGGGGGCTTCGACAGTTTCGGCATCCGCCGCGAGGACTTCTTCGCCACCAATGCCAAAGGGGAGATGTTCCTTGATACCCTGGTACGCTATGGGCAGACCTATCAGTCGGAGAAGAGTCAGATGCAGAACTCACTCTTTGGCGGCTTTGATGATGTGGAGATCGCCACGCCACCTGTCCCGCAGAGTGATGTGCGCTGGAGCGACATTGAACGCCTGAATAAGGAGCGCGACCTGGTGGGTATCTATCTCTCCGCCCATCCGTTGGATGAGTATAAGATCGTGCTCGACAACCTCTGCAATACCAAGTGTGTCGAATTGGCAGACCCCAATGGCCTGAAGGATCGTGCTGATGTGGTGGTAGGCGGTATCGTCACGGCTGTCCGTACGCGTTTCGACAAGCGCGGGAATCCCTGTGGATTCATCACGCTTGAGGATTTTGAGGGCTCTGGCGAGTTGGCCATGTTTGGCGAGGACTGGGGACGGTGGAGCGGCATGTTCCCTGAAGGCGCTTCTGTCTATGTGACAGCGAAGGTTCAGCCGAGGTTCCAGCATAGTGACATCATGGGACTGAAAGTGCAGACGGTGGAGTTCCTGCAGACCGTGAAGGAGCGGGCCTTGGACCGTATCACCATCTCGATGGTGGCAGACCAGTTGGATGAGCAGGTCGTGGCAGACCTCAGTGAGATCATCAGTTCTAATCCCGGCAAGACCAAACTCTTCTTCCAGTTGCGCGACTCCAAGGGCGAGAAGCATGTGCTGTTGCACAGCAAGAACAGTTCTGTCGACGTGCGTCACACCCTCATTGACTATATCGAGCGCCATGATATGCTTGATTATAAGATTAATTAAGAGGTGAGAGGTGAGAGGTGAGAGGTGAGAGGTGAGAGTGGCATAGTATTTGCATGAGACCAATTATCACATAGTATTCATTTTAAACAGTTAAGACAATGGAAGTAACAATCACAAGCGAGAATTTATCGAGTCTGAAGAGTGGCGATCTGCCGTTAGTTGTGGATTTCTGGGCAACCTGGTGCGGTCCCTGCCGTATGGTGGCTCCCATCATCTCTGAACTGGCTGCGGCCTACGACGGCAAGGCCGTGATAGGCAAGTGTGACGTAGAGGAAAACGAGGACGTGGCTGCTGAGTTTGGTATCCGCAATATCCCCACGATCTTGTTCTTCAAGGGTGGTGAGGTTGTGAACAAACTGGTAGGCGCCCAGCCGAAGGCAAAGATTGAGGAAGCCATCAAACAGTTGCTGTAGTTATGGCAAACATTGATGATGAAATCCGCCTGGACGAAGAGGAGAACAGACGGGAACTGGCTTATATCCGCACACAACTGCCATCTGACATCAAGAAGTTCTATAGCGACAAGGACATCCTCTATATGATGGACCTGATCGTGGACTACTATTATACCAGTGGTATTTTGGAGAGTGATGCAGAGGAGGTGGATATCGACCTCGAGGTCGTGGCAGAATACGTCTGCATGCGTGCGAAGGAAGAAGGCTTCTGCTCCTCGTTCAATCCGGCAGAAGTATTCTTTATCGTACAGGCTGACCTGGACTTCCAGGAGCAGAATGCTTAGGTAGATTTTCCCCTCCTAATTTGGGAGGGGAAAATGTTACCAACTGACGGTTCGTGTGCCGTCTGGATTTTCCGCGATCTGTACTTTGGTGGCTCCTTCAGGCAATAACTCCTCCATCATCTCCGGCCATTCGATGAAACAGAGGCCGTCGCTGTAGAAGTAGTCCTCATACCCCATATCGTAGACTTCCTCCAGTTTCTTGATGCGGTAGAAGTCGAAGTGGTAGATGGAGGCGTGTGGAGCGAGGAGTGGGGAGTGAGGCGTGTATTCGTTGACGATGGCGAAGGTAGGTGAGGTGACGACGTCGTCGACACCGAGTTCCTCGCAGATGGCCTTGATGAAGGTGGTCTTGCCTGCCCCCATGTGGCCGTAGAAGGCGAAGACGTGCTGGTCGCCCATGGCATTGATAAACTGCCTCGCCGCCTCGCGGATATGTTCCAAATCGTTAATCTTTATTTCCATTTCTGATTTTTTTTTGTTTACAGTTTACGGTTTACAGGTGATTACCCTGCAAGCCATTCTGCTTTTTCTGTCTATAGAACATATCATCTGTAAACTGTAAACCGTAAACTGTAAACATAACACATCATCGTTTCTTCCCCGTCAGTGTCACCAGAGGGATGATCATCTCCTCCATGGAGATACCGCCGTGCTGGAAGGTGTCACGATAATAACTCACATAATAATTATAATTGTTGGGGTAGGCGAAGAAGGAGTCGCCTGTCGCAAAGACATAACTGGTTGAGAGGTTGGGCATGGGCAGGAGGGCCTTCTGTGGCTCTTTGATGATGAAAAGGCTCTTGTCGTCGTAGGCCAGGTTCTTGCCCAACTTGTAGCGCAGGTTCGTGTTGGTGTTACGGTCTCCCACGATCTTCACGGGCTGGGTACAGCGGATGCTGCCGTGGTCGGTGGTGACGATGACCTTGTAGTCCGTCTGTGCCAACTGCTTGAAGAAGTCTGAGATCACAGAATGTCTGAACCACGACTGGGTGATGCTGCGGTAGGCACTCTCATTGCTGGCCAGTTCGCGCACCATCTTCGATTCGGTACGGGCGTGGCTGAGCATATCGATGAAGTTGAATACGACGACGTTCAGTTCGTGTCTCTCCAGTTGCTGGAACTGTTGCATGAAGCGCTCGGCATCGGCAGAGTTGTTGATCTTGTGATACGAGAACGACTCTTTCCTGCGGTAGCGCTCCATCTGTGTCTGGATGAGTGGCTCCTCGTTCAGGTTCTTGCCCTCTTCTTCGTCTTCGTCGACCCATAGGCTGGGGAACATCTGTGCAATCTTGTTGGGCATGAGTCCGCTGAAGATGGCGTTGCGCGCATACTGGGTGGCGGTGGGCAGGATGCTGCAGTACAGGTCTTCGTCAATGTCGAATTGCTCACTCAACTCCCTGGCGAGCATCCGCCACTGGTCGTAGCGGAAGTTGTCGAGCACCACCAGGAACACTTTCTGATGGCTGTTGAGCAGGGGGAATACTTTCGTCTTGAAGACCTCGGGCGAGAGGACGGGGCGCTGGATGGTCTCCTGTCGGCCTGCATAGGTCAGGGAGAGCGAGGTCACCCAGTCGAGGTAGTGCTTCTTGATGAACTTGGCGAAGCCGATGTTGGCATCTTCTTTCTGGGTGGCCAGCATCTCCGTCATATTGCTGTCGGTGCTGCTGAGTTCCAGTTCCCAGTGCACCAGTCGGCGGTACACGTCTGTCCAGTCTTTCCATTCCCGGCAGTCCATGATCTGCATGGCTATCTGCTGGAAGTTCTGCTGATACTGGCTCTGTGTCACCTCGGTGACGATCTCCCTGCGATGGATGTTCTTCTTCAGTGCCAGCAGGATCTGGTTGGGATTGACGGGCTTGATCAGGTAGTCGGCAATCTTCTGGCCGATGGCCTGCTCCATGATATTCTCTTCCTCGCTCTTGGTCACCATGACGACAGGCAGCGAGGGTTGCAGTTCCTTGATCTTCTGCAGGGTCTCCAGTCCGCTGAGTCCGGGCATCTGCTCGTCGAGGAGCACCATGTCGAAACTCCTTTCGCGACACTGGTCCACGGCATCAGGGCCGTTGGACACCGTCACCACCTCGTAGCCTTTCTTCTCCAAGAACAACAGATGAGCCCTTAACTGCTCAATCTCGTCGTCCACCCAAAGCAATAATCCGTTTGTCATATCATCTGTAAACCGTAAACTGTAAACCGTAAACTGTAAACTGTAAACCGTAAACTGTAAACCATCCTTTACCAGAAGTCATCTCCGAAGTCGAAGTCCTGCACCTTTGGCTGAGGCTTGGGCGTCTGGAACAATTCGTCTTCCTCTTCTTCCTCTTCTGTCTGTGTCGGCGTCTCTTCGTCTGTCGGGGGGCCGCCCACATCCTCGGGGTCTGGCATCACGAAGCCCTCGGGGATGGTCAGCAGTTGCTCCTCGCTGATCTTCAGGGGGATGAACGTGTCCTCGTAGAACTTCAGATAGTCCTCGTAACTGTAGGTTGTCCCCAGCAGTGGGAGGTTGCTCTCGCTGATGATGAGGCTCCGGCAGTCCTTCACCTGTTGGCTCATCGTCTCGTCGGCATAGAGTTGACGGGCGTACTGCAGGGCCTCGTCGTAACTGAGGAATCCTCTGATGAGCATCCGTCGCAGGCCGTGGTCCTCGTCGATCTGGATGTCGAAATTGCGCACGAGGAAGTTGGTGAAGTTGTAGCGGGCCATGTTGTAGAGCAACTGGTTCTCATTCACGTCGACGGAGTCAGGCTGGTAGGCGAGTATGAAGAGGAAACTCTGGTCTGTGCGCGCGTCAAGTGTGTCCTGACGGGTGGAGTCTGCCGTGAGGGTGATGTCTCGTCTGGACCATACGTCGCCGATGTCGAACTTCCCGCCGTGTAGCCGTCGCCCTTCGTTCACGCCTTTGATGATCATGCCTGCCATCTCACTCACCTCACTGTCGGGGAAGCGTTCCACCACTTCTTTCAGTCGCGTGATACATCCGTCGCCGTCGCCCTCGTTCAGCAGGCTCAGTCCTTCGATGAACAGGAACTTGTCACGATTCTCTCCCTGCGGGAAGCGGGTCTCAGAGACTTTGGCATTGGCCTTGACCATCTCGTAGCGGTCGTTCTTGAATCCGTCGTAGGTGGCGGCATAGAGCGAGTCCTCGATATGTTCGCCGAAACGGGCGTTCTCCACGTAGTAGGGGTCTGTGAGCAGGACGGTCCATTCGCTCTCGGCATACTTGTCCTTTAACTGGTTGAGGCAGAAGTCGGCCATCGTGGTGTCGCCCCGTCTGGAGTAGAGCAGGAAGAGGTGATACCATGCTTCGTCCAGGTGTTCGTAGTTCTCGTAGTTGTCTGTCAGCCGTCGCAGGTGGCGCTCTCCGAGCGCGAGGTTGTCGAGTTTGTCTTTGAAGATGATGCCGGCGTGGAAGAGGCCGTCCTGGATGATGGCGTGACTGGCGGTTTTCTGGTCTTCGGTGAAGGGGATCTGCGCCAGATAATAGGCGCGTTCATGCGGGTCGCTGGCTGTGGAGTCTTCCACGGCGGGGCTCTCTTCGGTGGCGATGGAGTCGCCTGTCTGCGTGGGGTCCTCAGGCAGTCCGCCAAAGGCCAGCGAGTCTGTCGTCTCCTGCGAGTCCTGATCCTCCGCGTCTTCTGACTCCTCAGGCTCCTGGGTTCTGACCACGGTCACGTTGATACGCTGCCAGTTGTCTTTGTTCTCTCGTCTGCCCCATTGCTGCTGGAAGGTGTTCTTACCCTGGCTCACGGCGATGGGGTTATAGAAGTACCACTGTCCGTTGCCCTGGGAGGTGGGGAGGGTAGGGGCAGTAGGGGTATGAGTGAGGGTGGGGGCGTCGATGTCTCCCTGTTGCTGTTGCATCTGGCTTTGCAGTTCCTCGGCTTCGGCGTCCAACTGTGCCTCGCGCTCCTCCTTCTCTTTCTGTTTCAGCGCCTCGATCACGCGGTCGATAGCCTCCAGGCGCTCTGCCTCAGGCATCTCCGAGAGTGCCAGCAGCGAGTCTTGCAGATGGATGTCCTCCGTGTGGGGCACCAGTTCGTCGAGCACTTTCGAGCGGTACGACAGTTCCTCGTAGTCGCTCCTGTCGCGGTCCAGCAGTCCGATGGCCTCGCCGTAGCAGCGGTGGGCGTCGCTGAACTTCTCCATCTCCCAGTACAGGTTTCCCAGCGTGAGCAGGAGCACGCCTTTCTCCACGCCGTTCCTTACGGATTTCTTGTTGCCTTTCTCGTAGGCACTGATGGCCTGCAGGGTGTCGCGCTGGATCATGTAGATATTGCCCAGGGCGTAGTACACCTGGTCCAGGTATTCCTGGTTGTTGTCCGAGATGGCCATGCGCTTCAGCCTGCTAATCATCTTCCGGCCGTCGCTCGAGGCCATCACCTCCGTCTGGGCGATACGGGCATTGAACTCCATCTCGTAGGGCGGATGGCAGCCTACCACCTTCCTGAAGGCCTTGTAGGCCTCGTCGCGGTGGCCGAGGCGGTTCTGTATCTGTCCCATCAGGAACCACTCCCTGGCGCGCTGTACGCTTCGGCGCTCATGCTTGATCACCTTCTTCAGGTAGGGCACGGCCTTCTCGTAGTCGCCCACGTGGATATAGTAGTCTGCGTAGGTGTAGTCCCAGTCTTTCACGGTGCGGAAGTCCATCGAGTCGCGGCTCATGTTGCGGATCACGTCCTCGGCGTCGTAGAGCCAGTCCAGTTCCGTGTAGCATTTCGCCAGCCAGGCCTTCGCCAGTCCGCTCTGCACGGGCTGTGTCTGATAGAGGCGCATCATATACGAGAAGGTGGCGGCGGCCTCGTCGAAGGCACCTTTCTGGAACTGGGCCTTGCCCAGCATCATCCACGCTCGCCAAATGAAGGGGTTGTACTCTTTCCTCCCGAGCCACTCGCGGTCGCGGGCCGACTTCCTCTTGTTGCTCTTCCATTCCGGCTTGCTCTTGATGCTGTGCAGGCGGATGGCCTTCTCGCTCTTCTCTATGGCACGGTCGTATTGTCCCTTGCCTAACTCGCGGCTCTGCTTGTTGCCCACCATGTAGAGGGGGAGCATCTCCGTGAAGTTGTCCTTGTTGCCCTTCTCCTTCTCCAGATTGCCGTCGATGAAGGCCTGCGAACCGTTGTAGTAGATGTTATAGCGGGCCGTCAGCGAGTGATACAGACGGTTCGTGGCGGTGTTCTTCTTCATGTTGCAGGAGGAGAGGAGAAGAATAAGGGAGATTAGAGAGGTGAGAGGTGAGAGGTGAGAGGTAAGAGAATACCGAAGAGAACGCTTCATTCCCTTCAACATCTCTCCCAATATGTGGCTTGCACTACGCATATCTCATTCCACCTTCCTCTTTCCTTTTTCCTCTTTCCTCTTTTCTCTTTCCTCCATCAGACAATGTAATTTGCACGATTCGTCTTTTGCTGCCGTACAGGTCGAGCAGTCGTGTCCCTGTTCGATAGCGTCCTCGCCCTTATCGAACCTGTTGGCTATGGCGGCAATCACCCCCAGCATCACGATCATCCCTACGCACACCCAAACGAAAGACATTCTCTTTTTTGTTTACTGTTTACAGTTTACGGTTTACAGTTGATTACACTGACGGATCAGATGGGCTTGCCAGGTTATCATCTGTACGCTCGGCTTTGCCGCTTGCTACCGCAGGGACGCAAGAACTTAAACTGTCAACTGTAAACTTAAATCCCGCCTCTTCGAGGTTCTCCCAGAACTTCGGATACGACTTGCTCACGACCTGCGGGTTATTGATCGCCAACCCCTGCTGCTTAAAGGCATACGGTGCGAAAGCCAGGGCCATGCGGTGGTCCTCGTAGGTGTCGATGGGCTCGTTGGTGGGCTCACAGCGCTCCCCGTTCCACAGCAGTTCACTGTCGTTACGGCTCTCTACCACGTAGCCCAACTTCCTGGCCTCGCGCTTCATCGCCTCGATACGGTCTGTCTCCTTGATCTTCAGCGTCGCCAGGCCCTTGAAGTGGAAGGGCACACCCTTTGCCAGACAGGTCACGACGAACGTCTGAGCCAGGTCGGGCGAGTTCACGAAGTCGTACTCCAGCCTCGGCACGCAGCGGCCGTTGCGCTTGATGGTCACCGTCTGCGGCACGCCCTGCTTCTTGGTCTGGAACACAGTCTTCACCCCCAGCAGACTGAAGATGTATCTCGTCACCGAGTCGCCCTGCTTCGAGCCGTCCGTCAGTCCGGTCAGCCTGACGGTGGCGTCAGGGTCGTTGCTGAGGGCCACCATCTCGTACCAGTAACTCGCCCCGCTCCAGTCGTTCTCGATGAAGTACTCTCGCGGCTGGTAGGGCTTCGGGTCCACGGCGATGGTGTCTGCAGAGATCCATTCCGCGTGGGCACCGAACTCGCCCATCATCCAGAGCGTCAGGTCGATATATGGCCTCGAGATGATGTCGCCTGTCAGATGTAGCGTCAGTCCCCGTTCCAGCATCGGCCCGATCAGCAACAGGGCAGAGATGTATTGCGAACTGATGCTGCCTGCCATCTCCAGTTCACCGCCTTGCAGAGGCTTGCCCGTGATGCGGAGAGGGGGGAATCCGGGCTCGCCCGCATACTCAATGTCCGCACCCAGTTTCAGCAGGGCGTCCACCAGCGTGCCGATCGGACGGTGCTTCATCCGCTCCGTGCCGGTGAGCACGTGGGTACCGCCCGTCAGACTGAGGTAGGCTGTCATAAAGCGCATGGCCGTCCCTGCCGCCTTGATGTTGATCTCGGCAGGCATGTGGCGCAGGGCTTCGACGATCACCTCCGTATCGTCGCAGTCACTCACGTTCTCAGGCAGGATCTGTCCCCCGCTGAGGGCATAGATGATAAGGGCACGGTTGGAGATGCTTTTCGAGGCAGGCAACTCGATGGTCGTGTCGAGTCGCTGTGGTGCCGTCAGTTTATATGTTGTCATGTCTTCTATGATGCTTATTGTTTCTTATAAGAACGTGCAAAGTTACACATTATTATTTGTATAAGCAAAAACATCAGCAAAAAATCGACGATTTAGAAAAAAAGTTCCCTAAATATTTGGATATTCCGAAAAAACTATGTACTTTTGCACCCGCATTCGACGATCAAGGGTCGGTGCCAAGCAAAAAGGATCGGGATTTAGCGCAGTTGGTAGCGCACACGTCTGGGGGGCGCGAGGTCGCTGGTTCGAGTCCAGTAATCCCGACTACCCAAATTTGCACAACACTTGCACAACATCTCCTTTGCCCGATCATACGAATCCCCTTTATATACGGAATGTACGCATAGTTCAGAAACCGTTTTGTGTAATATCGTGTAAAGTCGGTATTTACATTCGTTAACGATATTTTTGCATTTGTTTACATGCATTTTGTATGCTGATGACTGCCCAATATATGGCTTCGGTTGTGCAAATTTTAAGCAAAATCAAAATTTGCACAACCGATTTTTCGATTATTTTGGGTTGAAAGGTTACAAGTATTTACCCCAAAATACAATCCTCTTTCCTTTGGTGGTATGTAACCCTACTGGGGTCACAAAAAGGGCGTGAATGCTGCCAAATCCCTTCCGATAATTGAAATATTCCAGATTTGCTACCCTAGGATCAGACGACAGCGATTCACACCTATATATAATTAGCGAGAGAATAGTTCCTGCTGCTTATAAACCTGTTTGTAGTTCTTCGGTGGCTCAATCGACCAGCCGTATTCCTTCAGATTCTCTTGAAGAGCGTATTCTATGATGTTG
>ONPM01000018.1 GCA_900319715.1 uncultured Prevotella sp.
TTTTTTCCTATACAATGTAAGATTGTAAGATTGTAAGATTGTAAGATTTTGCTGTCTTTTTCGGACTCATGATGACACGGGGAGTCTGGAGGGATTCTTTTTCATTAAAAAGTTTGGTATTATCAGAAAAAATACATAACTTTGCATCCAAATAGTTGTAGATGGTATGCGGAAAGGATGTATGCTCGTGGTGCTGGCCTTGATGCCCCTCATGGCGCTGGCTGAAGGGGGCGAGGCGAAGAAGGACCAGAACTTTGTGGTGAAGGGTCTGATGTGGGTGAAGACTCTCATCGACTCGATGGCCGTGGCCAACGTTGACCGCAGTTACATCGAACAGCCCAAGAAGCCATGGGCTGTCGAGGTGCGTACAAGCGCAGGGCAGTCGTCGCTCTCGATGACGGCAGACTGGTCGGTGGAGGGCGTGATGGACGGTAACGTTACGGCCAAGACGGATAACGGCTTCTCTACGTCGCTCGGAGCATGGATCGGCTACAGGGGCTACGGCTTCGGCCTGTCGAAGGAGTTGACGGGCGGCGATGGCTCCACGCTGTCGTTCGGTGCGATGGGGGGCAGTTTCGGCATCAATCTCCGCATCGGCTCCTATCACAGCCGGATGCCTGACGTGACCTCTTACTTCTCTGATAACGAGGGCGTCACAAGGGATGTGACGCGCATGGAACTCGACGATCCCATCCGCGTGCGCTCCCTTTTCCTAGACGGCTATTACCTGTTCAACGGCAAGCACTTCTCCTATGCGGCTGCCTACGACCAGTCGCTGATTCAGCGCCGTTCGGCTGGATCCTTTATCGCAGGACTGATGTATTACCATACGAGTGTGGCCTACGACGGCGACCAGAACTGGCCGCTGTTGCTGCTGATGAACAATGTGGGCAAGATCAAGTTCACCCAGGCTAGTGCGGGGGCGGGCTATGCCTACAACTGGGTGCCTGCCAGAGGACTGCTCGTCAGTGCGCAGGTCATGCCGATGCTGACGTTCTACAACAGGATGTACACCTATTTTTATGAGACGGTTAATCAGAAGGGACAGACCGTCTACGAGTGGTTCTATGATGATGCCGAAGATGATGACGAGCCGCTTGTCTGGCATGCGAATGAGGTGGAGGAGCGTAAGACCTCGAATCGCGTGAACTGGAACTTTGATGCCCGTCTGTCTGTGAGTTACAACTGGCGCAGCAGTTATCTGCGACTGTATGGTCACTATAATCGCTTTAACTACAAGAACGACGAGGGTGACGGCCGACTCTCTGACTGGACCGTCTACGCCTCGTACGGACTGAGGTTCTAGCAGGTGTCGAAGATGGGGAATCGTGAAAATGGAAAGGATTGCAGAATGACTATCGACGAACAGAGTCTGGGCGACAAGCGGATTGCCGTGCTGCTTTCGGGTGGCGTCGACAGTAGTGTCGTGGTGTACGAACTGGTGCGCCTCGGCCTGCATCCAGACTGTTTCTATATTAAGATAGGTCCAGAGGAGCAGGAGGAATGGGACTGCTCGTCGGAGGAAGACCTGGAGATGGCGACGGCTGTGGCGCATAAGTACGGTTGTCGGCTGGAGGTGATTGACTGTCATCAGGAGTATTGGGATAAGGTGACAAAGTACACGATGGATAAGGTCCGTGCAGGCCTGACGCCTAATCCTGACGTGATGTGCAACCGTCTCATCAAGTTCGGTGCCTTCGATGAGAAGCGCGGCAGGGACTATGACCTCATTGCCACGGGCCATTACGCCCAGACGGAGGTGGACGGAGAGGGGCTGAAGTGGCTCTGTACCAGTCCGGACCCCGTGAAAGACCAGACTGACTTCCTGGCCCAGATCTATGACTGGCAGTTGAAGAAGGCGCTCTTCCCCATTGGTCACTATATGAAGGATGAGGTGCGGGTGATTGCCGAGCGGGAGCACTTGGTGAATGCGAAGCGCAAGGACTCGCAGGGCATCTGTTTCTTAGGCAAGGTGAATTATAATGACTATGTCAGACGCTACCTGGGTGAGCAGCCTGGCGACGTGATAGAACTGGAGACGGGCCGTCGGATCGGCGAACATAAGGGCCTTTGGTTCCATACAATCGGTCAGCGTAAAGGCATGGGATTTGGGGGTGGTCCCTGGTTCGTGGTGAAGAAGGATGTGGGCATGAATATTCTTTACGTTTCGCATGGTTACGATCCGGAGACGGCCTATAAGCAGGATTTCCCTGTGCGTGACTTCCATTTCCTCACAAAACGATGGATGCTTTCTGATGTGACCTTTAAGATCCGCCATACGCCAGAGTATCATCCAGCCACTTTGGAATGGGTCGGAGATGACGAATTTGTCGTACATTCGAAAGACAGGATACATGGCGTCGCTCCAGGGCAGTTCTGTGTCGTCTACGACGAGCATCACCACCGCTGCCTAGGATCGGGTGAGATTACCATATAAAATTATCCTGCCAAGCAGCCTTGGCAGGATGACGGATTGCTAATCGAAATGATTTGTTATTTGCTGACAAAACTTCCGAAGTAGTCGAGGCACGTCTTCTTCCACTCTCGGGCGTTCTCTAACTGATGCAGCATACGCTCATCGACCTCCTTCCAGCGCTGCTCGTCGACGAAGGGCTTGGCCTCCTGCCAGGTCTGATAGAAGTCTTCCACTTCTTTTACACCTCGGGCATAGCGCACTTGTAGTTCTTCCCACAAGGTGTTGCCGCTCTTGAGACGATAGGTCCAGGGCACATGATGGAACCAGAGCAGGTAGCGCTCAGGGCAGGTGTTGATATCGTCGTACAGCGAGCAGTAGGGCTCGCGGTACTGTGAAGTGGCGTCGGTACCAGCGTGAGTGCGGTCGAAGCCGATGCCGATGGAGTCGGCTTTGTGATAATAGACAGGGCACCACTCGATGGGATAGGTGGGTATGAATCCGTCGGGCTCAGGGCCGTAGTGGTGGTCGAAGGCGAAGATATGGTGCAGGCCTAAGGGCATCATATAGTCAACGCAGGCCTCCCGGCTGCGGAGCATCATGCTGAGCAGTTGGTTGCCGACCTTTGTCTCAGGTGATGAGGCTCCTTCGGACGGAGTTGGCAACTGGCTGTCGAATGTCTGCTTCAGCCATTCCTGGGCAATGGCCTCTGAGGAAAGGAAGGGATTCCAGGCAAGACGGCCAAAGGCGTACCAGTTGGCTTGTGAGAAATGATGTCCGCACCAGTTCTTGTCGAGACCGATGTTTGAGACGCCAGCGATACCCACCAGACGGTCAGGAGCCACGAATCCGAAGAATTCGCGCCACATCGGAGCCAGGTAGACGAGGTGACGAGACTGTCCGAGGTACTCTTGCGTAATCTGCAACTCGGCCATCTGGGAGGTCTGGCGCATGTTGTCGAAGATGGGCGCATAGGGTTCACGGGGCTGGAAGTCCAGTGGGCCGTTCTTGGACTGCAGGATGACATTGTCGCGGAACTTGCCGTCGAGGTCCTTGAACTCCGACACGGCCTGTTTGACGCGATCCTCTCCTTTGTGAGCAGCGCCGTAGACAAAACTGCGCCACATGACGATGCCGCCATAGGGCTTCACGGCATCGGCGAGTGTATTGGCGCCATCGGCATGGGTACGCTTGTAGTCGAAGGGACCAGGCTGTCCTTCGCTATTGGCCTTGACCAGGAAACCGCCGAAATCAGGAATCAAGGTGTAGATATCTTTCGCCTTGGCTCTCCACCAGGCCTGTACCTTGGTGTTCAGAGGATCAGCGGTTTTCAAAGGCTTGCCGCCATTGAATCCCTTGGCAGGAATCGTCATCGGCGAGGCGAAGTTCACGGACAAGTAGACCTTGATGCCGTAAGGACGCAAAATGTCGGCTATCTCTTTCACCTTGTTGATATAAGGAGCCGACAGCATCTTCGGCGAGGCGTTGACGTTGTTCAGCACCGTCCCGTTGATGCCGATGCTGGCGTTGGCACGGGCATATTCCTTGATGAGACGGGCGTCGATGGCCTTTGGCTGGGTGCCTTCGAGATCCCAGAAGACACTGCGTCCGGCATAGCCGCGCTCGATGCTGCCGTCGAGGTTGTCCCAGTGGTTCAGGATCCTGTATCTGAAGAAGGGCTTTTCAACGATGTTCTGACGGATGGCAGAAGGGTCGCTCTGGCTTCTCAGAAGGGCGTAGGCACCATAGAGCAACCCGATCTCGCTCTTGGCGCAGATGCAGATCTTGTTGTCGTTGCCGCTGATCTGATAGGCCTCGTCAGGCAGGGTGGCATCGAGTTTCAGAGTGACCTCTGGGCCGTTGTAATAATTCTTCAACTCGTCTGCAGCCAGACATTCAGCACCTGTCACGTTGACTTTGTTTACGGGTTCGTAGCGCAGCCAAAGCCTGCTACCATCCTCTGCCCTTGCCGAATGCATCAGCGTCAGGGTCAGTAATAGTGTAATCGTTCTTTTTATCATTGTTGTAAAGAATTTATTCATTGACGTTGCAAAGATATGATATTTTTTCCAAAGCACCAAAGATATTGCGGCTTAATTTTCCTTCTTGATGTATTTACAACTCTTATCGGGTGGCAAAAACAACAAAAGCAGATTGACGAAATTCATGTTTTTCTTATATAATATGTATTTTAGTCCCTTTTAATTTGGTCAATTCGAGAAAAAATAGTAATTTTGCGCCCGTTATAGAAAGTCGATTCCTATATAATCTGCGAGCCTTCAGCTCTCTGGCGGAGGGGGTAAGACTGCCTATATCCTTGATGGTCAGAATGTTAAATTGCTTCTGGTGGGGCATTCGCCCTGTCGGAGGAAGGAAAGAAAATGCAACAAACAGAACAGATTTGGACGGTGGTTCGCACCTTCAACAGACATGAGATGATTGTGAGTGACTTCCTGAAGCAGGAAGGGTTGACGTGTTTTGTCCCGATGCGATATGCGGAAAGACAGGCCGGTGACGAGTCCAAACCCCGCAGGATCTTGATCCCCGTCATCCATAATTATGTGTTTGTGGGGTTGGAGATGCCTATGAAACAGTTTTGTTCTCTGTTGGCAAAGTGCGCTACTCCCCTTTACATTCTGAAACACAGGGATACTGATAGTCCGGTGGAAATATCCAATCGTGAAATGATGGAGTTTCGTATGCTGTGCGACCCAGCCTTTGAGCAACGGGTCAATATCATCCAGCAGGGTGAAGAGCCGGAAGTGGGAAAGGAAGTCGAGATTATCCATGGCCCTTTTGCAGGTGTCCATGGCAGATTATACAGGAAACAGAAGAAGTATTGGTTTGTTAAGACTATTGCTGGCGTTAGTGTTGAGTTGCGTATTACACGTTGGTATTGTAGGCCGGTATGAGGGGCCTGGCGTCAGTTCGAAGCATGATAATTATTTAAATCGATTATGAATAAGTTTGTTTTAACAATGTTGTTCATACTGAGTGCGGTGCTGTCACATGCACAAGGTATGAGTGACGCTCAAGTGATGAGGTACATCCAGAGGGAGGTCAAAGCCGGAACCTCTCAGTCGCAGATTGCTGTGAAACTGATGCAACGCGGTGTGGATATGAAGCAGTTGCAGCGCGTGCGTCAGCAGGTGACGGCATCACAAGGAACCTCAGCATCTAAGACCGCAACGGCAAGTGGTGGTTCTGTTGACGGAAGCAGTCGGCTGCGTAGGAGTAATGGTTCGGTTATGGTTGATGCTCAGGGTAATCCGCTCTACTCGCAGACCAACGGTTTCGCAATGGGTGCTGTGGGCGAAATAGAGGATATTGCGAGCCGTCCTAATGTGTATCTCCCCGATAGCATGAGTACGATGATTAATGGAAAGCGTGTTTTCGGCCGAGATATTTTTAATAGGCGCATGTTGACTTTCGAACCTAACATGAATATTGCAACTCCTGCCAATTATGTAGTTGGTGCCGGTGATCGGGTTATCATTGATGTCTATGGCGCCTCTCAGAAATCTGAACAGTTGGAGGTGTCTCCTGATGGAACTATCACGGTGGAAGGATTCGGACCTATCTATCTTGCTGGCCTGACTGTTTCGGCTGCTAATGAAAAGATCAAACAGGAATTGGGACAGCGCTACAAGAGTTCGAACATCAGGATGACTGTGGGACAGACGCGTACCATCTCTGTTAATGTGATGGGTGAGGTAACCGCCCCTGGCACTTATACGTTATCGGCATTTGCAACGGTGTTTCATGCTATCTATATGGCGGGCGGTGTCACAGGTGTTGGTACGCTTCGTAGTATCAAAGTCTACAGAGGCGGTCGTCAGTTGACGGTGGTTGACGTGTACGACTATATTCTGAATGGCAAACTGGCAGGGAATGTCCGTTTGGCAGATAATGATGTAATCGTTGTTGGCCCTTATGACTGTCTGGTTGATATTTCTGGTCAGGTGAAACGTCCAATGGCTTATGAGATGCGCAAAGGAGAGAGCCTGGCAACGCTGCTCAAGTATGCCGGCGGCTTCACTTCCAAAGCATATAAGAAAGGCATACAGGTTAATCGTGTCTCAGGAGAGCAGTATTCGGCCTATAATGTTCAAGAGTTCGATATAAGCAGTTTTAAACTGATGGACGGTGACTCTGTGACTGTTGATTCCATTTTGGAGCGTTATGCTAACACCGTACAGATTAAAGGTGCAGTTTTCCATCCCGGAATGTTTGACTTTGGAGGCACAAACAATACGGTCCGTTCTCTGATTGAGAGTGCTGGTGGATTGACAGAGGATGCTTTTACTGCTCATGCCGTACTTCATCGTATGAAGCCAGACCGTGTGCGCAAAGTACTTTCTGTTGATATTGAGGGTATCATGGCTGGTACCATTGCCGATATGCCATTGGAGAATGAGGATATCCTCTTTATCCCCTTCCGTAACGAGACTCTGAACGAGCGTACACTGACGATACATGGAGAGGTTCAGATGCCAGGCATCTATGAATATGCAGAAGACGAAACGGTTGAAGACTTCATTTTGCAGGCAGGCGGCTTGACAGATGCTGCCTCTACGGCTCGTGTTGATGTCTCAAGACGCATTTCTGACCCAGGGGCAACACAGGCTTCCGACGAGATTGCCAATATGTATTCGTTTGTGGTGAAAAACGGAATGGTAGTCGATGGTGACCGTAGTTTTACATTGGAACCATATGACGAAGTCTATGTACGTCGTAGCCCTGCCTATCAGCCCCAGCGGAATGTGTTGATTGAAGGTGAAGTTCTTTTCCCTGGAAACTATGCTTTGACGACCAAGAACCAGCGCATCTCTGAACTTGTGAAAGCTGCAGGAGGCGTGACGGATCAGGCTTATGTCAGAGGCGCTCGAATTGAACGTGTTATGACCGAAGATGAAAAGTTCCGTAACCGTCAGGTGCTGGATCTTGTAAGGCAGAAAGGACAGAATGCCGGACTTGATATGGTCATGCAGGATGAAGAGGCTGCTGATTATGATATCAATCAGGCACGTGACAGCGTTGAGAATGATACTGTGCGATACTCTGTTGGTATCGAACTGGATAAAGCGTTGGCTAATCCAGGTTCAGATTACGATGTTACTTTGAAGGAGGGCGATCGTTTGATTGTTCCTGAATATAACGGAACCGTGAAGATCAACGGTAATGTGATGTACCCGAACACGGTGGCATATAGCGATGGTAAGAAATACAAGTGGTATGTGAATCAGGCTGGTGGTTTCGGAAGCCGTGCCAAGAAATCGCGTACTTTTGTAGTTTATCAGAATGGTACGGTTTCAAAGGCAAAGAAAGCCAGGATAGAGCCAGGGTGCGAAATTATCGTTCCGTCGAAGACAACGACTCCCACAGAGGTTATCGGACAAATAGGAGCAGTCGGCACCTCTATGGCTACGCTCTTGACCTTGTTGATTTCTGTAGTCAATTTAGTGAAGTAAAAGTATAGTTTCAATTATGGAAACAGTGCAAAATAAAAAGAAAGAGCAGATTATTGACTTTTCGCGTCTTTGGACAGCCTTGTTACGACGCAAGACAACGTATTTTAAGGTGATTCCCACAACCGTTCTGGTAGTCTGGATTATCTCGCTTGGTTTACCGGATTATTACAAGTGTAAAATACAACTGATACCAGAGTCTAATTCTGGGGGTGGTTCTGGGACATTGGCTCTTTTGGCTAGTTCCTTTGGCGTGAACATAGGTGGCGGAGTTTCGGGTAGTGATGATGCAATCACAGCATTTCTATATCCTGATGTGATGAGTAGTGTAGAATTCAAGGCCGAATTATTCAAAGTGATGATTCAGCGCCCAACTGATAAGGCACCGATGACTTATTATGATTATTTGAAGGATGAGCAAAAGGATGCTTGGTGGATTTCAGCAAGGGAAGGGCTATTGGATGTCTTTTGGGGACAACAAAAAATTGAAAAGAAGGCTGCGCCTGTCAATCCTTATGAATTGACTCCGGAGCAAATGGCCATCTCTGGCGCTGTTAGCTCGAAGATAAAATGCGATTTCAATACTAGTAAGAGTCAGCAGACACTTATAGCTGTAGAGGTTATTGACCAAGATCCTTATGTGGCTGCTCAAGTGGCAGACTCAGTGAAGCAGCATCTTCAGGATTATATTACCGATTATAAGACAAGGAAGGCTCGTTATGATTTGAAATTCACGGAAAAACTCTATAAGGAAGCAAAGAAGAACTATGAGCGAGCAAGACAACTCTATGCAGATTTCATGGATAGCAATCAGGATATTATGCTTGAAAATGTCCGCCAAAAGCAGACTGATTTAGAGAATGAGATGCAGCTGCTTTATAACAACTACAATGCTCTTAGCACTCAGTTGTTGGCTGCGAAGGTTCGTGTTCAGGAGGTTACCCCGGCTTTTACCACCCTTCAGGCCTCGACAGTTCCATTGTGGCCAGAAGGACCCAATAGGAGTCGTATAGTTGTGTTGTTTACAATTGTGGCCTTGTTTTTCACGACAATATGGATTTTGTTCGATGAAGATGAAATAAGGCCACTGTTAGGTTTAACTGATGATGAAGAAGATGAAGTAGTGGAATGAAGAAACTATTTTATTGTGTCAGTTCATTGCATAGTCCCCACGCAGGGGTTATGTTGAACAAGATGCTGTCTGACCGGAAGAAGGGTGTTGAGGTGGTGATGGCTTATTGTAACCGGGCCTTGCCTTCATGCTTTACCAATATCCATGGAAATACGGGCATCTGCAAAGTCTGTAGACATATGCACCGGCAGATCATTCATAACTATCTGCCGGATATTCAGGTGATACCCATTTCTGTCAAGCAGTTCTCCCCAAGCAAGACGGATTTCTCCTATGATGACATCTTTGATCTGAAGAAAATTACTTATAGAAATGTCAACATAGGCTTGTCGCTCCATTCCTATTACGTGACCATTACGAGGAAACCTTCTGGTAAAGTCACACCAAGTCAACGTGCTTATTTTGACCAGATATTGTCGGCTCTTTGCTCTTTTGTCGACTATGCTTATCAGTTGGTAGAGGAGATCCGTCCGGATGTTATCTCTATTTATAATGGCAGGTTGTTCGAGAATCGCCTTTTTTATGAGATTGCTGTTGCAAAGGGCATTCATTTCGAGTCTTTAGAAGTCTGTTGGAGAATCAACGAACCTGCTTATCGTATAGAATTTGAAGGCGATTTGCCACTCGATATCCATCAGTTGACGCGTATGTGTCATGATATATGGAATAACTCCAAACGCTCTGAGGACGAAAAGATAAAGATCGGATCATCATTCTTTATCAACCGAAGAACAGGAAAACCTACAAATGATTTTATCTATACAGGTTTGCAAGTTAAGGATAAACTACCAGAGAATTTCGATGAGAATAAGCGTAACATTGTTATCTTTAATTCTTCTGAAGATGAGATCGTTTCACTTGGTGGAGATTGGGATGAGGGAAATTTGTTCGATACTCAAATGGAGGCTATTCGCTTCGTTGTAGATCATCTGCCGGAAAATTCTCACGTTTATCTTCGGATTCATCCGAATCTGAAGGGCTTGCAGGCATCTTATCATACTGATTTATACAAATTGCAGAGTAGCCATCTGACAGTCATCCCGCCAGAAAGCACTATCAGTTCATATGCATTGATGGACATTGCGGATAAAGTACTCGTAATGGGTTCTACGATGGGTGCAGAGAGTTGTTTCTGGGGAAAACCCGTTATTAATCTGCACAAATCAGAATATTTTTATCTAAATGTCGGATATAACCCACAGACGAAAGAGGAACTTGTACAGTTGTTGGGTGAAAAACTGCCCCCGAAGCCAAAAGATGGGGCCTTGAAATACGGCTATTATTATATGGCCACCGATGAACGGATACAAACAGACGACGCCGTTCCGTTTAACTGGTTTACCGTGTCTTTCCTAGGCAAGAAGATTCCCGGTTGCATTGAGTATCTGAAACTTTTCGGGTCCAGCGCTTTGTTCAAGGCTGTCTATCCCAGATTTGAACAGTATTGCACTAAGTTCTTTAAAAACACGGTTTCTTTCCCGGAATAAGAGATGAGTACCATCAACAAGATTGCAGACGGTGTTATCTGGACTATCGCCAGTAAGTTCCTGAGCGCAGCCTATGCTTTTGTGGCTGTGCCCATTTTGATCGGGCTCTACGGTAAGGCGGACTATGGACTGATAGGTTTGGCTTTGTCTATTAATATTTATATGACATTGCTGGACCTTGGGTTCTCCAATACCAACCTCAGGTATTTCTCCAATTATCTGGCCAAGAACGATATTGAGAATGTCAGGAGACTGTTTGGGACCAGTATTACCTTTTATGGTTCGATCGGCTTGATCAATGCGCTGATCATCTTTGGCATCTCTTTCTTCGTCGGTGATATCTTCCAGGTGACTCCCGAACAGGTGGTGATCCTGCGAAGCCTCTTGTATATCATTGCCCTGAATTCGATATTCAATTGGTATACCAGTTGTTTTGGACAGCTCATCCAGGGAGCGGAATACGTAGACTTCTTCAGCAAGATCAGCTTCATTGGCAATCTGCTAAATGTCGTAGTACTGGCGCTGACGTTGATCTTCAAGTTCTCCATCGTGGAGTACTATGCTGGTTTAGTCTTCCTTGGGCTGATCTACAGGACAATACTTTCAATCCGGAAGATCAAGGCCATCATTCCCGACATCTCCTTCCGGCCTCATTTTGACAAGAATCTGTTTAAGGAGACCCTGCCTTACAGCATGAACATCTTCTCTGTCTCATTGCTGACCTGGGGCGCCTTGCAGTTGCAACCGATCCTGTTGGGAATACGGTGTAACTCCAGTGAGGTGACCGACTACAACATCATCTTCTCCATCTATTCCTTCCTGGGCTTTGTAGGCGGCTCATTCAATTCGGCCATATTCCCTTCGGTGACAAAGGCCGTCGCCTTGCATAACAGAGAAGTGATTGAGCGTGTCGCCTATCAGGGAACGAAGTATCTGGTCATTGTGATCAGTTTCGTGGCCTTTGGATACATCAGCGTGTCTCCGGATGTGATGCACATGTATCTGGGTGATTCCTTTATGTATCTCGTACCGTGGATGGACTTCTATTTCATCAATCTCCTGGGAAGTCATAATGCCGGCATGTCTGCCATCATCTATGCAGGAACGGATATACGTCTTATTACCCGCTATTCTGCTTTCTCATACATCACGATGGTCATCGTATTCTGGTTCCTGATACCTTACTATGGTGCCAGGAGCATCGCCATTTCTGGAACACTCTGCAACCTCATGCAGATGTCATTCTATTATTTCTATTATTGGCCGAAGAAGTTGCAGATCAATTCACGATATATCTTCTTCCATGACTTGCTGCCCTTTATGTTGATGGGCATCATGGTGACGTGCGTTCTCAGGATGTTTACGGTAAGCGACTCTCACCTCATTCAGTTCTTGGTGAAAGGTACAATGTTTGTGTTGGTCTTCTCGTCGATAGTTTATATGATGATCGGGCGGAAGGACAGGGAGTTCTTTGGCTGGTTTGTCAAGGTGAAGTTACTGAGGAGACCAGAAGCATGAAGAATCCGATTGTCTTGGTCCTCATGTCCACTTACAATGGGGAGCGGTTCTTAAAGGAGCAGATTGACAGCATCCTTGCTCAGGAGGGCGTGGATGTCCGTCTGCTAGTACGTGATGATGGTTCTAAGGACAATACATGTACCATCCTTTCAGGCTATGCTTCCGCGCATCAGAACATCGAATGGAAAACTTGTGAGAATGTTGGCTTTGTCAAGAGCTTCTCTGCGTTGGTCAGGATGGCTATGGCGTCAGAGATACCGGCAGATTTCTATGCATTTGCGGATCAGGATGATATTTGGATGCCGAAGAAGCTCATAACGGCTTGTTCTGTCTTGTCATCCAAAGACCCGTCCAAGCCCAACCTCTTTACCTCTAATTCCATGCAGGTGGATGCAGAGGGAAAGGAACTGGAGTTGTTCCACAAAGGACCGGAACCGAAATTCAGGAAAGGGAATGTACTTATCTTCGGCACAGAGCAAGGTTGTAGTATGGTTTTCAACAGACGGGCGATAGAACTTTACTCGGAATGTGAGCCGCAGTTGACTTGGCATGACCGTTGGTTGTATCACATTTGTTATTTCCTGGGGAGTGTGACCTATGATCATCAGTCCTTGTTTTATTACCGCCGGCATGAGAACAATGCTTTGGCAAACCACCATGCCGGTAGTCTGGAAGGAGAACCTAGCAAGATCGTCAGAGTTTACCGGATTCTGTTTGTGGAGCCACCAGTGACGAATCATGTAGAAATGGCCAGGGAGTTTTATGACCACTTCGCTCCAAGGCTCAATAGGGCAGACCGTCAGTTGTTCAGGCGCTTTATTGCTTGTAGGAAGAGTATAGTGTCAAAGATATATATGCTGTTCTCCCGTCATTTTATCTACCCCTATTATGATGTGAATGAAGGTCGGCTGTTGAAATGGCTCATCATGGCGGGCCGGCTTTAAAGAGGAAAGAGAAACGTGGAAAGAGAAAAGAGGATACTTGCAATCGTTGTTACGTACTATCCAGAGAAGGATCTGCTCGTCCGGAATGTCCAGGCATTCATCGCACATGTGGACAAGGTCCTAATTTGGGAAAATACACCTTCCCCGGACAAATTGCAGTACAGATACATCACACATGAGAAGGTTGAGTACTATGGTGATGGTATCAACAGTATATCAAGGGCATTGAACTTTGCATGGGAATATGCCAATGAGAACGGATTTGACTATATGCTGACGATGGATCAGGATTCATATTTCGAGAATTTTGATTTCTATGTTGGCAAGACCGTCCTGTGCAAAGATGCGCCTGATGGCATTTGGACACCGCAGATGAACAGGGAGACCGTCTCTGCCGAATATGAGGAGATAGACATCCCTATTACCTCAGGTATGCTTGCCTCTGTCAAGATTGTCAATGCCATTGGCGGTTGGAATGAGTCATATACGATTGCTTCCGTCGACGATGAGTTCTTCTTACAAGCCCATCAGTGTAAAATCAAGAAGTATAAAGTCAAAGATGCTTCATTGTTACAACGCTTCGGCATCACTCAGGTGGTGACGGTATTCGGTCATAAGCTTGAACTCAGAAACTATGGACCGCAGAGACTCTATGATATTTACAGGAACAATATTATTCTAATTCGTAAATATCCGAAAATTGACTATCTCAGAAAGAACTTCTTCCATTACTGGCTGAAAGCCATCGTCTTGGTGTTCTTGTTTGAGAAGCAGCGCTTTAAAAAGACGGCATCAATCTTTAAGGGTATTATTTCCGGACTCAGGTATAAGAACGAAGAACTAAGGAATCTAGGAATCGCCAGCCTGAAGAAGGATACGACTGTTTTGGTTCTGATGTCAACTTATAATGGTGAGGCTTATCTGAGAAAACAGTTGGATAGTATTCTCCATCAGGATAAATTGAAGGTTCATCTGATGGTGAGGGATGATGGCTCTACCGACCAAACCTGTAACATATTGGCGGAATATGGCGAGAAGTGTCCCAATATGGAATGGCAGACTTCTGAGAATGTGGGTTTCGTAAG
The DNA here is from genome assembly GCA_900319715.1 of uncultured Prevotella sp. Classification (GTDB taxonomy): domain Bacteria; phylum Bacteroidota; class Bacteroidia; order Bacteroidales; family Bacteroidaceae; genus Prevotella. The sequence continues at coordinate 14,048 of ONPM01000018.1, forward strand.
GAGTTTCTCGATTCTCGCCGAGAAGGCTTTGTCATTTCCTGAGCCTGTCGATTATTATGCGTTCTCCGATCAGGATGATATCTGGATGCCTAACAAACTGAAGACGGCTTGTCGCTATTTGGAAGATTTCGATCAGAATACACCGTTGCTGTTCTCCTCTAATTCTTTGTTCGTAGATGATAATATGAGAGTCTTGGGCACTTTCCACCGGGAGACACCTCACTATACGAAGCAGAATGTGATGATCTATCCGACAGAGCAGGGATGTAGTATGGTGTTTAATAGAAGTGCATTGGAACTCTACGACGCCAATCCCCCCAAGAATGCCTGGCATGATAGATGGATGTGCCTGATTTGTAATTTCCTTGGCAAGTCTGTCTATTGTCAGAGTCCGTTGTTCTACTATCGCATCCATGGCGGAAACATGATTGGAAAGAAACAGAATTTCTGGGCCAGGATTATGGACGATATCAAATTCTTCTTCACCTCTGATGCCAAGAACTCCCAGATGGTTGAAGAGTTCTATCAGTCCTATAAGTCTCGACTGAGTGATGAAGACCGGGATATCTTGAATGTCTTCCTGCATTATAAAGACTCCTTTAAGAATAAGTGGAAGATAGTCATGTCACCGGAATACCAACGTGCTTCGAATTGGCAGGAGAGGATGAGAAAGGCTGTTCTGCTGTTGTTTAATAAGATATAGAATGAAACTCAGTATCATTATTCCTGTTTGTAACGTAGAACAATACATCGGGCCTTGCCTGGAGAGTATCTATCGCCAGGGATTGTCCGATGGGGACTTTGAGGTCATTGTCGTCAACGATGGTTCTACGGACAATAGCATGAAAGTCGTTGAGGACATTCGGCTTCATCACCATAACATCCAGATTATCCATCAGGATCATGCCGGCCCTTCCGTATGCCGGAATGAGGGCATGGAGATGGCCAAGGGTGAATATGTGTTGTTCGTGGATTCCGATGACCTGCTGATGGATAACGGTCTCACAGTCTTGCTGAAGAAGGCGCTGGACACTTCTGCAGATATGGTGGTTGCTGATTTCATGCGGTTGAACGATGATGAGATAACCTCTGTTTATGATTCCCAGGTGACAGATTCCCAGGTCGTTGATAAGACTGGACTTGATTATTATGTGGAAGATTATGATCCCGGGGTGGGAAGTTTCATCTGGCGGATCCTTTATAAGAGGACGTTCCTGAATGAAAACCATATCAGACTTGAACCTGGCGTGTATTATGAAGATATCCCATTCTTACAGGAATGTTATCTGAAAGCGCAGCGTGTCATAGGTGTACACTTATTATATTATATATATAGGATCAGGCAGCGTTCATGTACCTATTCCTTTACCATGAAAAATGCAATGGATTATAATACGGCCATTGCAAACTCATGGCGACTGACGGAGATGGGTAACCTGCCGGAGCGGGTAGTTACCCGGCAGAAAAAAAACATCTATCTGTTCTTTAACTATGCCGTGGATTGTATCATCGGTGTCTTTGGAGATCCGTCAGAAAGAAAAAAGATTGTCGATGATATGATCAGAAAAGTACCCGACTTACGTTTCACGGGTGGAGTGGGGCCTGAGGTCGTCTCGGCTCTGTTCAGGACGATGCCCCATACATACATCCGGTGGCGCTTGTTCAGCACCAAGATGAGGAATTGGTGTCACGCACGGTTAAGAATATAATGGTATTGTGATGAAGGTTCTTTGGTTTTCGGTGACACCGCTTTCTCTGAAAGCAGAAGAGAATACAGGTATTGAAGGCAAGGGATGGATCTCGTCGTTGTTACAGATCGCCCTCGGCATCCAGGACCTGGAACTGGTGGTCGTATACGGGAACCAGTCGCCTTTTAAGAAAGAAGTGGAGGAAACAGAACGGCTCAAGATTATTCCTCTCAATATCTGCCGTTATGGAAAGAGGCAGATTATTAAGGATATGATGACGTCTCGGGAGGTGGATGATTTCGTCATCTCTGAGTCGTTGAAGATTGTTCAAGAGAACAGGCCTGATTTGATTCATGTGTTCGGAGCAGAGTGGTGCTATGGCATGTTGGCCAGTTATGTGACGATCCCGGTGGTCATTCATATCCAGGGATTGTGGTCGCAGATTAGAAACAGTTTATTGCTCCCGGGACAGAGTTCCCTCTTCGACAGGTTCAAGCCTGAATTATGGAATCATCCTTTAGGCTTCTTCGCCAGATATCAGTATTACAACCTGTCGATGGAACGCCATCGGCGCGAGGAAGAGATCTTGAGACGCAATACGAATTTCATGTGTCGGACGAGATGGGACCAGTCTGTTGTGAGGTTTTATAATAAGAACGCCCGGATATTCCACGTTGATGAGGCCTTGCGCCAGGAGTTCATCGGGTGTAAAGACAGGTGGCAGCCCCATGCTGAGGATAAGAAGATCGTGTTGGTGACAACGGGTGCTTGCTATTCCATCAAGGGACCTGATGTGGTCTTGAAGACCGCCAGGCTCATCCGTGAGAATACCGACTGTCAGGTGGAATGGAAATGGATTGGCGGCACGGACGAGGACATCCGGGAGTTCGAGAGACTGACGAAGGTGAAGGCTCAGGAGGTCGGGCTCAGAATGATGGGAACCCTGAGTGCCGCAGAGATGATTAGGGAACTGTTGTCTTCAGACATGTATGTCCACGCGTCTTATTCTGACAATAGCCCCAACGCCGTCTGTGAGGCCCAGTATCTGGGCATGCCTGTCATCGCGACAGATACGGGCGGAGTCATATCGTTGTTCAGTGAGCAATACGACAGGAACATGATCGTTCCCATGAATGATCCTTTCTATCTGGCATCGAAGATCATGGAACTTCGTGAAGAAGGATTTCAAAACAGTTAAAAGACACTTATCGCCAGCTATGCGAATTGTAGACTATCTGTATTTTCTGTTTCTGGTGACATTGTCACTGGACCCGACGGGCTTCCATTCACGGCTGAAGGATTTGTTGTTCGTCGTGCTGGTGATTTATGGTGTGATCTACTGCCTGAAACGTCGACAGTATCTGGCTCCGGTCAATAGGATGACGGTGGTGGCAATCCTCTTAATACCGTTATGGGGGATGTTTATAGCCTATATTACGGGAGAGCTGAAGGACTCTGCCTATGCGATGAGTCAGGTGAGGTCTATGTTGTATATCTGTATCTTCTTCTTTATAGTGACCATGAAGCTGAATGTCCTGTTGAAGGCCGTATGGATCAATGGCATCATCATGGCTACAGTCACCTTGATACTCTTCTTCTTGTCACAGCTCGGAGGTATATTTCTGGTAGCCATCTATGATTACTGCAATGTTTCGGACAATTTCACGATGGCCTATAACCGTAATTTCTTAGGTTTCTCAGTCAACGGCCTCTATTTCAAGGCTGGGTCACTTATCATCTTCTCATTTATCTATAATCTGCATGCTGGTGCAGCTTATGATTCTTTTGGTCTATCTGTATGACAAGAACATTATAGGTAAGTTCCTGACACGTCTTTCTGCCTTGGCTTTCCTGGTGATGCTGGTGATACTGACCTATATGCTGGCTACCCAGAAGAATGAGAAGTCGAACGAAGTGAAATATGAAAACTTTGAATCCTATGTAGAGGATATCGGTGACAAAGGCCACCCCATCTGGGGAGCAGGATTGGGCAGTCAGTTTTTTGCCAAAGGCCGTAATATGATGCAGACTTATACAGAACTCTCCTATATGGATATCTTACGCATGTACGGTCTGCCAGTGGGATTATGTTTTATCTTCCTGTTCTTTGCCCCTTTCTTCTGGTTGTGGAGGTACTATCCCCGCTCACAGTTCTTAAAACGGTATAGTCAGGGGTATGTACTTTTCCTCATACTCTCAGGGACGAACCCCCTCTTGTTGGGATCGATAGGTCTTACAGCGCTTTCTATGTTTATGGCGATTGTGAACAAGGTGAAGGAAGAGGAATACGGAATGTGGAATGAGGAGAGGGAGGAACCCCTGGTGGTTGACAATTGTGTGTTGAGATGAAAAAAGTGACTATATTATTGTCTTCCTACAATGGGGAGACGTATTTGGACGAGCAACTGGAGTCCATTGTGGCTCAGAAAGGTGTTTTGACGGATATCCTTGTGCGTGACGACGGCTCCTCTGACCATACTTGCGACATCCTTGATCAATGGCAGCAAAAGTCAAATCTCAGATGGTATCGTGGTGAGAATATAGGCCCGGCTCGTAGTTTTATGGAACTTCTCCATCATGCAGAAGATTCATGTTATTATGCATTTTCAGATCAGGATGACTATTGGCTGTCTGATAAGTTGAAAGTGGCTGTTGATAAATTGGAATCTTATGAGACACGTCCGGCTCTTTATTTCTGCCAGACAGAGTTGGTGGATAAGAATCTGAACCGTGTAGGCAGCGTGATCATTCATCCGCGGCTCACTTTTGGCGAGTCTTTGGTCTATCAGTTCATTGGAGGCTGTACGATGGTGATGAATCGGGCGCTGCGTGACATGGTCCTGAAATACGAACCGCAGTATCTCAGCATGCATGATGTATGGATTTACGATGTGGCTCAGGCCATCGGTGCCCATGTTGTGTTCGACCATATTCCACATATCCTCTATCGTCAGCATGGGGGGAATGTGACAGGGCAGTCTACGTCAGCCATGACGGAATGGAAACATCGCACAGGACGTTTGGTGAAGCGTGATTTGCATTCACGTTCAAAGTTGGCACAGGAGATTTATACGGGCTACTTTGACATGATGCCAGAGGAGAATCAGTGTATATTGTCTGATTTCATTGCTGGTAAGGATCATCTCAGGCAGCGTCTGAGTCTGCTTCGTGATCGTCGCTTTCGCTGTAGTGACAAAGAGACGTACCACAATTTCCAACTGGCCGTGTTGATGAACATCTATTAGAGGTAAGAAGTGAGAGAAATATTCCCACGGATAACGATTATTACGATATCCTTTAATAGTGCTGCTACGATTGAGGATACCATCCGCAGTGTGACGATGCAGAACTATCAGAATCTGGAGTATGTGATTATCGACGGGGGCTCTACAGATGGTACACTCGATATAATCGATCAGTACAAGAACAGTATACAGGTTGTAATTTCAGAGCCGGACAAAGGTATTAGCGATGCTTTTAATAAAGGCATTACTCATGCCTCAGGTGAAATCATTGGCATCATCAATTCTGACGACATATTACTCCCAGGGGCATTGCAGGAAATTGCTGTCCACTATAATCCCGAAGTGGATGTATATAGTGGCCTTATTCTGTTCTGGGATGAGAATACTGGTGAGACGTTCCCCAGTTATCCTGATGTGGCATTTGATAAACTGAAACTTCAATATAATGTGGCTCATCCAGCCCGCTTCGTGAGGAAAGATGCCTATCAGCGTTATGGCTTGTATCGGTTAGACCTTCGTTACATGATGGATATCGAACTCTTGTGTCGGTTCTATAAACAAGGCGCTAGGTTCCTACTCGTTGATCGGCCATTAGCGAAGTTCCGTCTTGGCGGGACGACCAATGATCCGATCTATAAGAAGAAGGAAGACTATCGTGCTTTTGTCCGAAGTTTCGGTGGCTCGACATTGGATTTCCGAAGGATTTGGTTACAGGCTGTGGTTAAGTACAATCTTATTCAGTTGGGATATCGGCTCTTTGGAGACAATCTGAAATTCAAGATACAACATAACGTGATTCTAAAGCGTATCATACCATTATGAAGATTATCCGTGCGACAACAGTTCCACAGTCTCTCGACACGTTCTGCCGTGGCTTGTTGAAGATACTGAATGAGAAGTATGAGGTGGTGGCACTTTCCTCTCCGGGCAAGGAGATGAAGGCCATTGCCGAACGTGAAGGGGTACGGACGATAGTAGTACCGATGGAGCGACATATCTCGCCATGGAAAGATCTCGTTGCTTTATATAGGATGATAAAGGTGTTCAGGCAGGAACGGCCCATGATGGTTCACTCCATGACACCGAAGGCTGGTCTGCTTTGCATGATAGCAGCATGGTGGACTCATGTGCCTGTACGGGTACATACTTTTACAGGGCTGGTATTCCCTACGTCAAAGGGCCTGCAGCGTAAATTGCTGATGCTGACGGATTCAATCACATGCCGTTGTGCTACGCATGTCATACCTGAGGGAGAAGGCGTGAAGCGGGATCTGCTCGACTATGGTATTACTAAAAAGCCCTTGCGGGTGCTTGGATTCGGTAATGTGATGGGTGTCGATATGAATTATTTTAGCCGCAGACCAGAGGTAATGGAAAGGGCTCGACAACTGCGAGATGATAGTTGCTTCACATTCCTCTTCGTTGGTCGTATCGTCAGAGCTAAGGGCATCAATGAACTATGTAAGGCCTTCAATCAATTGTCCCGTGAAAACAAGTCTGTGCGTCTGTTGCTCGTAGGCCCCCGGGAAGATAAACTGGACCCTGTGTCTGAGGATTCTCTGAGAATGATCGAATCAAATCCTGCTATCACTTATGTCGGTGAGGTGTTAGGAGAGGACTTACTGTCCTACTATGCAGCCGCCGATTGCTTTGTATTCCCGAGTTACCGTGAAGGATTTCCGAACACCGTCTTGGAGGCTGGCGCCATGGGATTGCCGAGTATCGTGACGGATATCAATGGCTCCCGTGAGATTATTGTGGAGAATGAGAATGGATACATTATTCCCCCGCAAGACAGTGATGCACTTCTTGCAGCCATGTGCCGTATGATGAGCGACAGCCGACGGTGTACCTATATGGCATCGCATGCCAGGAATATGATCGGTTGCCGATTTGAACAAGGATTCGTGCGGCAGTGCCTGTTCGACTTCTATGATGTTATTATGCCGGAGGCGTCTTAATATAGAATATGTATAAGCATTTCCTGAAAAGATTCCTCGACTTTTGGATCGCCCTTATTGCTTTAGCCTGTATCTCGCCCTTGTTGATTGTCGTCACCCTATGGCTGCATGTGGCGAATAAAGGGGCGGGAGCATTCTTCCTACAAGAGCGGCCTGGCAAGGATGGCAGGATCTTTAAGATTATTAAGTATAAGACCATGACAGACGAGCGTGATGCCGATGGACGACTGCTCCCTGATGAGATTCGGCTGACGCGGGTAGGACGCTTCGTCCGATCCACCTCTATCGATGAGTTACCCCAGTTGTTGAATGTCTTGAAGGGTGATATGGCTTTGGTCGGTCCCCGGCCTTTGCTGGTGCAGTATCTCCCGCTCTATTCCAAGGAGCAGGCCCGCCGTCATGAGGTGCGTCCGGGCATTAGCGGCTGGGCACAGTGTCATGGGCGTAATGCCATCTCATGGTCAGAGAAGTTCAAACTGGATGTCTGGTATGTGGACCACGTATCGCTGAAGACAGATCTTCAGGTGGTTTGGCTGACAATTCAGAAGGTATTGAAGCGCGCAGACATCTCAGAACAAGGTCATGCCACAATGGAGTTCTTTAATGGACATAATTGAGAGAGGAAAGAGGAAGGTGGTAAGAGAAATGAATAATATACTGATCACTTCGGCGGGCAAGCGGGTTGTGTTGGTGCAGATTTTCCAGCGCACCTTGCAGGAGATGGGACTCGGTACGAAAGTCTACACGACAGACATGCGTCCAGGGATGGCTCCAGCCGGTATCATTTCCGATGGATGCATACCTGTCCCTCGCTGTACGGCCGACAACTATATCGACAGCCTGCTTGACATCTGCAAGGAGAAACAGATAGGTGTCGTCATACCGACGATTGATACAGAATTGCTAGTGCTGGCAGATAACCATCAACGGTTCATGGATCAAGGTGTTCGCTTGGCAGTTCCAGACAAGGAGTTCATCAGAATTTGTCGTGACAAGCGCCTGACGAAAGATTTCTTCTCACAGGTGGGTATCGCTGTTCCCAAACCTGTTGATAAGTATCACCCCGTATTCCCTATGTTTGCCAAACCCTACGACGGTTCTCTGAGTACCAACATCCACGTCATCCGGCGGGAGGAGGATTTGTCGCAGGAAATCCTGAATGATCCGAAGTTGATCTTTATGGAATACATCGATCCGAAGGAGTATCGGGAGTTTACGGTCGACATGTATTTTGGCCTTGACGGCTGTGTGAAAGGTATCGTACCTCGTGAGCGGATCGAGGTACGTGCAGGGGAGATCAACAAAGGCATCACGCGCAAGAACGGCATCGTCAGTCTGCTGCGTCAGAAGATGGGCGCCCTTCCTGGTGTCCGGGGCTGTATCTGCCTCCAGTTGTTCTATCGTGAGAGCGATGGCGACGTGAAGGGTATAGAGATCAACCCGCGTTTTGGCGGAGGATTTCCGCTCTCCTATTATGCCAAGGCAAACTATGCGGGATATCTGATACGTGAGTATCTGCTGGGTGAGGCAGTAGACTACTCTGAGGCATGGCTCGACCGCACGCTGATGCTGCGCTATGATAATGACATCATCGTCTATGATGCAGAAGAATAGGGTGGTGGTCTTCGACCTCGACGACACTCTCTATAAAGAACAGGACTATCTGTTGTCTGCTTATCGTGAGATAGCCACCTCCTTGGAGTCAGACTATGCACAGGAAGGCGTCTTTGATCGTATGTGCCAATGGTGGCTGGAGGGTGAGAATGTCTTTGACCGGCTGATCCGAACATACCAGTTGCATCTCACCATCGATGACCTTCTGGCAGTTTACCGCTCTCATGTGCCTGCCATCTGTCTTGACAGAAAGACCAACCTCCTCTTAGACCGTCTGCATCAGCAAGCAGTCTTAGGCCTTGTGACAGACGGTCGTAGCATCACACAGCGGCATAAGATCGATGCATTAGGACTGTCGGCTTACATGGATGCTGATGATATCCTGATATCCGAGGAGACGGGTTTTCAGAAACCCTCAAACGAGCCCTTCCGGCATTTCATGGAGTGCTATCCCTCGTCTGCCTATTATTATGTAGGCGATAATCCTGCCAAGGATTTCCAGGCACCCAATCATTTAGGGTGGACGACCATCTGCCTGCTCGACGATGGCCGGAATATCCATCCGCAAGACTTTTCCCTATCGCCGCAGATGCTGCCACAGCACAGCGTGCCGCAACTAACAGAAATTGAAAATATCATTATATAATGGCAAATAGAATCTATTTGTGCCTGGCCCATATGAGTGAGGCAGGCTGGGAACAGAAGTATATTCAAGAGGCGTTCGACACCAATTGGGTCGTTCCCCTCGGACCAAATGTCAATGGCTTCGAGGAAGATCTGAAACAGTATGTCGGCCGACTTGCTGATGGCACGTCCGTGGTCTCTAAGGAGATGGTTGCCCTCTCTTCAGGTACGGCAGCCGTCCATCTTGGACTGTTGGCTTGTGGCGTGGGGCCTGGTGACGAGGTCTTGGTGCAGACCTTTACCTTCTGCGCCTCTACCCATCCAATCAAGTATTTGGGTGCTACGCCTGTTATGATCGACTCCGAGCGAGAGACTTGGAACATGGATCCTGACTTGCTCGAGCAGGCTATCAGGGACCGTATCGCCGTCACGGGCCGTAAGCCGAAGGCCATCGTGCCCGTCTATCTCTATGGTATGCCTGCCAAGATCGATGAGATTATGGCTGTGGCCGAACGTTATGACATCCCTGTCGTGGAAGATGCGGCAGAGGGCTTCGGCTCCAGATACAAGGGACGTGTCGTCGGTACCTTCGGACGCTATGGCATCTTGTCGTTCAATGGCAATAAGATCATCACGACCTCTGGTGGCGGCGCCCTTATCTGCCCCGACCCAGAGGCTCGTGACCGTATCATGTGGTATGCCACCCAGGCCCGTGAGGCTTATCCTTATTACCATCATGAGGCTGTGGGATACAACTATCGTCTGAGTAATATCTGTGCGGGCATCGGACGTGGACAGATGCGTGTGCTCGACGAACATATAGCCCATCATCGCAGGATTGCCGCCAAGTATCGTGATGCCTTTGCCGAGGTGGAGGGTATCTCTTTCCACGATGAGCCGCAGAATATGGAGTCTAACTTCTGGCTGAGCACCATCATGCTCGATGAGAATCTGCATGTAGAGGGTGAAGAGCATGCTTACGAACATCCTGTCAAGGGTGCTGTCGGTGGTGCTGCAGGTCAGGTTCATGCCGGTGGCCCTATTCATACGGACTGTGAGCCTAACCGCAATGTCGAGGCTATGCGCGTCGCTCTAGATAAGGCTGGCATCGAGTCACGACCACTATGGAAGCCCATGCACCGCCAACCTGTCTATCATGATGCACCGGCATATATCAACGGTGTCAGTGAGGACCTCTTCCACCGGGGACTCTGCCTGCCTTCTGGCCCGATGGTCTCTGATGCCGACGTGGATCATATCATCTCAACCATCCTCACCGCTATCAAACCGTAAACAGTGAACAACAAATCTTCAATATATGAATTTCTTTCGTAAACTCGCGAACTGGTATTTCCGCCGAAACTCTCTGCCTTATTGGAGCATCTTCGTGCTCGACATGATCACCTTGCTGTTTTCTGGTGTTATCAGTTACTGGATCTTCAGCGACTGGACGGATCTGACTACGCGTATGCCGTCTTTGTTGGCATCGCTGCTTGTCTATGTGGCCTTGAGTATCATTGGCATCCGTTATTTTCATACGTATGCTGGTATCGTGCGTTACTCGTCGTTTGTCGACTTGATGCGTGTGGCTTATGCCAACATCGTGTCGCTAGCGCTTGCTTTGGGTATCCACTATTTCATGTTCTCTGCCCCTAGCCAGTATTTCGAACCGTTGTCTGGACGCCAGATCGTCTTGATGTATGTGATTGCCACCATGGCCATGTGGGCCATGCGTGTGCTGGTGAAGACAGTCTACGATGTGTCTACGGCCGATAATAATGCCTTACGTGTATTGATTTACGGAGCACAGAGTGGTGGCGTCGGACTGGCAGAGAGCATTCGTACTCAGCGGCGTTTCATACTGAAGGGCTTCATCTCCCATAACCGTCGCTTGCGCCATAATGAACTTGTCGGCGAGAAGGTGTTTACGATGGAGGACGACTTGCGGAAGGTGGTTGAAGATTATCATATCGGTGCCGTGCTCGTGTCTCCTTATCGTACGAACGACTTCCGTAAGAACCAGGAGTTGCAGGACCTGCTGATTGGCTTGGGCGTGAAGATATTCATGGCTCAGAACGCTGTCGAGGTTGAGAAACTTGGCGAAGAAGATGAGAAGTCGGAAATAGGAGAGATACAACTGAAGGAGGTGTCGGTTGAAGACCTTCTGCCGCGTGCCGAAATCAAGGTTGATATGAAGTCTGTGGGCGAGTTGCTCAGTGGTCGTCGCATCCTCATCACTGGCTCTGCTGGCTCGATTGGTTCTGAGATGGTCCGACAGATTGCCACCTGTAAGCCTGCTACTATGATGCTGATCGACCAGGCAGAGACACCCCAGCACGACCTACGGCTGATGATGGCCAAGGAGTTCCCCAACATCGATGTGCATGTGGTGGTCACCACTGTTTGCAGCCAGTCGCGAATGGACGCTATCTTCAACCAGTTCCGTCCAGAGTATGTGTTTCATGCTGCTGCCTATAAGCATGTGCCTATGATGGAGGATAATCCCTCTGAGGCTATTATGAATAATGTTTACGGAACGAAGATTATGGCCGACCTCTCCGTGAAGTATGGTGTCCGCAAGTTCGTGATGGTATCCACCGACAAGGCTGTCAACCCGACCAACGTCATGGGTTGCTCGAAACGCATCTGCGAGATCTATGTGCAGACACTCGACCGCGCCATCAAGACCACCCAGTATGGCGGTCCCGGCCTTCACATCGCCAGCGACTTCAAACCCATCACTCAGTTCGTTACCACCCGCTTCGGTAATGTGCTGGGCTCCAATGGCTCCGTCATTCCCCTCTTCCGCGAGCAGATCCGCAACGGCGGCCCCGTCACTGTCACCCATCCCGACATCATCCGCTATTTCATGCTCATCCCTGAGGCCTGTAAACTGGTGCTCGAGGCAGGCACGAAGGGCAATGGTGGCGAGATCTTTGTCTTCGATATGGGTCGTCCCGTGAAGATTGCCGACCTGGCCAAGCGCATGATCAGCCTCTCTGGTGCTAAGAATGTGAAAATAGAGTACACGGGCTTGAGAGATGGTGAGAAACTGTTTGAGGAAGTTCTGAACGACAAGGAAACCACCAAGCCCACCTTCCACAAGAAGATCCGTATTGCTGAGGTACGGCCCTACGACTACCGTCAGGTCTGCCAGGATATCGACGAACTGATAGCCATCTCCAAGAACTACAATGATATGGAGACCGTTCGCAAGATGAAGCAGATTGTGCCGGAGTATAAGTCGAACAACTCTGTCTATGAGGAACTCGACCTGCCGCAGAAGGCGGTAACGACGAAGAATGTTGCAGAAATGTCGTGAGATATTTATATAGGAATCGTTTTTTAGTGATCCCCCGTCAGTCTTTTCTGGCGGGGGATTCTTTGTCTCAAGACCTTGTTGTGGCATGGCTGACGATAATAATAAAGAAGGTGAAATACTTGCAAATAACACAATTATTTTGTAATTTTGCAGTCGATATTGAATAACTGACATTATTAATTGTAATAAACCAAAAACCAGGGAGTTATGAAGAAAAATATGAGAATCTTGGTCGTTTCGGCAGTGATGATGCTGGGAACGACGACTGTGCAAGCACAGTTTGGTAATCTCGTTGGCAATCTGAAGAAGGTCAAGGAGACGGTGGAGGACGTGAACAAGAAGCGCAACGGCGACATCGAGTTTACGCGTGGCGGTACAGTGCAAGGCTTCTTCCGCACGAGGACGGGGGAGTTCATCCTCGACAAGACGCATCCCGACGGTGAGCGCAAGGGCAAGAAGGTAATCTTCAAGGTGGAGAAGAATGGCGACGTGATGTACGACGACGGCAGAAAGGTCGGCGAGGTGCTAAAGGACGGTACTGTGAACTTCCACGGCGAACAGGGTTATCTGAAAGTGCAGGGCGACGGCTCGGTGATGATGGACGGCGAGAAGGTGGCTATGATCAACGACAATGGTCAGGTGTTTATCTACGATGTGCTCATCGGCACTGCCAAGGGTCTCGACAAGAAGTATGCGGCATTGCTTTATTTGGGCATCTATCACAACAAGGAGTCGCTGGCCAAGTCGAAGGCAGAATTGGCCGAGGTGAAGCGCAAGCAGGAGGCAGAGGTCAAACGTCAGCAGGAACTTGCCGCACAGCGTAGGGCACAGGCTGCCAAGAATCCCACGAGGACTTCCGGCAGTTCGAACGGCAGCACACAGCAGAAGGTGCGTGAATACTCGATTGAGAAGGGCAGCGCTCGTGGGTATGTCGACGAGAACGGGGTGGTCTATAACTGGTCTCATACGAAAGTGGGACAGTTGCCCAAGGGCAATGGCGACATCACCGACGGCACGGGGCACAGGATTGGCAGCGTATGGTCTGGCGACATTAAGGATTCGTCGGGCAATTTGCTCTGCTGCGTCACCTCCGGCGGTTCCATCTCCGTGAAGGGCTCTAACGCGACGGTGGCCGAAGTGAAGGCTAACGGGCGCATCGATATGTCGAAAGACTCCAAGACCTTAGGCTACTGTAATTGCAATAACCACGTGTGGACGGCCGCAATCATCTTCTGCAACCTTTTCAAATTCTAATGCGCTAGATGATTGTTAGGTGATTACTCTTACTGTCGGCCAGAAGGTGTCCACAGTCCAGTCTGTTGTGCCAATGCCTTGCATGGGGTAAAGGAATCCCTTGTACGAGTCGTGGAAGGCATCTCCATATAGGTATGCAAGGCATCTGAACAACCTGTACAAGGCATCTGAACGAGTGATGCAAGGCATCAGAACGGCAAATTAATAAGAGGCTGTGCTATTTCGGCACAGCCTCTGTTGTTAATAGTCAGGAAGAGGCTACTGTATGATGATGCCTCCGTTAGGTTGGATGGTTACCTTGGCGCGACCCTTCTTGTCAATCTTGAGGGGGATGACCGTGGGCTCGCCGGAAGGCTTGTCGACGTAGTAGCGGAGGGTCTTGCCTGGGGCAAACATCGGCAGGTCGAGGGTGAGCGTCAGAGGCTCTTTGAGGGCGTTGAGGCCGGCAATGTACCATTGGCCGTCAGTGGCCTTACGGGCGAGAACAACGTAACGGCCGGGATAGCCGTCGATGAAGCGTGTTTCCTCCCAGGTGGTGGGAAGGCTGCGAAGGAAGTCGAGTTCGAATTCAGGCAGTTCGCCGAGGTTGTTCGGCTGCATGGCGACACATTGCACGGAGGTCTGCATGATGAGGCCTGAGGCAAGTTCGAAGATGTCGGTCGTTTTGCGGGTGTGCCGGCTCTTGTTGTCTGGCGCGAGGTGTTTGTTCATGATGATGCCTCCCCAGTCCATTGAGGCTGTGGCATTGCGGCAGAAGGGGTGGAGGGTGAGGTCGAAAGGCTGCTTGATGGCGGCTCCCTCGTTGAAGAACACGTTCTCAGAGGCCAGCACAGCCTCTGAGGCTACGAAGTTGGGATACATCCGTTCCCAGCCGCGAGGTACTGTGCAGCCGTGGAATACGACCTGCAGTCCGTAGCGGTTGGCGTCGCTGAGGATGTCCTCATAAAGCCGCATCGTCTCTTGCTTGTCGCCTCCGAAGAAGTCCACCTTGATGCCCTTGATGCCGATGGACTGCATCCACTTCATCTCCCTTTCGCGGGCGATGGCCGTCGACATGCAGTCACGCGGTCCTTGCGGGGCATCGTTCCAGAAACCGTTGCTGTTATACCATAATAGGAGGTGCACGCCCTTCGACTGGGCATACTTCGAAAGTTCCTCGATGCGGTCGCGGCCAATCTGTGTGTCCCACCAGTTATCCACGAGGCAGTATTCAAAACCCATAGCCGAGGCGAGGTCGATGAACTTCACCTGGTCGTCGTAGTTGATGCTCTTGTCCTGCCAGATGAGCCAACTCCAGGTGTAACGGCCTGGTTTGTAGTCTGTTGAAGGCTCGTAGAGAGGCTCAACGAGGTCGTAACTGATGGTGGTCTCGGCGATGGGCTTGAGTGTATGGCCGAGGGTGATGGTGCGCCAGGGGGTCTCTCCGGGCAGGGGGATGGCGGCGAAGTCTGTGCCGTAGCCGTTGTTCTCGCCAGCATCAGGATAGGTAACGGTGTAGCCTGTGCCAGCCTGGTAGTCGGAGAGATGAGAACCGCAGTAGTTGCTTCCAATGCCGGTTTCGCTTAGGAGAATCCAATAGTCCGAGGAAGATTTTTTTTCTAAGGAATTTTGGAATCTAGGATTTTTCTTACCAGTGCCTTGCACTGGATTTTCTTGATTCCAAGATTCCTTAGAATAATGGAAGAGGGCAGGGAAGATGTAGCCGTGACCGTACTGCGAGGGAGCGTCCATCGGAGCATCGGCAGAGTAGCCTTCCTCGTAACTGGGCTTGGTCTGTTCCCAGCCGGTCTCAGGACCGATCTGTGGAGAGATGAAGGTGGTGGTGCCGTCAGGGAAGTTGAAACTGCTCAGTTCACTTTTGATTCTCACGCGCTTCATCTCCTTGCGCCCTATGTTCTGGCGGGGAATGGAGTAGCGGAAGGCAATGTCGTTGTTGCTCACTTGGAAGATGATGCTGAAGCGCTGATGATCCTTGTTCTCAATGTCGATGACGGCCTTCGTGGCCTTGTAATCATGAGAAGAGGCCTTGGTGCCGCGCATGGAATAGGAGGAGTTTACAGTTGACAGTTGACAGTTTACGGTGGAGAGGTCGCGGGTGAAGTCACCGATGCTGGTCTTCAGGCCGAGGGCTGACTTCTCCATCATTTGCTGTCCGTCGAGGGTGGCATCGTAGTACAGCCTCCCTCCCTCGCAACTGACGTTTACTACCAACTGCCCGTCGGGCGATGACACCTTTACGTCCTCCGCCTGACAAATACATGCAGTGGCAAGACAGATCAAAAAAGAAACTATTCTATTCATAGATTTGAGTGTTATGTTTGTATTGTCACACAAATATTACAGATCTCACAGAGATTTAAGCACTTGGAAGAACACTCGCGTCCTTATTTATGTGAAATCAAATAGGACCGCATTATCTGTCCAAGGAAAAAACTGTGAGATCTGTGAAATCTGTGTAAAAAAACTTACAACAGGTTGTCCTGCTCAATGTCCTTGAAGTACTTATAGGTGCTGACTTTCAGTTCGTCGGCAGCCTCCTCGTCGCAGACGATGATGCCGTGCTCGTGCATCTGTAAGGCAGAGATGGTCCACATGTGGTTGACACTCCCCTCGATGGCAGCCTGCAGGGCGCGGGCCTTCAGGTGACCGTTGGCCAGAATCATCACCTCGCGAGCGGCCATCACGGTGCCGACGCCAACCGTCAGGGCGTGGGCAGGCACATTTTCAGGACGGCCGCCAAAGAACCGGCTGTTGGCAATACGGGTGTCGGTGGTGAGGGTCTTCATGCGGGTACGGCTGGAGAGTGAACTGCCCGGCTCGTTGAAGGCTATATGACCGTCGGGGCCTATGCCACCTATGAAAAGGTCGACACCACCAGCCTCCTCAATCATGGCCTCGTACCTGGCGCACTCCTCGTTGAGGTCGGGAGCATTGCCATTGAGAATGTGGATGTTCTCCTTCGGACAGTCAATGTGGTCGAAGAGGTTACGGGCCATAAAGGCATGGTAACTCTCGGGGTGTGTCTCGGGCAGACCGACATACTCGTCCATGTTGAAAGTGATGACATTCTTGAATGACACCCTGCCGGCACGGTTGGCTTCGACGAGGGCATTGTACATGCCAACGGGCGAAGAACCTGTGGGGAGGCCCAGAACGAACTTGTGGTCGGGAGTGGGGTTGAACTTGTTGATTCGCTCAATGACATGGTTGGCTGCCCATTGGGACAGTTTCTGATAGTCAGACTGGATAATTACTCTCATAATGTTATTGTTTTGTTTGGTTCGTAATTCTGCTGCAAAAGTACAAAATAAATTAGGAGTTCATGGAGTTAAAGGAGTTAAAAGGAGTTAAAGGACATTACTTTTTTCCAATTTACCTTTTTGCCTTTCTACCTTTTTACTTTTATTTTGTATCTTTGTGCGCAAAAAATAGCAAGGATTGAAAGAATTTGTCATATCGCAGGCCAAGGCCGAGACTGCTGTGCTGGTAGGACTTGTCACCAAGGAGCAGGATGAGGCTAAGACCAAAGAATATCTCGACGAGTTGGAGTTCCTGGCCGATACGGCTGGGGCTGTCACAGTGAAGCGGTTTACGCAGAAGGTGGGTGGCCCGAACCAGACCACGTATGTGGGCTCAGGTAAACTGCAGGAGATCAAGCAATACATCAAGAAATGTCAGGACGCGTATGATGACTGGTTAGACGCTCAGGATGCCTCACTTTTTGCCGAGGGCCTGCTCGACGAGAAGAATGCCCCACAGCCTGTGGGAATGGTGATCTTCGACGATGAACTGAGTGCAAAGCAGATCAGGAATATCGAGCAAGAACTGCAGGTGAAAATCCTCGACCGTACATCTCTTATTTTAGATATTTTCGCCATGAGGGCCCAGACGGCAGAGGCCAAGGCCCAGGTGGAACTGGCGCAGCACCGTTATATGTTGCCTCGCCTTCAGCGGCTCTGGACTCACCTTGAGCGCCAGGGTGGTGGTTCCGGCTCCGGCGGCGGCAAAGGGTCGGTGGGCTTGCGCGGCCCAGGTGAGACGCAGTTGGAGATGGACCGTCGTATCATTCTTCAGCGTATCACCCTGTTGAAGCAGCGTCTGGCAGAGATAGACAAACAGAAGACCACCCAGAGAAAGAACCGTGGCCGTCTGATCCGTGTGGCTCTCGTGGGATATACTAATGTGGGCAAGTCGACGATGATGAACCTGTTGGCCAAGAGTGAGGTGTTTGCCGAGAACAAACTCTTTGCCACCCTCAACACCACCGTCCGTAAGATGACTATCGACAACCTGCCTTTCCTCCTGGCTGATACCGTAGGATTTATCCGTAAGTTGCCCTCAGACCTCGTGGAGTCGTTTAAGAGCACCCTCGACGAGGTGCGAGAGGCTGATCTGCTGGTACATGTGGTGGATATCTCCCATCCTGACTTTGAGGAACAAATCCGGGTGGTGGAGGAGACGCTGATGGAACTGGGCTGTGCTGAGAAACCTCAGATGCTGGTTTTTAATAAGATAGATGCGTATACGTGGGTAGAGAAGGAGGATGATGATTTGACGCCTGCGACGAAGGAGAATATTTCCCTCGAAGACCTTAAGAAGACTTGGATGGGGAAAAACATAGGAGGGGAAGGAAGATACCTGGAGTGTATCTTTATTTCCGCGAAAAAGAAAGAGAATATCGACGAGTTGCGCGAGGTGCTCTATAAACGAGTCCGCGAACTGCACGTTCAGAAATATCCCTATAACGATTTTTTATATCAAGACTATGAGTGAGTACAGACAACTAACACAGACTGAAATTGAAGTATTAGAGAACAATGTGTGCTGGGCAGAGGACTGGCAGCGTGTGATGGTGGCCGACGGGTTTAAACCCTATAATTTCCACCGAGTGATATTCTATGGAGATATCCGTTTGGGAGAGTTTAATAAACAAGTGGAAGTGTCAAAAGGCTTTTTTAAGCATTCAGGCATTAATGATGCATCTCTGCGCAATGTGACTGTCGGCAATGACTGTTTGATAGAGAAGGTGGGCAACTACATCAACAACTATACTATCGGCAACGACTGTTATATCTCGAATATCTGTACGTTGGAAACCACCGATGACGCTACCTTTGGTGAAGGATCTGTCATCAGTGTGCTCAACGAGATGGGTGACGGCAATGTGACCATCTTCCGCGAACTGAACTCTCAACTGGCCTCCTTTATGGTGAAGCATTACAACGACAAGGGCTTGCGCCAGACACTCCAGCAGATGATCGAGGATGAACTGCGCGTGTCCCGTCCTGATCGTGGCTACATCGGCAACAACGTGAAGATCATTAATGCCAAGGATATTACGAATACGATCATCAAGGGCGACTGTGAGATCAGTGGTGCCGCCCGCCTGTCGGAGTGTACGGTGATGTCGTCGATGGATGCTCCTGTATTTATAGGTACAGGTGTTATCTGTGAGAATTCTATCATCTGTGACGGTTGCTCGATCAATAACTCGGTGAAGATGCAGGACTGCTTCGTGGGTGAGGCTTGTCAGATTACCAATGGCTTTACGGCTGAGGCTAGCCTTTTCTTTGCCAACTCCTTTATGGCTAATGGTGAGGCTTGTGCCGCCTTCTGCGGTCCCTTCTGTGCCTCGCATCATAAGAGTTCGCTGCTCATAGGTGGCGAGTTCTCGTTCTATAATGCAGGTTCGAACACGAACTTCTCAAACCATGCCTATAAGATGGGTCCCCTGCATTGGGGAACGCTGGAGCGCGGTACGAAGACAGCCTCTGGTGCCTATATCCTGATGCCAGCCACTATCGGTGCCTTTAGTGTCTGCTTTGGTAAACTGATGCACCATCCTGACACCCGCAATCTGCCCTTCTCCTATCTGGTGGCATATGGCGATGACTGTTATCTGGTGCCAGGCCGGAATATCACCACCGTGGGACTCTATCGTGATATCAAGAAATGGCCGAAACGTGACAAACGTTCCAAACAGTCAAGGAAGAGTATCATCAACTTTGACTGGCTCTCGCCCTTTACCGTCGGTGAGATCATGGAGGGTATTAAGATTCTGAAGGCTCTTCGGGAAGCTTCCGGCGACAACGTGTCGACTTACAACTTCCACGAATATGTGATCAACGCTTCGTCATTACGCAAAGGATTGAAGTATTATGATATTGCCCTGCGTATATATATGGGCGCTGTACTGAAACGTGCCCAGAAAGAGGGTTATATCGGCCAACCAGTGAACGCTTCGGGTAAAGGCCGGTGGACAGACCTTAGCGGATTGTTGCTGCCAGAGAGTGAGGAAAAACGGCTGATTGCAGACATCAAGTCTGGAGCCCTCGACAATATCCAGCAGGTACTCGATCGCTTTACAGATATCAACAACCACTATCGTGACTACCGTTGGGCATGGAGTTATCAGATGATTCTTGACTATTATCACCTGGATACCCTCGATGCTCAGGCTTGTGAGCACATCCGTCAGGATTATGTGAAGGCACGTCGAGCGTGGATTGCAGAGATCCGCAAGGATGCCGAGAAGGAGTATGCCATGGGCGATGTGGAGAAGGAGGTCTTCGACGAGTTCCTTGAGAAACTCGACCATGAGATTGATTATGAGAATTGAGGGAGTTTATAGTTTAAAGTATAACAGTTTATTGTTTATAGATGATATGATAAGGCATTTGTTTGTGGTTGCGGCTTGTGTGATGCTTGGAATGAGTGCGCAGGCCAAGGATTACAAGTATGAGACTGTAGAGGGTGACATGATGCAGACCCGCATTTATACCCTGGATAATGGTTTGAAGGTATTCCTATCTGTCAATCAGGAGAAACCGCGTATCCAGACTTATATCGCCGTGAGGACCGGTTCAAAGAACGATCCGGCAGAGACTACAGGCTTGGCACACTATCTGGAGCATCTGATGTTTAAGGGTACGAAACAGTTCGGTACGAGCAATCCTGAGGCAGAGGCACCTTTGCTGAGGGAGATCGAGCAGCGCTATGAAGCCTATCGCAGACTTACAGACCTTGAAGCACGTAAGAAGGCCTATCATGAAATCGATAGTGTGTCGCAGGTGGCTGCACAGTACTTTATTCCCAACGAGTACGACAAACTGATGTCTGCTATCGGCGCTCAGGGAACGAATGCCTATACGTCGAACGATGTGACTTGTTATACGGAGAATATTCCCTCTAATGAAATAGAGAACTGGGCGAAGATACAGAGCGATCGTTTCCAGAATATGGTGATACGTGGCTTCCATACCGAGTTGGAGGCTGTGTATGAGGAGTATAATATCGGTCTGAGTTCTGATAGGCGCAAACTCTTTGCCACTTGTAGTAAGATGCTGTGGCCGACTCACCCTTATGGCCTGCAGACCACCATTGGCACACAGGAGCATCTGAAGAATCCCTCAATCGTAAACATCAAGA
The DNA here is from genome assembly GCA_900319715.1 of uncultured Prevotella sp. Taxonomy (GTDB): domain Bacteria; phylum Bacteroidota; class Bacteroidia; order Bacteroidales; family Bacteroidaceae; genus Prevotella. The sequence goes on from ONPM01000018.1 coordinate 35,184, forward strand.
ACTACTTTAATAAGTGGTACGTGCCCAACAATGTCGCCATCTGCATGGCTGGCGATTTGGATCCGGACAAGACCATCGCTATCATCGACAAGTATTTTTCTTCGTGGAAGCCTGGCCAGGATGTGGCCCAGCCCACTTTTGCCCCACTGCCTCCGCTGACAACTCCGAAGGACACCACCGTCATCGGACAGGAGGCAGAGCAGATATGGGTGGCCTGGCGCGCCAAGCAGGCTAATGCTATGCAGGCTGATACCTTGGAGTTGATGGAGGATGTACTGAGCAACGGACGGGCTGGACTCTTCGACCTCGACCTGAACCAGACAATGAAAGTGCAGCGTGCTGTTGGTGGTTGTGAGTTACTGCACGATCATGGTGGTTTCTTGCTAATGGGAACCCCGAAGCAGGGACAGAGCCTTGATGAGGTGAGGGACCTTATGCTCGCAGAGATCAACAAACTGAAGAAAGGTGACTTCCCAGATAATCTGCTGCCGAGTATCATCAACAATAAGAAACGTAGTCATTATCAGTTGTTAGAGAGTAATGAGGGACGGGTAGATATGTTTGTCGAGGCCTTTATCAACGAGGTGGACTGGAAACAAGAAGTGGGTCGCATCGACCGTATTTCGAAGATTACTAAGGACCAGTTGGTGGCCTTTGCCAATCGTTTCTTTACCGACGGCTATGTGACGGTGTATAAGAAACAGGGTATCGACTCTACACAGAAGAAGATCGATAAGCCTGCCATCACTCCGATTCCCACGAACCGCGACCAGATGAGCCAGTTCGTAAAGGATATCCAGAACTCGCAAGTGGAGCCCATACAGCCCAAGTTCGTGGATTTCCAGAAGGATATGACTATCGCACAGACGAAGAAGAACCTGCCGCTTTACTATGTCAAGAACAATACCAACGGCCTGTTCAACCTCGTATTCTATTACGACTTTGGACGGAGTGCCGACCGCCGCTACGATATGGCTGGCGATTATATAAGTTATATTGGTACGGACAAACTTTCGGCTGCCGAGTTGAAGCAGAAGTTCTATGAACTGGCTTGCGACTGGAATGTGAACGTAGGGGCCGAGAATATGTCCGTCAGTCTGTCGGGACTGAGCGAGAACATGCCTGCGGCCCTGGCCTTGCTCGAGGATCTGCTTCAGAATGCCAAGGCAGACGAAAATGCCTATAATGAGATGGTTGGCCTGACACTGAAGCGTCGTGAGGATGCCAAGAAGAGCCAGGGCACCTATTTCGGCTACCTGTTTAACTATGGTGTGTCAGGTCCACGCAATTCCTATACCGACGTGATGAGCGAGCAGCAGTTAAAGGATACTCATCCACAGGTATTCGTGGATCTCCTGAAAGGACTCTCTGGCTATCAGCACAAGGTGGTCTACTATGGTCCGATGACGGAGACGGAGATTACCTCCATCATCGAGAAAACGCACCAGACACCAGGTCAGTTGGCTGCTATACCACTGAACAAGCCCTATCTGGAACAGCCTGCCACCGAGAACGAGGTGCTGATAGCCCCTTATGACGCTAAGAACATTTACATGCGTATGTACCACAACGAGGGGCGCAGTTGGAATCCTGAGGAGGCTGCTGTGCAGGAGGTCTTCAACGAATACTTCGGTGGTGGCATGAACGGCATTGTGTTCCAGGAGATGCGTGAGGCCAGAGGATTGGCCTATAACGCCTTTGCCGAGTATGTCAGTCCTTCTTGGAAGGATCGTAAGGAATATGTCGTGACTCATATCATCACCCAGAATGACAAGATGGCAGACTGCATCACCCACTTCAAGGAGATTCTCGACGAGATGCCAGCCAGTGAGACGGCCTTCCAGATAGCCAAGGATGCTGTCACCAAGCGCCTGGCCAGTGCCCGTACCACGAAACAGAGCATATTCTATTCCTATAATACTGCTCAGCATCTGGGACTCGACATCAGTTACAATGAGTTGATTTACAAGAACCTGGCAAAGGTGGAACTCAAGGATATCGTCGACTTCGAGAAGCAGATGATGGCCAATAAGGCTTACCGCTATATCATCCTCGGCGATGAGAAAGCCCTGGATATGCAGATGCTTGAGAAGATAGGTCCCGTGAAGCGCCTTACTGCAGAAGAGGTGTTTGGATATTAAAACTCATTACACAGATTTCACTCATTAAACAAATACAATTATGGCTAAAAACGTTGAATTCAAGTATGCCCCGATGTTTCAGGTGGGCGAAGACAAGACGGAGTATCGTCTGTTGAGTAAAGACGGCGTAAGCACCGCCGAGTTTGAAGGAAAGACCATTGTGAAGGTCTCCAAGGAGGCCCTGACGCTATTGGCCCAGCAGGCCTTCCACGATGTGGAGTTCATGCTGCGCCGCGAGCATAACGAACAGGTGGCCAAGATCCTCACCGATCCCGAGGCATCGGAGAACGACAAGTATGTGGCCCTCCAGTTCCTGCGCAATGCCGAGGTGGCTTGCAAGGGTATCCTTCCGTTCTGTCAGGATACGGGTACCGCTATCATCCACGGTGAGAAAGGCCAGCAGGTGTGGACAGGCTTCGAGGACGAAGAGGCCCTGAGTCTGGGTGTGTTCAATACCTTCACGCAGGACAACCTGCGCTACTCTCAGAATGCTCCGCTGAACATGTACGACGAGGTGAACACCCGCTGCAACCTCCCTGCCCAGATTGACATTGAGGCCACCGAGGGTGCTGAGTATAAGTTTGTGATGGTGGCCAAGGGTGGCGGTTCAGCCAACAAGACCTACTTCTACCCGATGACGAAGGCTACCATCCAGAACGAGGGTATGCTGATTCCGTTCCTCGTGGAGAAGATGAAAAGTCTGGGCACGGCTGCTTGTCCTCCCTATCACATCGCTTTCGTGATTGGCGGTACTTCAGCAGAGAAGAACCTGCTCACCGTGAAGCTCGCCTCTATCAAGTATTACGATGGCCTGCCTACAACAGGCGACGAGACTGGTCGTGCCTTCCGTGACATCGACCTTGAGCAGAAACTGTTGGAAGAGGCCCACAAGATCGGCCTCGGTGCTCAGTTCGGTGGCAAGTATCTGGCCCACGACATCCGTGTGATCCGTCTGCCTCGTCACGGTGCAAGTTGTCCTATCGGTATGGGTGTCTCTTGCTCTGCTGACCGTAACATCAAGGCCAAGATCAATGCCGATGGTATCTGGCTGGAGAAGATGGATGCCAATCCCACAGAACTGATTCCTGAGGAACTGCGCAACCCGGGTGAGGGTGGCAAGGGTATCGAGATCGACCTCAACGAAGGTATCGATGCTGTGCGCAAGGAACTCTCTAAGTATCCTGTCTCTACCCGTGTGAACTTGAAGGGTACCATCATCGTGGCCCGTGACATTGCTCATGCTAAACTGAAGGCCCGTCTGGATGCCGGTGAGGGTATGCCCGACTACTTCAAGAAGTATCCTGTGCTGTATGCCGGACCAGCCAAGACACCAGAGGGCTATCCTTGTGGTTCGATGGGACCGACCACAGCCAATCGTATGGATCCCTACGTGGATGAGTTCCAGGCTAACGGTGCTTCACTGGTGATGATTGCCAAGGGTAACCGCTCTGACGTGGTGACTGAGGCTTGTAAGAAGCATGGCGGTTTCTATCTCGGCACCATCGGTGGCGTGGCTGCAGTCCTCTCCCAGAGCAGCATCAAGAGCATCGAATGCGTGGAGTATCCAGAACTCGGCATGGAGGCTGTATGGAAGATTGAGGTGGAGGACTTCCCCGCCTTCATCCTCGTTGATGACAAGGGCAACGACTTCTTCAAGACCCTGAAGCCCTGGTGTCCTGCTGCTAAATGATCAGGCAACTTATGATATGCGCTTTTGTGTTGCTGGCAGCGGTCACTGCCGGCGCACAGAGGCGCATGCCTTGTATCCGTCATGATGAGGGTGGCGCCCGGCGCAACACTCGTACTGTCCTGCCTGATCTAACCAGAGTGTGGGATGCCGGCAGGATCTATCGGGTGCCCGTCGTGCTGATTACCTTTAAGGATCGCGACTTCAGTATGGATGTCCCTGCGGCCTACTATCAGCGGCTCTTCAACGAGCCAGGCTATAACGAAGGGGCCGGGAAGGGCTGCGTGGCCGATTATTTTAGGGACCAGTCTGGCGGACTCTGCAACCTCCAGTTTGATATCTACGGTCCTGTGCAGGTGGACACGCTCATGCAGCTCAATACCGACAAGAACTATGGCAACTATGCCATGCGCAAGGCCATGGAACGCCTGCGTGAGACGGAGCAGACAGACTTCTCCATCTACGACTGGGACGGCAATGGCGAGGTGGACCAGGTGCTCTTCATCGCTGCAGGCTATTGCGGCAACTCGACGATGGGATGTATCTGGCCGAGCACTTCTTTTTCCTATTATAAGACACCTGGCGGAAAAAATCTCACGATGGTCTCCATCAGTTGTGAACAGTGGAACGATGAGCATCGCTGTGGCATCGGCACCATCATCCATGAGTTTTCACACTGTCTGGGTCTGCCCGATCTTTATCCTACCAGCAGCGACGGGGGATACTCCGTGGTCGACGACTGGGATCTGATGGATGGCGGCAATTATATCAACTGGGGCTGGTGCCCGCCCAACTACTCCGCCTTGGAGAAGATGCTGGTGGGGTGGGGCAGTCCTGTGGAGTTGACAGAGCAGACCTCCATCTCAGGCATGAAGCCCGTCAGCGAGGGCGGAACAGCCTATCTGATCAGGAACTCCGGTGTGGCCGACGAATACTATCTGCTGGAAAACCGCCGGCAGACGGGTTGGGACTACGGCATACCAGGCAACGGCCTGCTGATAGCCCATGTAGACTATGACCCCTATGCCTGGAGCGACAACAGTGTGAACATCAGCAAGGGGCACCGCAGGTACGACCTCTTCCACCCCGACGGCAAGACGTATGCCGACTGGGATCCCGCCGAAAATGGCCGAGATATGGGCAAATATACGATGGACAATCGTCTGCGCAGCCGTTATCTGAGTACGACAGTCTATCCTTATACCGATATTGAGACAGGTGCTGTGATCCAGAGCCTCACGGACGACTCAGATCCTGCGGCCACACTCTTCAACAAGAATGCCGCCATGACATTCCGGATGTCGAAACCTGTCACGAATATCCGGATGGCCGACGACGGCACCATCTCCTTTGACTTTATGCAGACCACGGGAATCAAAGCCTCTGTTGTCGACACAACTGACGATGACGACTGGTACGACCTGCAGGGGCGGCGCCTGAAAGTTCGGCCTACGCGAAAAGACTTATATATCCATCATGGCAAAAAAGAAAGCATTCGCTGATGAGCGAATGCTTTCTTTTTACCTTTTCTTAGTTCCTAAACACCAGTCCCTCACCGAACTCATCGATGATGATCGGCTTTGCGCGATCCACCTCGTCGGCCAGGATCTTCTTCGATAAGTCGTTGAGCACGAACTGCTGGATGGCACGCTTCACAGGACGGGCACCAAACTCCGGGTCGTAACCCTCTTCGGCCAGATAGGCGATGGCCTGAGGTGTACACTCCAGACGGATGCCCTGCGGCTCTAACATATCCGTCACCTTCTTCATCTGCAGACGAACCACGTCGGCAATCTGTTCCTTCGTCAACGGGGTGAAGGTGATGATCTCATCGATACGGTTCAGGAATTCCGGACGCATGGTGGCACGAAGCTGTTCACGCGTGGCGTTCGACGTCATGATGATGATGGTGTTCTTGAAGTTGGCCGTACGCCCCTTGTTATCCGTCAGTCGTCCGTCGTCGAGCACCTGCAGCAGGATGTTGAACACATCCGGATGCGCCTTCTCGATCTCATCGAAGAGCACCACGCTGTAAGGCTTGCGCCTGACGGCCTCCGTCAGCTGTCCACCCTCATCGTAGCCCACATAGCCCGGAGGTGCACCGATGAGCCTCGACACGCTGTACTTCTCCTGATACTCCGACATGTCGATACGCGTCATCATCGTCTCGTCGTTGAAGAGGTAGTCGGCGAGCGTCTTGGCGAGCTCCGTCTTACCCACACCGGTCGTTCCGAGGAAGATGAACGAGGCGATAGGCCGCTTCGGGTCCTGCAGACCTGCACGTGAACGACGTACAGCATCAGAGACGGCGGTGATGGCCTCGTCCTGTCCGATGACGCGCTTGTGCAGCTCCTCCTCCAGATGGAGCAGTTTCTCACGCTCGCTCTGCAGCATCTTCGTTACGGGGATGCCCGTCCAGCGACTCACCACCTCGGCAATATCGTCAGCCGTCACCTCCTCGCGCACCAGAGAGTTGTCGCCCTGGGCACTGGCAAGCTGTGACTGGATGGCCTTGATGTCATCCTCGAGTGCTTTCAGCTTCGAGTAGCGTATCTCTGCCACCTTACCATAGTCACCCTCGCGCTCTGCACGTTCGGCCTCGTATTTCAGGTTTTCCATCTCCTGCTTGTCCTGCTGGATCTTGTTCACCAGCTGGCGCTCACCCTCCCACTTGGCACGGAACTGCGTCTCCTGTTCGCGGAGTTCGGCAATCTCCTTGTCGAGCTGTTGGATCTTCGGCTCGTCGCCCTCCCTTTTGATGGCCTCCCGCTCAATCTCAAGCTGCGCCAGACGGCGGGTGATCTCGTCAAGTTCCTCAGGCACGCTGTCGCGCTCCATGCGGAGCTTGGCGGCGGCCTCGTCCATCAGGTCGATGGCCTTGTCGGGCAGGAACCGTTCTGAGATGTAACGCTCAGAGAGTTGTACAGCGGCGATACAGGCATCATCCTGGATACGCACCTTGTGGTGGTTCTCGTAACGCTCCTTCAGACCTCTAAGTATCGAGATGGCAGAGAGTTCGTCAGGCTCGTCGACCATCACCGTCTGGAAACGTCGCTCCAGAGCCTTGTCCTTCTCGAAGTACTTCTGGTATTCGTTCAGTGTGGTGGCACCGATGGCGCGCAACTCACCACGGGCGAGGGCTGGTTTCAGGATGTTGGCGGCATCCATCGCCCCCTCACCGCCACCGGCACCCACGAGGGTGTGGATCTCGTCGATGAAGAGGATGATACGGCCTTCGGCCTTCGTCACCTCGTTGATGACACTCTTCAGACGTTCCTCGAACTCACCCTTATACTTCGCACCAGCCACCAGCGCACCCATGTCGAGCGAATAGAGTTGCTTGTCCTTCAGGTTCTCAGGCACGTCACCACGGACGATACGACCTGCGAGACCTTCGACGATGGCGGTCTTGCCTGTGCCAGGTTCACCAATAAGTATAGGATTGTTCTTCGTACGGCGAGAGAGGATCTGCAGCAGACGGCGGATCTCATCGTCACGACCAATCACGGGGTCGAGTTTACCCTTGCGGGCGAGGTCGACGAGGTTCTTGGCGTATTTCTCCAACGACTGGTAGTTGTCGTCGGCACTCTGCGACTGCACCTTCTGTCCCTGACGCAGTTCCTGGATGGCCTTCTGCATGTCCTTCTCCGTGCAGCCGGCATCCTTCATGATGCGCGAGGCCGTGGAGTTCACACTCAGCAGAGCCAGCAGGACAGGTTCCACGCTGACGAACTCGTCGCCCTGCTTCTGGGCTATCTCTTGTGCGCGCACGAGTACATTATTACTATCATTAGAGAGATACGGTTGTCCGCCCTGTACTCGCGGCAGGTGCTTGATCTCCTGTTCCACGAGCATCTCGATCTGCTGGGCGTTGACACCGAGTTTCTGGAAGATGAAGGTCACAACGTCCTTCGCCTTCTCCATCATTCCTTTAAGGATATGTACAGGTTCGATGGCCTGCTGGCCGTTCATCTGGGCGGTGTTCACTGCCTGTTGAATGGCTTCCTGTGCTTTGATTGTAAATTTGTCTAATGTCATATATTTGTCCTCCTATGTTTTTACATCATCTGAGGTTCAAAAGCCGTGCCGCAGGCCGTAGACCGACAAATTGTCTGACGTCTCTGCCTTTTCGTCAGTATCTCCGTTGGATTCTTCCTGCGGTTCTGTTTCGTGATTGTTGATATGCTTTCACAAAATAATCTCAAAATTTGTCAACGGATGGTTGCATTATCAAAATATGTTGTATCTTTGCAGCCGTATCACAAATAAAAACGACGACAATTATGAAAAAGAATGTGATTTTGATGGCACTGGCCGTGGGTCTGATAATGACCAGTTGCGCCAGTAAGAAAGACCTGGCTAACTGCCAGTCGGAGAACAAGTCGCTCACTGAGAGCCTTCAGGCCGCCAAGGAAGACCTGGCTGCGAAGAACGCTCGCATCAGTGCCCTGGAGGAGCAGCAGCGCGGCATGCAGCAACTGCTCAAGAACGCTGAGGACAAGTATGCCAGACTGCAGGAGTCGCTCGACAAGAGTCTGACAAATGCTTCTCAGAACAATGTCTCGATTGAGAAACTGGTAGACCAGATCAACGAGTCGAACCAGTACATCCGTCACCTGGTGGAAGTGAAGTCGAAGAGCGACTCGCTGAACATGGTGTTGACGAACAACCTCACCCGTTCGCTCTCGAAGGAGGAACTCAAAGAGGTCGACGTGCAGGTGCTCAAGGGCGTGGTCTACATCTCGCTGGCCGACAACATGCTCTACAAGAGCGGCTCTTACGAGATCAACAGCCGTGCAGCCCAGACCCTGTCGAAGATTGCCAAGATCATCAAGGACTACAAGGACTACGACGTGCTCATCGAGGGTAACACTGACAATGTGCCCATCACGAAGACGAACATCCGCAACAACTGGGATCTCTCTGCCCTCCGTGCCTCGAGTGTGGTACAGGCCCTGCAGAACGACTATGGTGTGGATCCGAAGCGTCTGACGGCTGGTGGCCGCGGTGAGTACAATCCCATCGCCTCTAACGACACCGAGGTCGGCAAACAGCGCAACCGCCGTACCCAGATCATCATTACTCCGAAACTCGACGAGTTCATGGATCTGATTGGTCAGGCTCCTGAGGAGAAGTAAACGAAGTGAAATACTTAGGATAAACATAATGAGGGCTCGCAATTTTGCGAGCCTTCATTGTTAGTCAGGCAAGTCCTATAACGTCACAGGGCCGTAGCCCATGCACGAGGGGTGCTGATCGCCGTCAGGAATGCCGTAAGCGCGGCTACTAGAACCTTCACCGCCAACTCGATGATACGTTGCTTCTTCATACGATTCGTTTTTTTTTCGAGGAATGAGGAAGGAGGAAGGAGAATACTCAGGAGGCGAATATGTAGGATTCCTCTGCGGCGGAATAGTCTGCCTTTAGAGTATCTATTTCCCCTCCTAAGTTAGGAGGGGTTAGGGGTGGTCTGAACAACGGCTCTTGTCAATCCTCTTATCTGGTCTGAACGCGCGCTCTCTCAATCCCCCTGGTCTGAAAAACGGCTTAAGGCCATGCCACCTACAAGCACGGCTTGGCAATTGCACTGGCTGACGAGAGCGATAGTGGCAGGCCAACTATGGAATGGTCACTTGCCAAGAGCATGTGT
>ONPM01000022.1 GCA_900319715.1 uncultured Prevotella sp.
AGAAATAAGTAATCATTTGTATAATAAATATGTTCTTATGTTCTTATGTCTAAAAATAAATAGTTCTTTTGTTCTTGCGTCTAAAATATAGTTCTTCTGTATTAAGTTAAGTATTTTATGTCAATAAGAAAATGAGAAAAATATTCTTTGTTCTTCTGTCAGCATCTCTGTCTGTTTCGACAGCCTTTGCCTGCACAAACTTCATCGTGGGCAAGAAGGCCAGTGCTGACGGTTCGGTGTTCGTCACCTACAATGCCGACTCCTATGGAGCCTTCATGCCGCTGTATCACTATCCTGCCGCCAAGCATCAGGCAGGCGAGATGCGCAAGGTCTTCGAGTGGGACACGCACAAGTATCTGGGTGACATTCCTGAGGCCGCAGAGACCTATAATGTCATCGGCAACTCTAACGAGTGGCAGGTGACTATCGGCGAGACCACCTTTGGCGGCCGTGAGGAGATGGTCGACTCGACGGGTATCATCGACTACGGTTCACTCATCTATATCGCCCTTCAGCGTTCGAAGACGGCTCGTGAGGCCCTGCTGGTGATGACCTCGCTCGTCGAGCAGTACGGCTATTGCTCTGAGGGTGAGACCTTCTCTGTGGCTGATAAGGACGAGGCGTGGATGTTGGAGATGATGGGCTGTGGCCCTGACCGCACTAAGGAGCAAGGACGCACTGTTTGGGTGGCTGTCCGCATCCCCGAGAATGCTATTGCTGCCCACGCCAACCAGAGCCGTATCACCAAGTTCCTCGACGGCCGCTATGTGCAGATCAAGGCAAAAGACCTGTTGAATCCCAAAGCCATTGCCAAGGCTTTGCGTAAATCTCAAACCTCAAATCTCAAATCTCAAACCTCAAACCTCAAACCTCAAACCTCAAACCTCAAACCTCAAACCCTCATGCTCTGCTCTGACAATGTCGTGAGTTATGCCCGCAAGATGGGTTGGTTCGAGGGTAAGGATGCCGACTTCTCCTATAACGCTGCCTACGCCAAGCCCGACTTCTCTGGCCGTCGTTACTGCGAGGCCCGCGTGTGGAGTTTCTTCAACCGATTTGCAGATGACTTCTCTGAGTATGTGCCCTACGCTGCCGGTATTGAGAAGGACGCCAAGGAGATGCCCCTTTGGATCATCCCCAATAAGAAGGTGACGATTCAGGATATCCGCGATGCCATGCGTGACCACTATGAGGGTACGCCTTTTGCCCTCGACCAGAAGGGCGACATCGGCGGTGGTATCTTCCAGATGCCTTACCGTCCGTCACCGCTGTCCTTTAAGGTTGACGATGTGGAATACTTTAATGAGCGCCCCATCTCCACCCAGCAGACTGCCTGGTCGTTTATCTCCCAGATGCGCTCGTCGCTGCCCCGTGAGGTGGGTGCCTGCTTCTGGTTTGGCAACGACGACGGCAATATGGTGGCCTATACGCCGATGTATTCTTGTATCACCCGTGTGCCGAAGTGCTTCTCCGGCGAGGGCGCTGACGATGTGACCTTCTCGATGGACAATGCCTTTTGGGTGTGCAACTGGGTGTCGAACATGGTCTATCCACGCTACTCCATGATGTTCCCATCATTAAAAGAAGTGCGCGACTCATTGGATGCCTCCTATGCCCAACTCCAGCCGGAGATTGAGGCTAAGGCACTGGCGCTGCCAACTGCTGAGGAACGCATCAAACTGCTGACGGACTACAGTTGCAAGAAGGGCGACGAGATGATCGCCCGTTGGCAGCAACTCGCCTTCTTCCTCATCGTGAAGTACAACGACATCGTCGTGAAGCCCACAGACGAACAGGGCCGATTCCTCCGCAACAAATTCGGCGGTGGTGCGAAGGTCGTGCGGCCAGGCTTTCCTGATGCCTACGCCCGTGAACTTCTGAATCAGACAGGCACCAAGTACCTCGTTCCTAAGGAAGAGAAGAAAGATTAACTTTGATGACGACAGAGATACACTCCTGCCCTGAGTTGATGGACGCCATCCAGCAGTTGGGGTTCCTGCCGCTGCTTGACAGCGGCATCAGGGGCTACTCTGCGGAAGAACTTGTCGACGACGATTGTCGCTATGTGATGCTGCCTGACGGAGGCTGGGACTGGCCGTTGTGGAAGTGGAAGGGGCCTGTGGTCACAGATGGCCATTGTGTCTATGGCAAGTTCTTCGCAGGCAAGGCGGGCTTCGTCAGTCGCGACTGGTGGCCAGATCTCTGTAACTATCGTCGCAGCAAATATCCTGCTCCACAGGAGGGTTCCATCGAGGAAGCCATCCTGCTGACATTGCAGGAGCACGGCAGTCTCATCACCCGAGAGTTGCGCGCCGCCTGCGGATTCACGGGACCCAAGATGCGCAGCCGCTTCGACAGTTACATCACCCGTCTGCAGATGGCCTGTCGCATCATCACCGAAGATTTTGTCTATCCCGTCGACAAGCACAACCGTGAATACGGCTGGGGCTGGTCGTTGCTCACCACCCCCGAACGGCTGTTGGGGCGCGAGGCCTGTCAGTGTGAGCGCACTCCACAGGAGTCCTTCGACCGTATTTTCGCCCACTTCAAGGCGCTCCTTCCCAATGCTACCGACCGCCAGATCCTCAAACTGATATAAATCATCAAGTTATGGCAAGGCCGGCAGGTGAGTGAGGTTGCAATCGAAAAAGAATCAATAGTTAAGGTATATGAACGCATTTAAGAAGAAGAGAAGATGGCATTGTCTGAGTGGGCAGGAGCCTACGGAGATGGACAAGACCATCATGTATTGGGAGAACAAGGGGAAGGAGGTCCCGACCCGAGATCTCATCAAGACGCCCGAACAGATAGAAGGCATCCGCCGGGCGGGTGTGGTGAATACGGGCGTGCTCGACGCTGTGGCCGCTGTCATCCACGAAGGGATGAACACGCTGGAAATCGACCAGATATGCCGCCAATACTGCGAGGAGCACGGCGCCATCCCTGCCTGCCTGAACTATGGCGGCGACGAGGATACGCCCCCGTTCCCGATGTCGGTCTGCACGAGTATCAACGAGGTGGTCTGTCACGGTGTGCCCAAGGAGGAGGATGTACTTGAAGAGGGCGATATCATCAATGTGGACTTCACCACCATCCTCGACGGCTACTACGCCGACGCCAGCCGTATGTTCATCATCGGCAAGACGTCGCCTGAGAAGGAACAACTGGTGCGTGTGGCCAAGGAGTGCCTGGAGATCGGTATGGAGGCTGCCAAGCCCTACGGTTTCGTGGGCGACATTGGCCATGCGATAGAGAAACATTGTAAGAAATATGGCTACGGCATCGTGCGCGACCTGGCTGGTCATGGGGTGGGGAATGCCTTCCATGAGGAGCCCGACGTGAACCACTACGGTCATCGCGGTACGGGCATGCTGCTCGTGCCGGGCATGGTGTTCACCATCGAGCCGATGATCAACATGGGCACGTGGAAGGTGTTCATCGATGCCGACGACCCCTATGGCTGGGAGGTCATCTCTGCCGACGAGAAGCCCAGTGCCCAATGGGAACATACGCTGCTGATGACAGAGCATGGTGTGGAAATCCTGACATATTAAATATAATAAGTATATGAAAAGAACGATCTTTACGACTACGGCCCTCCTGCTGGCCATCACCCTGGTGGCACAGACACGTATCACCAAACGTGCTTATACTCCAGACCCCGCACCTGTAGTATCAGGCGACCGCCTCTATGTGTTCACAGGCCACGACCTGGATACGGCTACCTACTTCCGCATGCCAGACTGGCAGGTGTTCTCCACCACCGACATGGAGCACTGGACAGATCACGGCATCGTACTCTCCACAGCCACCTTCAAGTGGGCCAAGCAGGGCGACAATGCCTGGGCCTCGCAGGCCATCGAGCGCAACGGCAAGTGGTATTGGTATGTGGCCGCTGAAGACACCACCAAGCACCTGCACGGCATAGGCGTGGCTGTAGCAGACCGTCCTGAGGGCCCGTGGGCAGACCCCATCGGCCGTCCGCTCATCCCTGGCGACTGGGGATTTATCGACCCCACCGTGTTTATCGACGACGACGGACAGGCCTGGCTCTTCTGGGGGAACAACGGCTGCTGGTATGCCAAACTGAACGAAGACATGATCTCTATCGACACCAGTTTTGCCAAGAATGGCATCTGCGACATGCGCCCCATGCTCGACGACGAGGCACAGTTCGGTCCCAAATGCCTGAAGATGGACTATCAACTCCATAAGCGCGTGATGAAGACCGGCTTCGAGGAAGCCCCGTGGATCTATAAGATCGGCGATACCTACTTCCTGGAGTATGCCGCTGGCGGCGTGCCTGAGCACTGGGCCTACTCGACGTCGAAAAGCATCCACGGCCCCTGGCACTATGAAGGCCGTATCACTGATGAGTCGCCAGGCTCGTTCACCATCCACGGTGGTACCATCGACTTCAAGGGCAAGTCGTATCTCTTCTATCACGACGGCATCCCCTCTGGCGGCAACGGCTTCCGCCGCAGCACCACCTTCCGAGAATTCCAGCGCCAGAAGGACGGCCGCATCCCCAAGATCGACATCTCCGCACCAGCAGAGAAGAAATGACGTTCGGCACCATTTAATGGTGGTGCCTTCTGACGTTGTTGCTGATGCCTTGCAAGGGTGTCAGAGACGCCAAGTCAGACAGTAAGGGATGCCTGTTATACCCCTATAACAGGCATCCCTTACTCCGTAACAAGGCATCTCTTACTGTCGTGCAAGGCATCAGAACGAGTGTTAGTAGGCATCGTTATAAACGATCCCCTTGTTTTGCAAAGTCGGGATGGCAAAATGATGGTTCTCACTCAGAAAACGGTCACGGTCACAGCTGTGACCATGTGACCGCCAGAGTAAAGATGAAAATGTTTTGTAAACAATATTCAGAAAAACGGACACCCTTGAAGTATATTTGTACACACTTGATTTTCAGCACTTTGCAAATATTCGAGAAAAGACTAAGGAAAGTAGGAGAAAGCAGTAAGGAAAGTCAGAGTTTCATGCCTATAAACTCTCAGAAAGATGGCATGTTTCTTCGGGAAAGTTACAATGTCCTATAGGTTGTAAACATATTTCGTTTCGCGACAAATCTCTGCGGTCACATGGTCACAGCTGTGACCGTGACCGTTTCGGTGTCCCACGGCTATTCTTGTGTCACAACGGTAATCTTTGAGTAGATGGCCGGAATGCCTGCAAAAATACAAATAAGCGAGCAAAGTACAAAATAGAAACTCATTTATTTTTCTTCATTTAACCAAAAGTAGGTATAACTAAATAGTTCTTTCTTGAATGAAATCTACGGTCGGAAGGTAGGCTGCATCTCGGAAATGAAAATAAATTGTGATTTATTTTGCATTTCGCTCGATTTGCACTACCTTTGCAGCGGATTTGGAAGAATTTGCTGATATTATATAATATAATAAGGTGAATGGCTGATAAGAATATATATATATTAGGTATAGAGTCGAGTTGCGACGGCGTCGCAGGCTGTGCATGAGGCTTACGGCGGCGTGGTGCCTGAACTGGCATCGAGGGCGCATCAGCAGAATGTGGTGCCTGTGGTGCATGAGGCCATCAAGAGGGCCGGCATCACGAAGGAACAGTTGTCGGCTGTGGCCTTTACGAGAGGTCCCGGACTGATGGGGTCGCTGTTGGTGGGTGTGAGTTTCGCCAAGGGACTTGCCAGGAGTCTGGGCATTCCGTTGATAGACGTGAATCATCTGCAGGGGCATGTGATGGCGCATTTTATCCTTGAAGATTCGAGGAATGAGGAAGGAGGAATGAGGAAGGAGAATAGCTCGTACCCCCGCACCCCCGCACCTCCGTTCCCCCCTTGCCGTTTCTCTGCCTGTTGGTATCAGGTGGCAACTCTCAGATCGTAAAGGTGAACGCCTATAACGATATGGAGGTGCTGGGACAGACGATTGACGACGCGGCAGGCGAGGCGATTGACAAGTGTTCGAAGGTGATGGGGCTGGGCTATCCCGGAGGCCCGATCATCGACAAATTGGCGCGTCAGGGTAATCCGAAGGCTTTTAAGTTTGCTGAGCCGAACATCCCAGATCTGGACTACAGTTTCTCCGGTCTGAAGACCTCGTTCCTCTACTCGCTACAGAAATGGGTGAAGGATGATCCCGACTTCATCGAGCATCATAAGGAGGACATTGCTGCCTCGCTGGAGTGGACGATTGTGGACATCCTGATGAAGAAACTGAAGAAGGCGGTGAAGCAGACGGGCATCAAGCATGTGGCGGTGGCTGGCGGCGTGAGTGCGAACAACGGACTGCGCAATGCCTTCTACGACGCCCAGAAGCGCTACGGCTGGACGATCTATATCCCCAAGTTCAGTTATACGACGGACAATGCCGCGATGATCGGCATCGTGGGCTACTATAAGTATCTCGACAAGGAGTTCTGCAGCATCGATGCACCTGCGTTCTCGAAAGTAACGTTTAAGTAAGAATGAATATGTTTACAGTTTACGGTTTACAGTTTACAGATGATTACTCTATAGGCGAATCTGTATGCTGTGAAGGGCATAGCGAATGGCTTGCCAAGTTATCATCTGTAAACCGTAAACTGTAAACCGTAAACAAAAAAATAAAAAAGTATGGATTTTGAAAGTAAGATTACCAGTAGGGATATCAGTGAGATTCTCTGGGATACGGAGAAGACGGTGAGTACGGCAGAGAGTTGCACGGGCGGAAAAATCGCTGAGGCGATTATAGCCGTGCCTGGTGCCTCAAAGTATTTCAAAGGTGGTATCATCTCGTACGTCAATGAGATCAAGGAGCGTCTGCTCGGTGTAGACCATCAGTTGCTGGAGGAGAAGACCGCCGTGTGTGAGGAGGTGGCCATCGCCATGGTGAAGGGTGCCTGCAAGGCCCTGCAGACAGACTATGCCATCGCCGCAACAGGCCTTGCAGGTCCTACGGGAGGTACGAAGGACATCCCTGTGGGCACCATCTGGCTGGCATGTGGAAAGCCTGATCGGGTGGTGACGATGAAAGTGGAGGAAGATCACGGCCGTGACATCAATCTGGCCATCGCCACAAACCATGCCATGGAACTCTTTTTGAACTTCCTGAAGGAAGAAAATGAGCCTCGTCCGGTTCGTGAAGGTTAAAAAAATATAATTCTTGGCCTTTGCACTCAAACAGTGATTTGAATCTCAATTAAAATGTGTACCTTTGCACCCTGTTTGGAATAAGTAAGTGTAAATCACAAGTAAAAAGTAGATAGAAATGTCTAAGATTTGTCAAATTACACAACCTCTTCAGCAAGAAGTTCTACTGGGTAGAAGAGAATTGCTGGATTAGACTGAAGATCAGTGCTGCCGGTCTCCGTATGATTAATAAGGTGGGACTGGATGCAGCCATCCGTCAGGCCATAGAGAAGGGTTATCTGAACTGGAACGATCTGGAGAAAGGTTTCCTCGCCTGGGGTAATGTTGAGAACAATAATTAAGGAGGAATAATACAATGGCAAGCAAGAAAGCAAAAGGAAATCGCGTTCAGGTGATTCTGGAGTGCACGGAGCAGAAGAACAGTGGTCTGCCCGGTACCAGCCGTTATATCACGACGAAGAACCGTAAGAATACGCCAGAGCGTATGGAACTGATGAAGTACAATCCCATCTTGAAAAAGATGACGCTTCACAAGGAGATTAAGTAATTGGTTTGTAGTTTACATTTTAGAGTTTTATAGAATATGGCAAAGAAAACCGTTGCTACCCTCCATGAAGGTTCAAAGGATGGTCGCGCTTATACAAAGGTGATCAAGATGGTGAAGAGCCCCAAGACGGGTGCTTACATCTTCGACGAGCAGATGGTTCCCAATGAGGCCGTCAAGGACTTCTTTAAGAATTAAAGATTTGTTTTAAGATAAAAAAAGAGGTTGCAAGTGATTTTGCAGCCTCTTTTTTTGCGCATATCGGCAAAATATATTATCTTTGCACACGTTAATTAACGAGATATGGGAATATTCGGATTTTTTAATAAGGACAAGAAAGAGACACTCGACAAGGGTTTGGAGAAGACCAAGACGAGTGTGTTTGATAAGTTGGCACGTGCGGTAGCCGGAAAATCAAAGGTCGACGATGATGTGCTGGACAACCTTGAAGAGGTGCTGATTACCTCTGACGTAGGAGTAGACACGACACTGAAGATCATCAAGCGGATCGAGGAGCGCGTGGCCCGTGACAAGTATGTGAGTACGTCGGAACTGAACGGCATTCTGCGTGATGAGATTGCAGCCCTGCTGGCAGAGAATAATTCGGAAGACCAGGACAGTTGGGACTTGCCGGGCGATCATAAGCCCTATGTCATTCTGGTGGTGGGTGTCAACGGTGTTGGCAAGACGACCACTATCGGCAAGTTGGCCTGGCAGTTCAAGCAGGCTGGCAAGAAGGTCTATCTTGGTGCTGCGGACACTTTCCGTGCGGCAGCCGTAGAACAACTTTGTATCTGGGGTGAACGTGTAGGTGTGCCCGTGGTGAAGCAGCAGATGGGCAGTGACCCCGCCAGTGTGGCCTTTGATACGCTGTCGAGTGCCAAGGCAAATGGTGCTGACGTCGTGCTGATTGATACGGCAGGTCGTCTGCATAACAAGGTGGGGCTGATGAACGAGTTGAAGAAGATCAAGGACGTGATGAAGAAGGTGCTGCCTGAGGCTCCTGACGAGGTGATGCTCGTGCTTGACGGTTCGACAGGTCAGAATGCCTTTGAACAGGCTAAGCAGTTTGCGGCAGTGACGCAGATCACGTCGCTGGCTATCACCAAACTCGACGGCACGGCCAAGGGTGGGGTGGTCATCGGCATCAGCGACCAGTTGAAGGTTCCTGTAAAGTATATCGGACTGGGTGAGCAAATGACAGACCTGCAACTTTTCAATAAACGTGAATTCGTAGATTCGCTGTTTGACACAGAACATTGAAGACTTGAAAGACTGAAAATTGAAGAAGACAATCGATTTCATATCACTCGGATGCTCGAAGAATCTTGTTGACAGCGAGATGCTGATGGGACTGATGGAGGCTAACGGCTATCAGTGTACGCATGATAGCGATGACCCTCATGGTGAGATCGTTGTTGTGAATACCTGTGGTTTTATTGCCGATGCCAAGGAGGAGAGCATTAATACAATCCTTGAGTTTGCCCAGGCCAAGACGGAAGGCAGGATCAAGAAACTCTTTGTGATGGGATGTCTCTCGGAGCGCTACCTCGCTGATCTGGAAAAAGAAATCCCTGAGGTGGATGGCTGGTATGGGAAGTTCAACTATAAGAATCTGCTGAAAGATATTTCGAGGAAAGAGGAAGGAGGAAAGAGGAAAGAGGATACTTTGGTGGCGGATAATTCCCTTCAGGGTAATCTCCTTCCCTTCCTTCCTCGAAAAATTACCACGCCGCCACATTATACCTATATAAAGATAAGTGAGGGTTGTGACCGTCATTGCGCCTACTGTGCCATTCCGCTCATCACGGGCCGGCATCAGAGTCGGCCGATGGAGGAGATCCTCAATGAGGTGCGCAATCTGGTGAAGAGGGGTGTCAAGGAGTTTAACGTCATCGCCCAGGAACTGACCTACTATGGTGTTGATATCGACGGTAAGCAGCATATCGCCGAACTGATCGAGCAGATGGCTGATATCCCAGGCGTGGTTATGCCTATCCGACACATTTCCCTTGGGACTTGTTGAGAGTGATGCGGGAGAAGCCCAATGTGTGCAAGTATCTCGACATCGCCCTCCAGCATATCTCCGACTCGGTGCTGAGTCGTATGCAGCGCCATGTGACAAAGGCAGAGACCTACGAACTGGTAGAGCGACTTAGACGGGAAGTGCCTGGCATCCATATCCGTACGACGTTGATGGTTGGCTTCCCCGGGGAGACGGAGGAGGACTTCGAAGAACTGAAGACGTTTGTCAAGTGGGCACGTTTCGAGCGTATGGGGGCTTTTGCTTACTCAGAGGAAGAAGGAACCTATTCGGAACAGCACTATGACGATGATGTGCCGGAGGATGTGAAACAGCGCCGACAGGATCAGTTGATGCGCATCCAACAGCATATCAGCGCGGAACTGGAGGCTGAGAAGGTGGGTAAGACTTTATCAGTAGTTATCGATCGTCAGGAGGGGGACTATTATGTCGGACGAACGGAGTTCTGTTCGCCAGAGGTAGACCCAGAGGTGTTAATTCCCGTTGAAGAGCGGGAATTGGAGATTGGAGCCTTCTACGATGTGCTGATTACTGACTCAGAGGAATTCGATTTGTATGGAACAACAATCATTCTGTGATTATGACTAATAAAGACTTTATTTTGGAATTAGCGGAGCAGACGGGTTATTCGCCCGAAGACACGCAGAAGATGGTCAATGTGATCGTGGAAACGATGGGAGACAACTTCCAGGAAGACAATGTGGTGCTCGTCCCTGCATTCGGGACTTTCGAAGTCAAGAAAAAGATGGAGCGTGTGATGGTGAATCCGTCGACAGGCCAGCGGATGCTCGTTCCGCCCAAACTGGTGCTGAACTTCAAGCCAAATGTGAATTGGAAGGAACGCGTTAAGAATGGAGGAGCAGAGTGATGGGAAAAATAACGATTCAGGAAATATCAGCGAAACTAGTTGCTCAGAACGGTCTGAGCAAGAAAGAGGCTACACGCTTCGTCAATAAGATGTTCGACTTGATCCGTGATGCCTTGGAACGGGATATGACCGTGAAGGTGAAAGGATTAGGTACTTTTAAGATCATCGATGTTGACTCCCGTGAGAGTGTGAATGTGAATACGGGTGAGCGGGTGCTCATCGAAGGGCATAATAAGATCACCTTCACGCCAGATGTGCTGATGAAAGAACTGGTCAACAAGCCTTTTTCGCAGTTTGAGACTATCGTGCTGAATGAGGGTGTGGACTTTAAGGACTCTGACAATGAAGATGTAGAGGCTCAGACCGAAGATGATGGTGAGATGGGTGATATGCCCCTCGTGGATTTCATTGCCCCTGATCCTATAGATATTGGGGTGCCTGTAGATAAAGTGAAACCTGTCACCCCGCTTGTCTCTGAATCTCCTGTTATTCCAAAACCAGTAGCCGTTTCTGAAGCATCTGCTACAGAAGAAATACCGATTGTTTCAGAAGCGCAGGATGGACCTGCTGGTTCGGAAAAGAATGAAGTAGAGGAAATGCCCGCAGAGTCTGTCGCGGATATTCCCCCATCGCAAGAAGACCCCGCTGAAGAGCTGTCTTCAGAGGATGAATATGTGGAGAAGGAAGAGGATGAGGCAGTTACCGAAGGTGTGAAGTGGCCGATGGTGCTTCTGGCTTGTGTGGGTGCCCTGATTGTGGGTTATCTGCTTGGCAACTATTTCCCATGGAATCGTCAAGGTGAATTGGTGGAGGCTAAGACTCCTCAGGTGGAGAAGGTCCAAAAGGTTGCACCAGTCAAGAAGGCTGAAACAAAGGTGGTTGCTGATACGAAGCCTGAAGTTGTCGAACAGCCTGAGACTCCGAAACCAGCAGAGGCTCAGAAGCCCGTTGAGACTCCGAAACCTGTTGAGACTCCGAAACCTGTTGAGACTCCGAAAGTTGTTGAAACCCCGAAACCCGTTGAGGCCAAGAAACCCTCAGAGGCTCCTCAGAAGTCAGTATCTGTCGCACCTGCTGAAGTGAAACTTGACAAGTATGAGGCTAAGGATGTCCGTGTTCGTACTGGTGCCTATCGCATTGTAGGCACTGACCATGTGGAGAAGGTAAAAGAGGGCGATAATCTGAAACGTATCGCCAAGCGCACATTGGGGCAGGATATGGAGTGCTATCTAGAGGTATATAATAATCTGACCTCAACGTCTGAACTGAAAAAAGGTCAGGAAATCAAGATCCCGAAACTGGAATTGAAGAAGAAAAAAACAGTCCAAAAGCAGTAGATAATTGGGAAATAATGAAAAAGTTTCTTAAAACTTAGGTTTTGGGAAACTTTTTTAATATTATTTAGTCACACAGATGTGTGGATAATCCTTTAAAATCACTACTTTTGCGGTCAAATTATGAAACTATCATAAAATTGAGAATTAAAGAATAAAAGAAAAATATTATGGCAGAAGCAATTGACATCCGTGAATTGAACATCCGGATTGAACAACAAAGTGCATTTGTGACAAATCTGACAACGGGCATGGACCGTGTCATCGTAGGACAGAAACATCTCGTAGACTCCCTGCTCATCGGACTGTTGAGCGATGGGCATATCCTGCTTGAAGGTGTGCCTGGTCTGGCAAAGACACTGGCCATCAAGACCCTCTCCCAACTGATTGATTCGGACTACAGTCGAATCCAGTTCACCCCCGACCTCCTGCCTGCAGATGTGATCGGTACGATGATCTATTCGCAGAAGGATGAGAAGTTCCAGGTGAAGAAGGGACCTGTGTTTGCTAATTTCGTCTTGGCTGATGAAATCAACCGTGCCCCCGCTAAAGTGCAGAGTGCCTTACTGGAGGCTATGCAGGAGAAGCAGGTGACAATAGGCAGCGAGACCTTTACCTTGCCGAAACCCTTCCTGGTGATGGCTACCCAGAACCCCATTGAGCAGGAAGGAACCTATCCTCTGCCTGAGGCTCAGGTGGACCGTTTCATGCTGAAGGTAATCATCGACTATCCCTCTCTAGATGAGGAGAAGAAGATCATCCGTGAGAATATCGCAGGTGAGATGCCGAAGGTGACACCAGTCACTACGGCAGAAGAGATTCTGAAGGCTCGTGCCGTTGTCGGTGAGGTGTATCTTGACGAGAAGATTGAGCAGTATATCGCTGATATCGTGTTTGCCACCCGTTATCCTGACCGTTATGGTCTGAAGGACTTGAAGGACATGATTTCCTTCGGTGGTTCTCCGCGTGCCAGCATCAATCTGGCCAAGGCTGCCCGTGCCTATGCTTTCATTAAGCGACGTGGTTATGTGGTGCCTGAGGATGTGAGGGCTGTGGCTCATGATGTGCTCCGTCATCGTATCGGTCTGACCTACGAGGCAGAGGCAGCCAATATCACCAGTGAGGAGATTGTTTCGAAGATTATCAACAAGGTTGAAGTGCCTTGATGCTGGTAGGGCTAGTATGACTAGTTAAACTAGTGTGACTAGAATATGGAAACATCTGAAATTATCAAGAAGGTTCGTAAGATAGAGATCAAGACCCGTGGTCTGAGTTCTAACATCTTTGCCGGCCAGTATCATTCTGCCTTCAAGGGTAGGGGTATGGCCTTCAGCGAGGTGCGTGAGTATCAGTTCGGTGATGATGTCCGTGATATCGACTGGAATGTGACCGCCCGTTTCCATCGGCCTTATGTGAAGGTGTTTGAAGAGGAGCGTGAACTGACGGTGATGTTACTAATTGACGTCAGTGGCTCACTTGACTTCGGTACTCAGAAGCAGATGAAGCGCGATATGGTGACAGAGATTGCCGCCACCATTGCATTCAGTGCGATCCAGAACAACGATAAGATCGGCGTGGTGTTCTTCTCTGACCGGATTGAGAAATATATCCCTCCCAAGAAAGGACGTAAGCATATCCTCTACATTATACGTGAGATGCTCAATTTCCAGCCTGAGTCTAAACGGACGGATGTAAAACAGGCTGTGGAGTTTCTGTCGAGTATACAGAAACGTCGTACGACGGCCTTCATTCTCAGCGATTTCTTTGTGCGTGATGATGAATTTCTGCAGTCTTTACAGATCTGCAATCGCAAGCATGATGTTGTGGCCATACAGGTCTATGACCAGCGTGCGAAGGAATTGCCTGATGTGGGATTGATGAAGGTGGTGGATGCTGAGACCGGGCACGAACAGTATGTGGATACAGGTTCGAAGGCTTTGCGTCAGGCCTATCACAAATATTGGGTCAACCGTCAGTCGCAGTTGGAGGAGACCTTTAACAAGAGCAATGTCGACCATGTAAGTGTTGCTACTAACGAAAATTTCGTTAAGGCGCTTATGATATTGTTTAAACGAAGAAGTTGAAATGGTTAATATACAGATACTTAAGAGTAAAGTGGAAAGAGTAATGTGGGACGAGGGTACTCCTAAAAGTATACTCATGTTTATCTGCATATTTCTTACCTCTTTCCTCTTTTCTCCTTCCACTGTGAAAGCGCAAGTATCGGTAGAGGCTGTTATTGACTCTATCCAGATCTTTGTCGGCCAGCAGGCACATGTTACGCTGACGGCTACGGCCAAGGAGAGTGCGAAGATGGAGTTCCCACAGTTCAAACCTACAGAATATATCACACCTGGTGTAGAGGTGCTTGATAGGAAGGAACTCGAACAGCAACCGCAGGACAATGGTTTCGTGTCGCGCCGAATGGTTTATACGATGACCTCGTTTGATGACACTCTTTACTATCTTCCGCCAATGACGGTGAAGATTGATGGCAAACCATATAAGAGTAAGAGTCTGGCACTGAAAGTATTGACTATCGAGGTAGATACCCTGCATGCCGATCAGTTCTTTGGGCCTAAGGATGTCCAGGATAATCCCTTCCAGTGGAGTGACTGGAGCCTGCCTTTCTGGCTCAGCGTGCTGATGCTTGTCTTGCTGGCTATCGGCTACTGTCTCTATCTCCGTCTGCGTGATAACAAGCCGATAATCAGTCATATACGTATTGTAAAACGACTGCTGCCACACCAGAAGGCCATGAAGGAGATTGAGCAGATCAAAGCCGACAAGATGGTGTCATCGGAGAATTCGAAGGAATACTACACGAAGTTGACGGACACCCTCCGTAAATATATTGAGGAGCGCTATGGCTTCAATGCGATGGAGATGACTAGTAGTGAAATTATTGACAGACTGATGTCGACTAAGGACCAGAAGTCACTCGACGAACTGCGTCAACTCTTTACCACCGCCGACCTTGTGAAGTTTGCCAAGTATTCAACGCTGATCAACGAGAACGATGCTAACTTGGTTAATGCCATCGAGTTTATTAACCAGACCAAGTTGGAGAATGTACCAGTAGAAGAGATGGTAAAGCCCCAACTCTCAGAGGAGGACCAGCGGTCGCAGAGGACACGTCGTGTGCTGAAATATTTTATCACCGCTATTGCTGTCGTCTGTTTAATGATTTTTGGCTATGTGGTGTTTGTATTGTATTCGTTGTTAGGGTGATTAGGGTAATCAGGTAATATTAGGAAATAAAATGGAATTTGCCAATAAAGAATATCTGCTGTTGCTCCTGCTGATTGTCCCGTACCTGATCTGGTATGTGATGTACAGGAAGAAGACAGAGCCCACTATGCGGATGAGCGACACCTATGCTTTCCGTTATGCGCCTCGTAGTTGGAAGGTGACGCTTATGCCACTGTCGATGCTACTCCGCATATTGGCTTTTACGATGACCGTTCTGGTGCTGGCACGTCCACAGACACATAATTCGTGGAGTAACAAGTCTATCGAGGGTATCGACATCATGTTGGCGATGGACGTCTCCACTAGTATGCTGGCAGAAGACTTGAAGCCAAACCGCATCGAGGCTGCCAAGCAGGTGGCTGCAGAGTTCATTGCAGGTCGTCCGAATGATAACATCGGACTCTCCATCTTTGCAGGAGAGGCTTTCACCCAGTGTCCGATGACTACAGATCATGCATCGCTGCTGAATATGCTGCAGACGGTGCGTACAGATATCGCTGCGCGGGGACTGATAGAGGACGGTACAGCCATCGGCATGGGGCTGGCCAATGCCGTATCTCGTCTGAAGGAGTCGAAGGCGAAGAGTAAGGTGGTCATCCTACTCACTGATGGTTCGAACAATCGTGGTGATATCTCTCCAATGACAGCAGCAGAGATTGCCAGGAGTTTAGGTATCCGTGTCTATACCGTCGGTGTGGGAACGAATAACGTAGCCCCTTATCCGATGCCCGTGGCTGGGGGTATACAGTATGTGAACATTCCTGTCGAGATTGACACGAAGACACTCTCGGAGATTGCTGCTGCTACGGAAGGTGATTTCTATCGTGCCACCAATACGAAAGAGTTGCGTAATATCTACAAAGAGATCGACCAGTTGGAAAAGAGCAAACTGAATGTGAAGACATTCAGCAAGCGCTATGAGGCCTATCAGCCTTTTGCCCTTGCAGCCGTACTCGCCTTATTGCTTGAGATCTTGCTTCGTATCACTATCTTCCGTCGCATTCCATAAATAGTAAATAGAAAATCAGTAAATCGTAAATATATATAGTCGTGTTTAGATTTGAAGACCCCATATATCTCTGGCTTCTGGTGCTGATTCCCATCTTAGCACTCGTCAGGTTCATCTCATACAGGAACCAGCGCAAACGGCTTCGTAAGTTTGGCGACCCGTCGCTGTTAAAGGAACTGATGCCTGATGTATCGCGTTTCCGTCCTTCTGTAAAGTTCTGGCTTTTGCTGGGTGCATTGGCTTTGATGATTGTGATGTTGGCCCGTCCGCAGATGGGAACGAAGATTAATCACGAGAAACGTGTGGGCATAGAGACCATCATTGCGATGGATATCAGCAACTCTATGCGTGCTGAAGATATCATCCCCAGCCGTCTGGATCGTAGTAAAATGATGATAGAGAATTTGGTGGACCACTTTTCCAATGACAAGATAGGCCTGATTGTGTTTGCTGGCGATGCTTTCGTTCAACTCCCTATTACCAGTGACTATGTGTCGGCAAAGATGTTCCTTTCTAGTATCGATCCATCCATGATTGCAACACAGGGTACGGATATAGCCAGAGCCATCGAGATGGCTACCCATAGTTTTACTCAGGAGGAAGGTATCGGCAAAGCCATCATTGTCATCACCGATGGTGAAGACCACGAGGGTGGGGCACTTCAGGCAGCAGAAGCCGCCAAAGACGCAGGCATGCGTGTCTATGTTCTTGGTGTGGGCTCAGTCAATGGTGCGCCTATCCCTATTCCTGGCACAGGTGGATATATGACGGATCGTTCTGGCAATACCGTGATGTCTGCTCTAAATGAGGATATGTGTAAGCAAGTAGCACAGGCTGGCGGAGGCGCTTATATTCATGTCGAGAATAACAGTGCTGCCCAGCAGCAACTGGATAGTGAACTTGACAAACTGGCCAAGAAAGAGACGACCACTACTATCTATAGTGAGTTCGACGAACAGTTTCAGGCAGTGGGTGTTCTTGTTCTCCTCTTTCTGATCATAGAGATCTGTGTTCTAGATCGCCGCAACCCGTTACTGAAGAATTTGTCGTTATTCAAGAGAGGTGAGAGAAGAGAGGTTCAGGCCCGTCTGATTCTCTTGGCAGTCATTTCTCTTTCCTCTTGTTTCTCACCACTCACCTCTATGGCTCAGACCGATCGTCAATATATTCGACAGGGTAACAAACTCTTCCGGAGTGGTGACTATCCCAATGCAGAGGTGTCGTATCGTAAGGCTATCGAGAAGAATCCGAGGAATCCTCAGGCAGTGTTCAATCTTGGCAATGCTTTAATGGCTCAGAAGAAAGACTCTGCTGCTGTGGTGCAGTTCGAGAATGCCTCTAAGTTGGAAACGAATCCGCTGCGTAAGGCTAAGGCCTATCATAATATGGGCGTAGTCTGTCAGTCACATAAGATGTATGGTGAGGCTATCGAGGCTTATAAGAATGCGCTCCGCCTGAATCCTGAAGACAATGAGACGCGTTATAATCTGGTTTTGTGTAAGCATCAGCAACAGAAACAGCAACAGAAACAACAGCAGAACCAGCAGGGCAACGACGACAAGAAGCAGGACAATAAAAAAGACCAGCAGAAACAGGATCAGCAGAAGGATAAGCAGGACGACAAGAAACAGCAGGAACAGCCCAAGCCGCAGATGAGCAAGGAGAATGCTGAGCAACTATTGAATGCCGCAATCCAGAACGAGAAGCAGACACAAGATAAGTTGCAGAAGGCTCAGCAGCAGCCCCAGCGTCGTAGTATCCAGAACAACTGGTAGTTTTTAGTTTGTAGTGTTTATAGTTTATAAGTTTATAGTTTATAGATGATTACTATACAAGAATGGAAATATCTGAGTTCAGAAGTGAGAGGTGATAGTTTACCCCTTGCGATGCGACTTATTGCTTTTATCTGCATATTTCTTACCTCTTATCTTTCACCTCTCACCTCTACGTCGCAGACGCTCCAGGGTTCAGCACCTTCCCATGTTGCTGTTGGCGAGCAATTCCGCTTGACTTATACTGTCAACACTCAGAATGCCAGCGATTTCCGTGCTGGTGACATTCCTGACGAGTTGGAGGTGCTTATCGGTCCAAACCGTTCTATGCAGTCGAGTTATCAGATGATTAACGGACATACAAGTTCGTCATCGTCCATCACTTATACATATATCGTCTGTGCAACGAAGAATGGTAGTTTTACTATCCCACCAGCACACGTTTCTGTCGGTGGCAAGACAATCGCATCCAACTCTTTGAATATCAAGGTGAGTGGTTCTCCTCAGGCTAGCGCTGGAGGCTCTCCCCGTCATCAACGTCAGGATGAACAAGGGGAAATCCGTGATGCAGGTAGTCAGATATCAGGTTCTGATCTTTTCATCAAGGTCAGTGCCAACAAGAAACGTGTTTACGAGCAGGAGCCTGTCTTGCTTACTTATAAGGTCTATACGCTTGTCGGGTTGACGAGTCTGCGAGGTGATATGCCAGACCTGAAGAGTTTCTATACTCAAGAGGTGAGCCTGCCCACACAGAAGAGTTTCTCGATAGAGACTTTTAATGGCCGTCCTTATCGGACCACTACGTGGAGCCAATATGTGATGTTTCCTCAGATGACGGGTAAACTTCAAATCCCCAGCATCACTTTCGAGGGTATCGTTGTGCAGCAGAATCGAAATATCGATCCCTTTGAGGCCTTCTTCAATGGTGGTTCTGGCTATGTGGAGGTCAAGAAGAAAATCGTAGCACCAGGTATCGACATCCAAGTGGATCCGCTACCAGAACGACCAGCGGGTTTCTCAGGTGGCGTAGGTCATTTCAATGTCTCTGCGTCGCTGAATAAGACAGAGACAAAGGCAAACGACCCAGTCTCGCTGCGCATCACTGTCAGTGGTACCGGCAACCTGAAACTTGTTAAGCAGCCACAGATAGATTTGCCTAAAGACTTCGACAAATATGAGCCAAAGATTACTGACAAGACGAAGTTGACTTCGGCAGGTATCGAGGGCTCGATGATCTACGACATTCTTATTGTGCCTCGACATCAGGGGCATTATGAGTTGCCACCAGTCAGTCTGACCTACTTCGACACAACGGCTAATGTTTATAAGACTGTCACCAGTGAGCCTTTAACGCTTGATGTAGCGAAAGGTTCAGGGCCTGGTGCGATGAGCGATTACTCAGGACAGCAGGATTTGCAGGAGTTGAGCCGCGACATCCGATATATAAAGACAGGCGACGTGCGTCAGCGAGGCATGGAAGAATTTTTCTTCGGTTCCGTTTCCTATTGGATGACTCTGGCCATTATGGTGCTCGTGTTCATATCACTATTTGTCATCTTCCGCCAACGTGCCATCGAGAATGCTAATATCACCAAGCGCCGTGCGGGCAAGGCTAACAAGGTCGCAACCAAACGACTGAAGAAGGCTTCGAAACTGATGGCAGACAATAAACCTGGTGAGTTCTATGACGAGGTGTTGCGTGCGCTTTGGGGCTATGTAGGTGACAAACTTAATATCCCAGTAGAGCAATTGTCACACGATAATATCAGTCAGCGCCTTGGTGATCGAGGGGTAGGTGAGGAGACTATCGCTCAGTTTATGGGTGCCCTCGACGAGTGTGAGTTTGAACGTTATGCTCCAGGCGATCCGAAAGGAAATATGAATAAGGTATATGAGAAGGCAATGACTGCCATCGAACAGATTGAAGGAACGATGAAAAAAAGTGGTAAGAAGTCAGAGGTGAGAGGTGAGAGAATATCTCATGCCAGAACCCTTCTTCTCTTTGTGCTCTTTCTTACCTCTTACCTCTCACCTCTCACCTCTTATGCCGTGACTAAGGCTGAGGCTGACAGTGCTTATGTCCATGGGCAGTACCAACAGGCTATTCGTGACTACGAAGCCTTGTTAAAACAAGGTGCCAGTGCCGAACTCTACTATAATCTTGGCAATGCCTATTATCGTACAGAAAACATCCCAGAGGCCGTCCTTAACTATGAGCGTGCCTTACTGCTCTCACCTGGTGATCGTGACATTCGTTTCAATCTGCAGATTGCTCGTTCGAAGACCTTCGACAAGATTGTTCCCGAGTCAGAGATGTTCTTTGTCACGTGGTATCGTTCGCTCGTCAGTCTGATGAGTGTCGATGGTTGGGCGCGTACTGCTCTCGTAGCCCTCGCGCTCACTATCGTCTTATTGTTGGTCTATCTTTTCTCATACCGAATCTGGCTGCGTAAGGCTGGCTTCTTCGGCGGCGTGGTGCTGCTTCTGCTTTTTGTGGGAGCCAACATCTTCGCCTGGCAGCAGAAGAAGGATCTGCTTAACCGTAAGGGGGCCATCATCTTTGTCCCAGCAGTGACGGTGAAAAGTACCCCAGCCGCTAACGGTACTGATCTGTTTATCCTTCACGAAGGAACGAAGGTCGTTATTACAGATGGTTCAATGAGAGATTGGAAAGAGATCCGCATCGCTGACGGTAAGGAGGGATGGATTGAGAGTAAACATTTAAGAGTGATATGACGATGCTGACAGATTTACTTTTAACGGCCGAAAGTTTCGGGGGAGACCTCATCGCTCTTGATAAAGAATGTCTGCTTGTTGTCAATGGCAGTGATTCGCTTTATCTGGATCGTGTGGCCCATGTACTCACGACTGCCCTCACTTGGCTACCGCTCTATCTCAGTTTGTTTTATGTCGTACTCCACAATAATGAGAATTTCCGCAAGGTGCTTTGTGTGTTGGCTGGGGCCGGCCTCTGTGTCTTATTGGCTGGCTCTATAGATGATTTGATTGTTAAGCCGACAGTAGCGCGATGGAGACCTACGCATGATCCTGAGATTGGACTGTTGGTTGATACTGTTGATGGCTATCGAGGAGGAAGTTACGGCTTTTTTTCTGCCCATGCGTCCAACACTTTCAGTATTGCCATCTTCTTCTGTTGGCTCATTCGTAGCCGTCTGCTCTCCATAGCCCTCGTCATCTGGTCGTTCACCAACTGTTGGACACGTCTGTATCTGGGCGTCCACTTCCCTGGTGACATCCTCGTGGGACTGACCTGGGGTCTTATTGTCGGCACCAGTGTCTATTACTTTTTTTATCGTGTTACACGAAAGATGGCGGCCTCGCGTCATTTTATCTCAACCAAGTACACATCGACGGGATATGAACGATCTGACTGCGACATCCCTGTGGCAGTATTAGTATTCACCCTGCTCTATGCCCTTATCAAATCTTGTATTCTATGACTATCGATCCTCGGCATATACACATTAGTGACTATCAGTATGATCTGCCAAACGAGCGTATCGCCAAGTTCCCCGTGGACCGCCGCGATCACTCTAAACTCCTGATCTATCGCAAGGGTGAGATAGAGGAAAATGTCTTCTATCATCTGCCAGACTATCTGCCGAAAGGGTCACTCATGGTGTTCAACAATACGAAGGTTATTCAAGCCCGTATGCACTTCCGCAAGACTGCTGTCACTGGTGAGCATACAGGAGCACTCATCGAGGTATTCCTGCTTGAACCTGCTGAACCTGCTGATTACGAACAGATGTTCCAGGCTATGGGTCATTGTGCATGGTATTGTCTTGTAGGCAATCTGAAGAAATGGAAAGAAGGTTCATTGACACGTATCATAGAAGTCGCAGGGGTTCAGGTAGAAGTGACGGCCACCCGTGGCCCTGTCCATGGCACTAGCCATCGCATCGACTTCTCGTGGAATGGAAATGTACCTTTTGCCACGATTATTGATACGATGGGTGAACTGCCCATACCTCCCTATCTCAACCGAGAGACGCAAGATAGCGATAAGACCACCTATCAGACAGTCTACTCAAAGATTAAAGGCAGTGTGGCTGCTCCCACGGCTGGTCTCCATTTCACTCCAGAGGTGTTGGCTGAACTTGATGCACATGGTGTCGATCGTGAGGAACTGACACTCCACGTCGGTGCAGGTACGTTTAAACCCGTTAAAAGCGAGGAGATGCAGGGGCATGAGATGCATACCGAATACATTAGTGTGCACCGTAAGACCATTGCCAAACTTCTTAGACACGATTGCCAGGCGATTGCTGTCGGTACCACTAGCGTTCGCACCCTTGAGAGCCTTTACTACATGGGAGTGAAGGTAAAGGAACAGCCTGACCTCCCAGAAGATCAACTCCATGTCTCGCAGTGGGAGCCTTACCGGGAGTTGTGTCGTAAGGAGTTTTGTAGTAAGGATGCTTTGCAGGCACTTGCCGATTGGATGGATGCACATCATCTCGATATTCTCCATGCCAGTACTCAGATTATTATCTGTCCTGGCTATGAGTATAAAATCGTTCGTATGCTTGTCACGAACTTTCATCAGCCACAGTCTACGCTGTTACTCCTCGTCAGTGCTTTTGTAGGTGGGGATTGGCGGAGGATTTATGACTATGCGCTTGCACATGATTTCCGATTCCTCAGTTATGGCGATTCCTCCCTTCTCATCCCGTAATGGGGTAATATTACAGACAGATACTCGTAAATCAATAAATAAATTATGAATAATACTCCAACTCCCCACATCAGTGCTCAGTATGGCGACATCGCTGAGACAGTAATCATGGCGGGTGATCCGCTTCGTGTAAAATTCATGGCAGAGAAGTATCTCGACAATCCTGTCGAATTCAATCATGTCCGTGGCATGCTCGGCTATACGGGCAGTTACAAGGGCAAACGTGTCAGTGTGATGGGACATGGCATGGGTATGCCTTCTATCGGTATCTATACATATGAACTTTACAACTTCTATGGTGTAAAGACTATTATTCGCGTGGGGTCGGCAGGATCTATCAACAAGGACCTCCATATCGGTGATCTGGCTATTGCCATGGGTGCCTGTACCAATAGTAACTATGCCTCCCAGTATGAATTACCTGGCATCTTTGCGCCAATAGCCGACTTTAGTCTTGTCAGGTCTGCGGCAGAGGCTTGCGAACATTATGGTTATCAATACAAAGTCGGAAATGTTCTCTCTTCAGATACGTTCTATGGTGAGAATCCCCATAATGACAAATGGATCTCGATGGGCGTGTTGGCTGTGGAGATGGAAATAGCCGCACTCTATATGAATGCGGCTCGTTCCGGCAATCGTGCCCTGGGTATTTGCACCATCTCTGACCATATCCTCACTGGTGAGGTGACTACCGCTGAGGAGCGTCAGAACAACTTCACCCACATGATGGATGTAGCCTTCTCGTTGATTTAACGGGAAGGCCACATCGCCTATTTCGTATTTATTATGATACTTCCCGTCTTCAGTCCATCACTGAGACAGTTGAGGGAGATTGACGAAGGTGTCTCAGAACTCTGGATGAGGATCTGAGTAAGACCGTTGAAAGCGGGGATAGAGAACTCTTTGCAGTTTATTGTTTTTGGATGGTCTTCTCCGGCATACATGGGATCGCCGTTGCCTGCACCCAGAATGCGGCCTTCACCTTCGAGTTGGAAGTTCAGCATCGGGCAGGCATCTGGTACGATGCGGCCTTTTTGGTCCTGTACCTCAACAGTGATGACAGCAAGGTCACGACCATCGGCTGTAATCTCCTGGCGGTCAGTCTTAAGCACCATCTTATAGGCGGGCTTTGTGGTCTCGATCGTTTCTGTCATAATGCGCTTCCCGTTCTTATAGCCTATGGCAACCACACGACCTGGCTGATAGACAGCCTTCCACTTCAGGTGTCCGTTTTTGGGCATCTGTTGGCGTTCCAATTTCTTGCCGTTGACAGTCAATTCTACTTCGTCACAGTTGCTATATGCCCAAATTTCAATCTCTTCGCCCTCATGTCCTTGCAGGTTCCAGTGGGGGAAAATATGTAGTATAGGCTCTTCTGTCCACCACGACTTTAAGTAGTATGCCTCGTCCTTGGGGAACCCACAATAGTCGAGGATGCCAAACTCGGAGTCATGTGCAGGGAATTTCAGCGGATTAGGTTCACCACGATAGTCGAAGCCCGTCCAATAAAATAGTCCTGCGGCCCATGGTCTTTCGGCATAGAATTTCCAACCACGCTCGATAATATTCTCATAGTTCTGTTCCATTGTTCGGTTCAAACTAACCATACGTCCAGGGTATTCGGATAGATTGAAGTACCAGCCGCGAGTGCCACAACCCGTAGTCTCCTCCGTACCAACAATACGCCAAGTGGGATTTGCCTTCTTACGGTTGTCGACATCATTTTGTACAATATAGTTGAAACCAACTACATCAAGTCCTTTAATCAGTTCCGTGCCTCCTGCGTTAGCCACAGTACTGGGGCGAGTGGGGTCGAAGAGTTTGGTGTATTCACGCATGGCTTCTGCCACACGGGTTCCTTGAATGTTATTCTCCAGTCCCCACTCCTCGTTTCCATCGCTCCAGAGAATAATGGATGGGTGATTACGGTCACGCTTGATCATCCGTTCCAACAAGCGTAGATGTTCTTCGTTGATACCCATCAGACGGTTCTCATCGATGACGAGGATACCCTCACGGTCGCATACATCAAGTAATGCCGGTGTCATAGGGTTATGCGAGGCACGATAGGCATTGCAGCCAAATTTCTTCAGTTGTTTAATACGCCACGCTTGCAAGGCATCGGGTATGGCAGCACCTACGCCAGAATGATCCTGATGAAGGTTTACTCCTTTCAGTTTCAGAGGTTTACCGTTTAGGATAAAACCTCGCTCTGCATCAAATGAGATGTCGCGGATACCAGTTGTGGTCTTATAGATATCAATCACCTTGCCGTTCAGACAGACACTCGTTTCCACCTGATAGAGATAAGGATCGGTTGTGCTCCACAGATGAGGTTTACTGATCTGGATACTCTGCTTGCAACCTATGGTCTGTTTGGCTTTCAGACTAAGTGCTGTGGTCTCACTTTTGCCTATCTCCTGTCCGTTAGCATCGAGCAGTCGCTGTATGACTTCACACTGTTGGACAGTCAGACTGCTATTACAGACTTCTGTCTCAATGAAAAGTCTGGCCTCCGCATAAGGTTGCTGGAGATCTGCATATACAAATGTGCCAAAGGGGGCTACGCTGACCTCTGCAGACTTCTCCAACCACACGTCGCGATAGATGCCGGCGCCCTCATAAAACCAGCCTTCCTCAAGCGAAGCGTCGGCCCGTACACAGATCAGGTTCTCCTCACCATATTTGATATAAGGTGTGATGTCGTAGATTTGTGTGGCATAGCCGCTGGGCTCTGTGCCCATATAGTAGCCATTGAACCATACCTGTGCAGAACGGAATATCCCGTCGAATCTGAGCATCAGCCGTTTGCCGAGATCCTCGTTGCCAATCTTCAGAACCTTACGATACCACCCAACGCTGGTCTCCGGGTATTTCCATCCTACAGTTCTGTAGCCATGTGAGTGGCTGGCCTCGCTGGAATAGGGCAGTGTTGTTACCCAGTCGTGAGGAATCTGTATTTCTTGCCACGCCGCATCGTCGAATTTCTGGACGTAAGGTCCTTCGTTATGAATAGAGTTGGCCTTAGTCAGATAGTTGAAGTACTCTGTTCCACAGCCGAAATCCTTCTGAGGGTCAGCAGCATGTCCCATAGCAAACTTCCATCCCTTATCTAAACGGATGGTTTCACGAACACTCTCTTGAGCCTGGGCTCCAAATACTTGCATTGAAAGAGCAAGCAGAATTAGTAGTTTTTTCATATTCATATCAGTTGAATGCTTCGATTGCAAAGGTATAAAAAAACTGCTAATGTAGGGATGTATATTCCTATAAAATTCATTAAAACAGCAGAATACGCATACATTCTGCTAATTAGTGCAAATAACGCCTTTCGTACTAAGTCAATTATATCAGTTCGAAGTGCTTAAGGGCGTTGCGAATGCCATCATCATCCACAGAGGTGGTGATATAGTCTGCATCGGCCTTTAGCATATCAATAGCATTACCCATTGCGATTCCTATACCTGCCGTACGGATCATAGAAAGGTCATTGCCACCATCGCCGAATGCCAGAGTATGACTCACGTCTAGGCCGATATGAGCCGCCATCGCCAGCACGCCTTGACCTTTGTCGGCCAGAGCACCAGTGATATCAGTAAACTCAGGATGCCAGCGGCCTGATGTGCAATGAGGCAGACGGGCCATCAGTTCACGTTCGTAGTCCGCATCGAAAAAGGGAGTCATTTGCAGGATGCGTTGTTGGAGAACCTTATCCACAGGTATCGATAGTTCCAGATTCTTCACAGCCAGTTCCTGGCGGAAGATTCTGTCTACATTACCTATTGGATCGAGTACGGCTATATCACGTTCTCCCACAACAATTAATCCGTAGCCTTTCTCTTTGGCATCGTCCACTATCCTGCGAGCATCATCTGTAGGTATCGCTTGGCAACTGACGATGTCGTCACCGATATAACAGAGCGCACCATTGGTGGTGACGTAGCCGTCGATGAGATGCTCAATGGCACCAAGATTGGTGATGATGATCGGAGGTCTTCCAGTAGCGATGAACACCCGGTGGCCATTAGCCTTTGCTTGTGTCAGTGCCAGAATGGCTGAAGCAGGAATCTCATGTGTCTTAAAACTCACGAGCGTCCCGTCTATATCGAAGAATAATGCGTATCTTGTCTGATTCATGCGGCTGCAAAGGTAATCATTTATTTATGAATTCTAATGTTTTTCCTTAAACTTTAAGAACGTTTAATGATATATGAACAACAATTTCGCCCAGTTATGGCACTATCTGTTGGAAAAAATCCTCATAAATAGGGATTGTGGAATTAAATGGATTATCGTACCTTTGCACCCGAAATCAAATATAATGATTCATGAAGATAAAATTATTGTGGTTATCCTTGGCTTTTACACTTGTTGGACAGATACATGCGCAAAGGCAAGATGATATGAGACAAACGGTAGAATATCTGGCATCGCAAGAACTGGGAGGCAGATACCCAGGCACTGCCGGTGACACACTTGCTTCAGAGTATATCGTCGGCAAACTGCGTAGTCTGAAACTTAAGCCCATTGTCAAGGGAAAAAAGAAAATTGGCTATTTCCACGACTTCACCTATGGTAAGAACGAGAAGCGGACCACTCATAATATTTTAGCCGTACTGCCTGGCAAGGACAAAAGGCTGAGAAATGAATTCATCGTCGTGGGTTCGCATTATGACCATCTGGGCATAGGAGGTCAGGGCTCAGGCTCGCGTCGTCCTGATACTTTAGGGGTTCACCCAGGTGCTGACGATAATGCCAGCGGAGATGCCGTAGTGCTCGAACTGGCTAAGCATTTCAAGAAAACTGGTTCCAAACGAAGCATCATTTTTGCTTTCTTCGGTGCTGAGGAACAGGGACTTGTAGGCTCAAAGTTCTTCTTAGATTGGATGAAAAAGGAGGACGCTCGTCGCATCAATCTGCCTGCCGATAAGAAAGGTATAGTGGCGATGGTGAATCTGGATATGGTGGGGCGTATGCGTAATCACTCCATGAGCGTATCAGGGACTGGAACCAGTAGTGGATTCAAGGCTATGGCAGAATCGATAGCCGAACAACAGGGCTTGCATGTCAGTTGTATCCCTGATGGCTATGGTCCCAGCGATCAGGCTTCGTTTGTGGCTGCAGACATCCCTGTGCTCTTCCTCACCACGGGTGGACATATGGAGTATCACACGCCTGCAGACACACCTTCCACCCTGAACTACGATGGTATGCAGAAGACCTTAGAATACACACAGGAATTAGTGACCCAACTGGCAGTCCAGCCAGAGACACCAGATTATATCAATGTACCTAGTACACAGACGATGAAGCATGCCAAGTTTAAGGTGACCTTAGGGTTGATGCCCGATGTGATGGGTGCCAGCAGCACGCCAGGACTTCGTGCCGATATCGTAGTGGCTGGTAAACCTGCTCACAACGCTGGCATTCGTAGCGGGGATATCATTCTTGAGATTGATGGTAAGCCAGTGAAGGATATCAATGAATACATGGAGCGCCTGGCTGAACTCAAGGCTGGCACTACGATTCCCGTGAAAGTGTTGCGCGATGAAGAGATTATGACCTTCCAAGTTCACTTAACACCACCTGTCAGATGAAGAAATTCTTTTATTGGCTTTTGGCCGTCGTTATTACGTTGGCATTGAGTATTTTCCAGCGGATGACGGGACCTACATACCCCAAAAAGGTCACCGTCGAACTTCATGGAGAGAGTTCTCAGGTGAAACTGCCCAGAAGTGGCGTGCAGCACGATGAGATAGTTGTACTGAATGGTTTTCCGTCAGATACCAAGGCACAGATACATTACCGTCGCTATCCGACGTCACACGAATTTACCACTGTAGAATTCAGTTGGAAAGATGGTGAGTTGCAGGCTGCATTGCCTGTTCAGCCTGTCGGCGGGAAACTGCAGTATTACATCACGGTCGGTGGTAAGGATTATTCTGCAGAAGCCCCTATCGTGATACGCTTCCGTAATGATGTACCTGCTGGTATCCTTATACCCCATATCTTGTTTATGTTTGGAGCCATGCTTATCGCCGTCTATACGTTCATACAGGTTGTGACGCGTAAGACATACGATAAGTGGCTGAAGGTCACGGTATTATTCTTGTTTGTCGGTGGATTTGTCTTCGGACCTCTTGTACAGCATGCAGCCTTCGGGCCGTGGTGGACAGGATTCCCATACGGAACAGACCTTACTGATAACAAGACACTCTTGTCGTTCCTCTTTTTTGTAGTTTCCCTTGTTACGTTGAAATGGAAGTACAACAAGTGGCTGGTCAGCCTTGCTGTCTTGTTCATGATAGCCGTCTTTACTATTCCTCACAGTGCGTATGGTTCGGAATATGATTACACCACCCAGCAGTTGGGTACAGCGAAATAGATTACAATTCATTATATTTGAAAGCAAAATTATGAAAATCAAAAGTTTTATGACTATGATGGTCACAGCAGTGGCCGTTGTGATGGGAATGTGTTCATGTGGCAGTGATGATAATGAGCCAGAGGCCGCAGTTGCCACACAGGTGGCAGGAACTTATGAAGGTAATGAGGTCATCATGGTGATGGGAGAGGAATCATCAAACGATACCAAGACCTATGCATTTGCTAAAGTATCAGATACATCTGTCGACATGACAATTCCAGAAATGGGAATGGGTGGAATGATGACTATCCCTGCACTGATTGTGAAGAATATCCCGTTGACCAAGAGCGACAATACCGTTACGGGTAAACTCACCACATATAGCGGTACAGTGAAGAATGCCAGTGGTGATGATAAGGCCTTTACTTTGAGTGATATTACGGTCATTTTCAGCGACAAGACGGTTGTCGTGAAGTTCTCATTGAAATATGGTGCGATGCCTATGTCGATGGATACTACGTTCGCTGGCACCAAGAAATAAGTCGTGACACAGCCCCCGTTAAGCAGACATTCATATTCCATGATTACCGGCATGGCTTTGTCCATGCTGGCTCATGGAGTCTATGCACAGAATACTGCTTTTCGTGACTCTGTAGAACTGGACCCGATCGTGGTGACGGCCTCCCATACTCCCAAAACGCTGAAAGAAGCACCTGTGGTCACCCGTTTGATTACTCGCCATGACATCAAGATTGCCGATGCCACGAATATCCAGGATATGCTGATACAGGAGATTCCTGGTCTAGAGTTTGGTTTGGCGATGACGCAGGAGACATCACTCAATATGAGTGGTTTCGGTGGTAATGCCGTACTCTTTCTCGTCGATGGTGAGCGTATGGCTGGAGAGACGATGGACAATGTAGATTACAACCGCATGAACCTCGACAACGTAGGGCGCATAGAGATCGTGAAGGGTGCTTCATCGGCACTCTACGGTTCGAATGCCGTAGCGGGCGTGGTCAATATCATCAGTCGCGAGAATCTGGATCCATGGACTGCCAATGCTAATACAAGATATAATTCCTTCGGGCATGAATGGCGAAACGGGGCCAGTTTCTCGTTCAACACAGAGAAATGGAACTCGCAGACGAGTTTCCAGCAAACAAGCATGGACCCTGTCAATTTGCCGAAGGCATACTCATCAGAGGAGGTCGCCATTGAACTGATGAAAAAGGCACAGGGATTGCCCTATAACGAATCGGTTCTGAAAGACGACTCCAACATTAGCCGTCTCTTCGGACAGAAGACCTATAACGTGAAGGAACGGCTGTCTTGGCGTGCCACAGACCATCTGACACTCATCGGAAGAGGTGGCTATTTCTTCCGTAGCAGCGAGCGTGATACCTATGAATACCATTTCAAGGGTTATAGTGCCGGACTGAAGGGCAGGTACATTTGGAATCATGACCGTCATCTTGAACTGTCATACGCATACGATCAGTACGACAAGGCCAACTTCTTGCCAGATGGTACACGTACTCATGACCATGACTATAGCAACCAACAGCATGTTGTTCATGCGTTGTATAGTCATTCGTTTGGCAAGAATAACCTTATTGTTGGTGCCGATTACATGCATGACTATCTGACAACCTATCAGTTCATCGACAATGCCCATCACGCTCAGGACAACATCGATGGTTTTGCACAGTTCGACTGGAACATTACCGATCGCTTGAATGTCATGGGTAGCATCCGATACGACTATTTCTCTGCTTCTTCAAAGAAGGCTCTTACCGAGCGTCTCGCCGTTGTGTATAAGTTCCCGTGGATGACCTTCCGTGCCAACTATGCCAGTGGCTTCCGTGCTCCTACACTCAAGGAGATGTTTATGCACTTCGATATGGGCAACATGGGCTATATGATTATCGGCAATCCCGATCTGGAGCCAGAGAAGAGCCACAATTTCAATATAGCCATCGAACGTCAGAACCGTATTAGGAATAGTGGTGTGCTGAACGGAATTTATAACTTTACCTTTATGGGCTACTGTAATATGTTCGATAAGCGTATTACTACAATTGGCGATACCTATGAGGGTATGCCCAGCGCACTCTATTGGAATGAGGATGGGGTTAATGTCTGGGGCGTGGATGTCAGTCTTGGCCACTATTTTGATTGGGGGCTGACTATCAAACTGAATTATTCATGGTTGCATGAGACAGGCAACGTCATTTATTCAGAGTTCTCCCAGCCCCGTTCGCATTCCTTGACCTGGCGGATAGGCTATGGCCATCGTTTCTCTCCCTATTACGCCCTCGATGCAGCCCTCTCAGGGCGTAGTCAGGGTAAGCCACAGTCGGGTGATACGAATGTCGATCAAGGCTATACCATCTGGAAACTGATGCTTCAGCACCACGTATGGCACGGCATCAATGTCAATACTGCCATTGACAACCTCTTCAACTACAAACCCAAGTCTTATTACTATACCTCTCCGTTAACCACCGGAACAACCTTCAGTATAGGTCTGTCCGTTGATTTGGACAAGATTCTATGAAGTTTTAGAAGTTCTTTCGGACGCCTTGCCAGTCGGGGAATTTCATCTTCAGGTATTCGTCGTCGAGGAAGAGGGCGGATTGTCCTGCTTTGCCTTTCAACTGCCAGTCCAACCACTTCACCACAGCCTTGGCATAGTTGCCACCGTGCTTCTCGTAGTAGGTGCCGCTATGACCATCCTTGGAGTTCAGCATCACCACGGGAATGTTGTCGGCGATACGCTCGTAATCCTTCTGGGCATTGGTATATGCGATGTCGCCAGGACCACCAATCATATAGAACATGGGCTGGTGTAGGTTCTTCAGATTCTCTTTCGTGGACCCCATCATCTCCATATCGCCTATACCTGTGTTCAGCATCACGCAGGTCTTGATGCGGGGGTCATGGGAAACGCCCAAGACCTGGGCTCCGCCACACGACTGTCCCATGGCTGCCACATGATTGAGATCGAGACAGTGATAGTATTCCGAACCTTGAGTGGCATTCTGGTCTGTCAGCCAGTCCAGCACCTCCAGCAACATCTTGGGATAGGTCCTGAAGGGTGGTGCAGCCTGCTGTTTCTTACTTTTCTTGGCGTTCTTGGCTGCCTCTTCTCTTTGCTTGGCCTGCTGTTCCTCACGAGCCTGACGCTCCTCGGCAGTAAGAGGCAGAATCTGCTCCCCATTGGCCATGATCACCTCACCCTTGGTTTCTGGAAAGGCAGATTTCAGCACACCTCTCCATTGTGCCATCACGTCGGCTTCGTCATACGGACCAATGGCTGCTAACACATAGCCGTACGAGGCCACCTCGTTCAGTAGCAGGCGCATCTCCACATTGTTGTTGAAGCAGGCGCCATTAGCATAGACGATTACGGGCAGGACTCCTTGCTTAGCCACTACTTCCTTCAGGTTTTGTGGACGATACACTGTGAATCCAGGGCAGGAGGCGTCACCCACGACTTCAGACTTGAATGGTCCTGTACCACCTTCTTCCACAATTTGCCTTTGGGTTGTCTGGGCGTTTGTCAGCCCTACACTTGCTGCGATCATCATCGCTGT
Source organism: uncultured Prevotella sp. (assembly GCA_900319715.1). Taxonomy (GTDB): domain Bacteria; phylum Bacteroidota; class Bacteroidia; order Bacteroidales; family Bacteroidaceae; genus Prevotella. Next base: position 32,612 of record ONPM01000022.1, read on the forward strand.
AAATAATTGCTTCATATTCTTCTATTTTAGAGATTTGCCGACAAAATTACATAATATTTCATTATTCTCCAAGATTTTGACACGGATATTGAAGAAATATTACTATATTTGCACCAAGATTCATTTTTTATTTTGTTAAGGTGCTAATAATGTGCCAGACTAAACACCAGTTTATATAAAATCGATATGAAAATGAAACAGACAATTCTGGCCGTGATGATGCTGATGACACTGACGGCATGTAAGAGCAACGTTAAGGAATCTGCAGAGATAATCGATCTGCCTCGTGCTGAGACTCCTGATAGTGTGGCTAAGGCCATGGATGCTTTTTGGGGGCAGGCTGCGAATGACTCTATGGATATACACAGCGTGATGATTGTCCGCGATGGTAGCGTTATCTATAGCCGTTGGCAGAGCGAGGGCGTAGATACCGTGCCGCATGTGCTACATTCTGTCAGTAAGACGTTCACCGCTACTGCCGTAGGACTCGCAATTTCCGAAGGCAAAATGGCTCTGACGGATAAGGTGATTGATTTCTTCCCAGACAAACTGCCTGCAGAGGTCAGTGACAATTTGAAAAAGATGACCGTACGCGATTTGCTGACCATGTCGTGCGGACATGATGAGGAGCCAGCAGCACGCCGCTCTCAGGAACAAGATTGGATCAAGGCCTTCCTGGCTCACCCCGTTGTGCATAAGCCTGGCACATTCTATCTTTATAATAGTCTGGGCACTTATATGCTCTCTGCTATCGTGCAGAAGGTAACTGGCGAAAAAGTGGTCGACTACCTGAATACCCGTCTTTTCGGACCCCTCCATATCGACAAACCCAAATGGGAAGAGAGCCCGCAAGGTATTAATACGGGTGGCTGGGGTCTCTATCTGAAGACCGAAGATTTGGCCAAGATGGGACAACTGCTCCTCCAGAAAGGAGAGTGGAATGGCCGTCAGCTGATTCCAGCCGAATGGGTGGCTGAAATGTCGAAGAAGCAAGTGGAGAGCATTAATCCTGGCACCCGTATGGAAGAAGCCGAGGCGAAGGGTATGACTAAAGAGACCAGCGACTGGATGCAGGGCTATGGCTATCAGATGTGGCGTTGCCGACCTGGCTGTTTCCGTGCTGATGGAGCCAGAGGACAATATATCATAGTGGTTCCCGATAAGAATGCCGTTATTGCCATTACTTCGAATGTCGGGGATTTGCAGGGTGAACTCAATTTGGTTTGGAATTATATCCTCCCCGTGTTGTAGGGCAGATGAGTGTACAACCATGGTAAGAATTGATTGATGCATTATGTGTGAAAATACTTGCCGGATTGCCAAAATATTTGTATCTTTGCAGGCAAATAAACTAATCATCGTATGAACATCACCGCGAAAGAGGGCATCACTGATGCCAGACAATTGGGCATGCCCAAGTACATCATTTTAGGTATCCAGCATTTGTTTGCTATGTTTGGTGCCACTGTCCTGGTACCTGTCCTCACAGGACTCTCTGTATCTTCCACCCTGCTGTTTGCCGGCATCGGAACATTGGTATTCCACTTAGTTAGCAAGTTGCAGGTACCCGCCTTCCTTGGCTCCTCGTTTGCCTTTCTGGGTGGCTACATGTCTGTGAAAGCCTTGGGCGTGGAGCAGGGCATGAGCGAGACGCTGGCCCTCGACTATGCCTGCGTGGGCGTGTTCTTTGCCGGGTTGTGCTATTTTGTGATGGCTGGCCTCATCAAGACGTTCGGACTGGAGAAGATCCTGAGATTCTTTCCCCCATTGGTCACTGGCCCCATGATTATTGCCATCGGATTGGTGCTCTCGGGCAGTGCCATACAGAACTGCACCACCAACTGGCTTCTGGCCATCGTGGCTGTGGTGACAGTCATCTCTGCCAGCGTGTGGGGCAAGGGCATCATCAGGATTATCCCCATCCTCATGGGGGCGCTGGTCAGTTATACACTGGCTGCAGTCATAGGTGAAGTCGACTTTGCTGCACTTGATGAGGCTGCATGGTTCGGACTGCCTTTCAGCCGTGAGACCACCGTACTGGCCGTGTTCGACCATCCGGACACCACCTTCCTCGTTTCCACTATCATCGCTATTCTGCCCATTTCCATTGCCACCATCATGGAGCATATCGGCGATATGTGCGCCATATCCTCCACCGTGGGGAAGGATTTCCTAAAGGAACCTGGTCTGCACCGCACGCTGATGGGCGACGGATTGGCCACTGCACTGGCTTCACTTTTCGGAGCCCCTGCCAACACCACATATGGCGAGAACACCGGTGTGTTGAATCTCACGAGGGTCTTCGATCCTGCTGTCATCCGTTTGGCAGCCACCTTCGCAATCCTGCTGTCCTTCTGCCCTAAGTTTGCCTGCCTCATCGGTTTGATTCCCTCTGCTACCATCGGTGGTGTGAGCCTTATTCTCTACGGCATGATTTCTGCTGTCGGCGTGCGCAATCTGGTGGAAGACAGCGTCGACCTAAACTCCTCTCGTAACGTTTTTGTTGCTGCCTCTATTTTGGTCATAGCCATTGGTGTGAAATATGGAGCCGACGACAATGTCAGCATTGGCCCCATTCATTTCTCAGGTCTTGCCCTGTCTGCCCTTGTCGGTATCACCCTCAATGCCATCCTTCCAGGAAAACTGGGCATGAAGGTGAAAAGCGTCCACGGCAAGGAGAAGAAAGATTCAGAATGAAACGTGAAATGGAATGACAATGAAAAAGTGCATCAGGAACTCCCTGGTGCACTTTTTATGATGATTGAGTTTCCCTGAACTCACTTAACAGGAATCTTGTCAATACGTTTCTGATGGCGGCCACCTTCGAACTCAGTGGTGAAGTACTCGTCCATGATGGCACGGGCCGTTTCCTCGGAGATAAAGCGTCCGGGCATCACAAGCACATTGGCATTGTTGTGCTGACGGATGAGATGGGCGATCTCAGGGATCCAGCAGAGACCGGCACGGATGGACTGGTGCTTGTTGAGCGTCATGTTGATGCCCTCACCAGAACCGCAGATGGCAATGCCGGGATAGACCTCACCGTCCTCGATGCCCTTAGCCAGGGCATGGCCGAAGTCGCTGTAGTCGCAGGAGTCCTCGGTATAGGTGCCATAATCCTTATAGGCATAGCCCTTCTCTTCGAGGTACTTCTTGACAAACTGTTTCAAGGCAAAGCCAGCGTGGTCGGATGCTAAACCAATAACCTTAATATCCATAATCAGAGTCATTAATTCTCTCCCCTTAGTAAGGGGGAGTTAGAGAGGGTCTGAAAGAACGCTGGTTTGCGGTGGTTCAGACCACCCCTAACCCCTCCTAACTTAGGAGGGGAAGAGGTTACTTATGCGAGTAATTTCTTTACTTGCTTGTACACGTTCTCGCCAGTGAAGCCGAGTTTCTCGTCGAGCACCTTGTAAGGAGCAGAGAAGCCGAAGCTCTCGAGACCCCATACACAACCGTCAGCACCTACGAGGCCTTCGAGGTTCACGGGCAGACCAGCGGTCAGACCGAACTTCTTCTTGCCTGCGGGCAGCACGCTCTGCTGATACTCCTTCGGCTGGCTGCGGAACAGACCCTCGGAAGGAACGCTGAC